>NZ_JAIXYH010000035.1 GCF_027490375.1 Flavobacterium sp.
CAATGGCATCCTTTTAAGCGTACGGAATTTCCACTAAATAGCTGCTTAAAAGATACAATGGAGCACGCGACGGCGCCACTACTACGCGGCGAAGCCACCACTGCGCCGGCACACCCAAAAATTTAAGATTGACTTTAAAAAAGGCTATTGAAGTTGATTCTAGGCATGTTTATAAATAAAAATTACTGAAAAAACATACCTAGCAATTCCAATGAATATCTTTTAAAACAAGGATAAACTCAAAAAAATACAAATTAATTTATCTGATTTCTATAATATTAAGCACCTTTAGTCTATCTTTAGACCGCACTACTATTATTTTAATTATGAGAATAACACTACTTTTTATTGCTGCTTTTTTTGTTCCGTTTTGTGTATTTGCTCAGTGTTATTCACCGACTGAGATTTATGCTGTAAATTCATCTATTGGCTCTAATAGTGCTACTGTATCGTGGAATCAAGTTAACAATGCCACTTCCTATACAGTTAGATTAATAAAAGACTTGAATAATTTTGAGTCTTCAACTACAATTGAGCAAACGGTTACTTCTACGACTGCGGTTTTTTCTCAAGTTTTAGAACCCGAAACCACATATTATATTTCAGTTCGCACCAATTGCAGTACCGATGTTTCGTCGGTATGGAGTAACCCAAGCGCGCGTTTTTTAAAAACTGGCACGGCAAATGATTTAATAGAAAATGCGGTAGAGATACCCATTTATAATGGCGTTGGCTCGATTGAAAGCTATATTACCACAACCAACTTCCGTGGTACAACGCCATCTACTGTGAGTTTGATAGGGGCCGGATGTGATGTGACAGCTGACGATAAATGGTTTAAGTTCACTGCAACGAGCGATAAGCTTGTTTCGTTGATATCGGCTGAGGCAACTTTCCTAATTGGAAAATTAGCTCTCTACGCTTATGAAAATAATATTTATACTCAACTTTCCTGCACCTACGTCGGTAATGAAAAGAAATATGAAAATTTGACTGTTGGAAACACTTACTATTTAAGATTATTGAGCGTTAACTTAAGTCAAGCGTTAGAAGATAGATCGGTGCGTTTTTTTCTAGCAACTATCCCTACGAATACTTCTTGTTCAAATGCAAGTGTTTTATCTGTTGCTTCTTCAAGTAGTTTAGAAAACGAAAACACACTAAGCGGCTACATTATTGGTGCTGAAGAAGATAATGCACTTGGTGGCGGTTGTTCTATGGATCAAAATGTGTTCTATAAATTTGTTGCAACAAGCCCAAATCATCAAATAACTCTTAGCGAGAATTGCCTAGGATTAGATGTAAAACTACTGTCGGGTACTTGTAGTTCACCAACTTTTTTAAAATGTGCAAATAATTCAAACGAAATAGTTTTTACTGGACTTACCCCTGGCGTGGAATATTTAATTGCCATCGGACGTGGCAGTTATCCTTGCTTTGATATTAATTTTAAAATCAATTTGACAGTCGCACAAGCGCCTGAAAATGATTTTTGCCCCGACGCAATAAATCTGGCTATCAACTATCCAGGGACGCCTCAAAACTTTTTCTCCCCTAAGCTCGCGCTTTCTACGAGTAACAATTTCAATACAAATTGTTTGCCTAATGGAAAGGATGTGTGGTATAAAGTAACCGCTAACGAAACCAAAATTAAATTTATCATTCCAACGAGTACCGCGGTTTCGTCAAACTTTCAAGTACAAATTTTGAGTGGATCTTGCGGGAATCTTACTGCAACACACTGCGGTAATCTTACAGATTCGCAAACTATTACATTGCCAACGACAGGAACTTACTACATCCGAATTGTATCTAATGCTGCAATTCCGCCCATTGATAACTTGTACTTGGCAATAGAATATGTCTCGGCTTGTCAAACGGCACAACAATTGTGCACATCTTCTTCCTTTGAACCATATATCTTTCAAAACATAACAGGTAGTCCGAGTTCCCAACAAATGGCTTGTTTGTTTTCCACACCAAATCCAGTTTACTACTTTTTAAAAATAGGAACAGCTGGCGACTTAAATGTACAAATTCTGCAAAATAGTGCATTTGACCAAAATGGCAACCCAGTTGGAAATAATATGGATGTTGATTTCGTTGCATGGGGTCCCTTCGACAGTCCCGAAAGCTGCGGTGCAATCGTCGCGGGAGGGTGTTCGCCTTCTCCCTGTCCGAATAATACAGTTAATCCAAACTTCTATCCCTTCAACAACATAATAGATTGTAGTTACTCTGCAAGTTATGTGGAAACGTTAACTATAAACAATGCACAAGAAGGTCAGTATTACATCTTACTTATCACCAATTTTAACGGTTCAGAAGGTAAAATAAAGTTAGTACAAACTAATTTTGGTCAAGCAGGCGCAGCTCAAACAGAATGCATTAATCGAATCCAGTTGATTCCTTACATTGATGATAACAATAACGGCGTAAAAGATTCGGAAGAAAGCACTTTCAATGGAGGAAAATTTCATATTGTGAAAAATAATGTACTTCCAGGTTTTGATGTGCAATCTTCATTGGGGTTATATGGCTTGTTTCCAAGCGAAGAAACCGACAGTTATGTGATAACTTATGAAGTCCTTGAAGAATTTTCAGACTACGCATTTACTCCAAGTGCCTCCCAAACCGTCACGGCAAGCAGTGGTGTACAATCTCTCTTTTTTCCAGTTACTTTCACACAACAGGTAGGTAATGTTGCTGTTACGGCGTTACAAGATGCCGAAGCGCGCGCAGGATTTTCTTACACGCAAAAACTAATTGTAACAAACTATGGTACACAAACCGCTAATACAACACTAACTTTTACTAAAGATCCCGCTACGACGCTTCAAAACTTGGACGCCGGTGCACAAGTGACCGAAACTGGATTCACTTACCCTATTAATAACCTAGCCGTGGGAAGCTACAAAATAATAAACTTTAAAGTTTCTGTCCCTAACATCCCAATTGTTAGCCTAGACCAAATTTTAAACGCTCAGGCAACGGTAAGTGTTGTTAACAATGAAACAGCAGTAGCAAATAACACAGCAAGTATTGGAACAACAGTAATTGCCGCATACGATCCAAATAACAAACTTGAACAACGAGGCGGACGCATAAATGTCGCAGAATTCGACGATTCAAGCTATCTCGTGTATACCATAAACTTTCAAAATTTAGGAAATGCATCTGCCATCGATGTACGAATTGAAGATTTCTTAAACGACAGACTTGATCCCAATTCGGTAGAGATGATTGCTTCCAGCCATTATTATTATCTAACTATTGAAAACAACAAGCTTGTTTGGGAATTTCCCAACATACAGCTACCAGCGGCAAGTACAAACGAAAATTTAAGCAAAGGATACGTAACCTTTAGAGTTAAACTTAATTCGAGCGAAGTTGCAAATGAAACCATTCCAAATGGTGCGGCGATTTACTTCGACACCAATCCGCCTATATTCACCAACATGCACGAAACAGTGTTTTTCGAAGTGCTTTCAATAGACGAGCAAATACGACATACTTTAAAAATCTATCCAAATCCAGTAACCAATGAGATTAACATAAAAAACATCAATGCGAACGAAACGCTTGAAAATATCTCTATCTACTCGACTACAGGACAGCTAATTTTAGATAAAAACAATGCTACAAATACGACGACACTCGATTTATCTACTATTTCAGCTGGTTTCTATTTTATTAAAGTTCGAATGGCTTCAGGAAGCTCTTACACGGTAAAAATTGTAAAGCACTAAGCTTAAAACAAAATACACCCGTTTTAAACCGCTGCATTTCGTAGCGGTTTTTTTATGGCGTTCCGGCTGTAGACGTTTGGTGGGAGTTCATTGCTTCCGTTGGGCTTTCCGCTGCGCCCGAGGCTTTAGCAGAACTGACCGAAGGTAATCCCTAACGCGAAAATCGTTACTATACGTTTTGTTCTCGTTTTAAATTTGGTTGTACAGTTGGCGAAAGAATTTCTTGGAA
>NZ_JAIXYH010000039.1 GCF_027490375.1 Flavobacterium sp.
CTGGGTTGTACAACGCTAATCACTAACTGGCCAAGCGTATTGAACACTTCAATTTTTTTCACTGAAGCATCAGTCAAACTCTTTACAGTCAGCTCGGCATTCATTGGATTAGGAAATACGGAAAACGATTTCTGCCAATCGAAATTTTCCGTTCCCAAAACTTGAACTTCGGTAATAGCGTCGTTGGTAAAAATCGGATAGTTAAAATCAAAGTAAATTGCAGCGCTGTTACTGAAGGTATCGCCTACAACTAAAGTAGGAACCGTTTTAATTTTAAATACCACATAACCGTCGTTTGTCTCGTCGGTAAAGCCCAATTGGATGTTTTCGAAAATAAACTCAACACGATTGCCGTTGGAAATACGCGTAGTAAACGGATGGCTTGAATCTAGAGGAGTTAATGTGCTGATATCGAATTTTGCGGTATCAATTCGATCGGTAATAATTACACGTTCCGCTGCTGCAGTACCTGTGTTTTCAAAACGAATCATATAGTTCACAAACTTTCCTACTTGCTCTGGGCCAAGTGTTGGTCCGGCTAGGCATGTTTTGTCGTTTGGATCGAATGAATTTACTACTATTTGCGATAAGGTTGAAATGTTGTTATCTGGGGTTGTATCGGCAGCGGCAGTTTGTAATCCAGCAGTAAAAGTCAACAAGTCGTCGCTGTTTAGAGCTGGGGTTTCCATAGGAGAATTGTGGTTAAGCGTAACAAAAAACTCTTGTTGGTTAAAAGGTGCTAAATTACTCAGTGTCCATGAAACCGAACCTGTATTTAGTGAGGTAGAACTTGGAACAGCTTCTATTAAATCAGAAACAGATTCGTCGTAAGTGAATACTACTGAACCCGATTGAACGGTGGTACCAACATTTTTTACAAGCACTTTATAAAACGAGTCAAAGCCAGGTCTGGCATTCCCTATAGGAATCAGATTAACTTCTATGTCTGGAAAAGTACCATTTGCCGTGATACAAAAATTTTGTAGCAGTGGACTAGCCTGAGTTGGGAAATTTGCCACGAAACTAGTTGGCGAAATAGAATAATAAGCAGAAGACGGAACTACAGGAGTTACGGTGTGTTGCCCAGCTTGAACTGGAATCGAATAGGCTCCCGACTCGTCGGAAATAATCGTGCCATTTACAGACCCGTTGGTGATATTAAATTTTAGATTAGGAACAATCGGATCCGAACTCGAGCAAGACGAACCGCTAAAATTATACCGCTGGTTGCCTGAAATCGTGTAAAATGAACCTCCGGGTGTGAAAACGCAGTAGGAATTTACTTCGGTATTTGTATGACCATTTTCTGCAAGTTTTGAATCAACTAAAGAAATACTTGAGGGATGTGTGCATACATACTCTAAGTTAGTCACATTTAAAAGCGAGAAGTTGCTTATACTTGTAACATTGGGAATAAAAATGGACTGTAAGGGATTATTATCTGCATTCAACGATAAGTAAGACGAAGGAATTTCTAAAGTAATCAAATTGTTAGAAGAACAGTTAAGTAGAGTGAGGGACTGCGGATCCGTTGATGAAAACGTTATCGCTGTTAGCTGATTATTCGAAACATTTAACTGATCACAAAATCCTACATTAATAGTAGTTAAATTATTGTGTGATAAGTTCACCGACATACCGAAAGCGCCGTTTATTGAAGTTAAATTATTGTGCGATAAATCTAAAAAAGCAATTGAAGGCACATTAATTGTCGTTAATTGATTGTACGATGCGTTAACAGTTTCTAAAGTCCCTCCGCCTGTTTGAAAAATCAAAGAGGTTAACAAATTTCCACTACAACTCAACTGAAAAAGCTGCGTAAATGGAGTACAATCAAAAGATGTAATTTGATTTTGACTAAAGTCAAGTACGCCTAATTCTGGCAAGCTCGAAAAATTAAGATTAGCAAGTTGGTTATTTGAACAATTAATGGCATCCAGTTGTGGTAAGTTGCTAGCCGTAAAAGTTTGAAGCTGATTTGCACTACAGTTCAAATTTACTAAAGAAGACAAATTCGTAATGCTTAAAGTCGTCAAATTATTAGTATTACAATCTAAATTGATTAACTGTTGTAGCATCGAAACATCGAGATTAGTTAGATCATTCTCAAAAATTAAAATACCTGTCAATAAGATGTTGTTAGCCAAATCGATCTGAGCTATCGCATTTTTGGATACATCAATATATCTCAAATCTGTTTGCGGCGCTAAATCAATCGAAGTTAAATTATTCGAAGCAGCCTCTAGGCGTTGCAAAGCTGTAAGCCCAGTTAAGTTTAATGCAGAAATATCGTTCAAACTACAATTCAAATTTTTCAGCTGCGTATTTGAGGTAACATCCAGATTATTTAATTCATTTTGATTGCACGATAAAGTAATCAAACCCGCATTGGCACTGCTATTGAGTGTAGTTAAATTATTATTACCGCATTGCAGAGTTACTAGATTAGTTAAGCTCTGTATATTTAATGATTGTAACTCATTTCTCTCACAAATCAGCGTAATTAGCGCATTTGCACCCGAAACGTTAAGCGATGTTAAATCGTTTAAACGACAATTCAACAACTGAAGATTTGCTAACATCGAAACATCAAGAGAGGTTAGCGAGTTCGAATTACATATTAGCGACGTTAAGTTTGTGAAATTACTGATCTCTTGTAAGTTTGAAATCCCTGAATTAGAGACGTTCAGCTGATAAACTGCAAGAGCTTCGCTTGCTTCGATTTGCTGATTGTTATTGGCATCTATCTTGATGTTATTGCCATTGACCCCTTTGGCAATACTGTTTGTAGTTGCCGACTGCAGTAGCTTACTCTTAAATACTGGATCGGTAAAAGTTATAACTTGGCTTGTACAAAAGTTTACGAGAAATATAGCTAAAAGTAAGTAAAACTGCTTCATGATAATTATGATTTAGATAAAACTATTGTTAATCAGGCGATTTTCAATCTTATTATCAATTCTTAAAGCCAAAAAAAGAATGCTTCAAAATAACTTCTATGATAAAAATTTTATGCGCTCTAAATTATTCCTTCACAACCTTCGCTACTCCTACTCCTTTTTCAGAATACATTTTCACAAAATAATTGCCCGCAGCTAAACGAGATACATCAACCACTTCTTCATTGCTGGGTTGTACAACGCTAATCACTAACTGGCCAAGCGTATTGAACACTTCAATTTTTTTCA
>NZ_JAIXYH010000066.1 GCF_027490375.1 Flavobacterium sp.
GGTGAACTTAACCCTGGCGAGTTGCTCCTCAGCAGAGCTCGATTCCGTTTCAGTTCAAAACAAATTTCAAATCAAAAAACTATATTTACAAACTGTCGAAAAAGCCGACCACTTTCATTCCTGTAGAGAGTTTTGAACAATTCTGCCTTTTACTTGAAAAAGATGAAGCAACAATAAATACAATTTTAGATAAGAAATCTAAGGAAATTATTGAGCTATTTCCTTTTAAAAGCGACCCATTTGAAAAAGTCATTTTAGATATTTACTCTGATATTAATATTCTTTTCGGTAGCAAAGGGACAGGTAAAACAGATATTTTGGAAGCAATATCTAAACATTATAATAGTAAGGGACATAAAACTTACGTTTATAAATCGAATGATAGTCATTTGAATAATGTTTATGACATTAAAGGAAATTCATTCAATTGTAATGCTTCTGATTTTGGAATTGATGAATGTGTCGATGAAATACGATTTTTGAAAAATGTAACCGAAGATAAAGTAACGACATTAAATAAGTATGTTTTACATTTTTCATTTCAAGAAACAAACAAAATATCCCAAAAGTTAAAAATTAAGAATATCACTCAAGAAGATGACACTCAGTCAGAAAGAATTCTTGATGAAATAACTGAAATCCTTAATAATTTCAAATCCTTTAATGAATATATAGATGAAAATTCAGAAATCAATAAATATGTTGACATTGAATTGATTAACGAACTTAGGAATATTATAGAAAGAATACTAGATCAACTAAAAAATGAAACAGAACGTAACTTTTTAGAAAATAGAAGCATCAAACTACTTAATGGTATTATTTACTGTTTCAATAATGAAAATGCAAAAAAAACAAACCAACCACCTAAGCCGACAAAAACAGGCTTTTTAGAGTATTCAAGAAATCGCATTAAAATAGAACGAGCTTCGAAAAAAATAACTAAACTAATTAATCAGCCAATAAATGCTCTTGAAGAATACGCAGGAAGCCTTGGTGAAAAAGGAGAATTAATTTGTAAGACCAATTTAATTTTTCAAAATGGCTCACTTGCAAATGGGGACTATACGCCTGTAAAAAATGTTTATAAAACACCTCAAAAAGAATTTGCTACATCGATTTACTCAATTTTAAGACATATTCATTCAAATGAATTATTTCTAAAAATTACAGAGTTAAATGAGATAGAACATATAGACTCTATTAACTCACTTAGTGACTTGCTTTTAAAATTCAAACATTTCACTCTCAACGGAACCATTTATAGTCCTTCGAATGGTGAATCATCAATGATTTTATTACATAAAGAGCTAGCGGAAGATAAAGATATTTATATCATTGATGAACCTGAAAAAAGCCTTGGTAACGATTATATTAATGATGTAATAGTTCCCTTAATTAAAGAAAAGGCTTTACTTGCAAGAAAAGTTATTATCGCCACTCATGATGCAAATATTGCAGTAAGGACATTGCCATATAATTCAATCTATCGTCTTCACGACCACGGAAAGGGATTTACTTTAACTGGCAATCCATTTTCTAATTCATTGACTTGTATTTATGGCTCTATGCCTATTCTTGATTGGAAAGAAATTAGTATGAAAACTTTAGAAGGTGGTAAAGACGCCTTTGGTGAAAGAGGTAAAATTTATGGAAACTAAAAAAGCAAAAATTAAAAGAGAAGAACTACATACATATTTAGTTCTTGAAATTGGTGAGAATCCAATCCAAATCACACTGACAGATGATAATCCAAATAATGTAAAGTCAGCGTTCAACTTGATTTTAAAAGAATTAAAAAGAGGATTGTTTGAATTTGAGTTAGAAGATGAAAGCTCAGACTTATACAACAACATATGCATTGAATATTTGAACCAGTTAAACGCTGAAATCAAAACTATTCATGCTGAGTTGGAAGAATATGAATTAACTGTAAAAGAATAAATACTGCTACCAACAGCACCTACCCAAAAGTGGCGGTTCAGTGGTTGAATCAAGCTTTGTGCTTCTATCAAATTTTATGCTTGGTTGACAGTGAAGTGCTTCGAAATAGCCACCTTCGGGTAGCTGCAAAACGTTACCAGCAAGCTTTAGGAAAATCTACTTTAAATGAAAAAACGCGTAACCCTTTCTATAATTTTATCAATTTTAGGTTTTATCATAATCCTGCTTTTCAGTATAAAAGCTTTATACATCGATAAATTCATGGATGCTGATGGCACTTTAGATATGCCAAGCGTAGGTCAAATTGGAGATTTTATTGGAGGTTTTACAGGAACTATTTTCTCAATAGTTGGTATTATTTTATTATTTGAGACATTAGCTTTACAACGTCAAGAATCTAAAGAAGGGAAAGATGTATTTTTAAAGCAACAGTTTGATAATACATTTTTTGAATTACTAAAACTGCATCAAGAAAATCTCAATAGTTTAAAAACTTATGATATCATCGGAAATGAGCTAAAGGGAAGAGACTTTTTTCATCATCAGAAGGTTTATTTACAAGACATATTTGTCCCAACGAAAAACATTTCTATGAATCGAAAAAAAGCTGTAGAAGCTTTTCAAGCAGTTTATGCTAATCATGCCGAAGACTTTTCAATATATTTTAGAACTTTATATCAATTATATTCACTTATCGAAAAATCAAAAATTAAAGGTGTAGATCAAGCTTCGTATTCGAAAATATTACGAGCTCAGCTAAGTGAATCTGAATTATTTTTTATCAGATACAATGCCATGACTGACATTGGGCATCAATCAGCTCATTACATCAACCTTTTCAATATTCTCAAACATTTGTCTCATTTCGAGCTTTTGGAATTTAAAGATTGGTGGGCAAAGCTTAACAATTTTGAAAGAAATGGTTTAGGTGCTGTAATAAAAGAAATAAAATATGTTTTAAAATCCTTTTTAATAGATAAAAACATTAAAGAAGTTGAAAAAAGCTACATGAGTGGAAGGTATACAATAAAATTGAAATCTGATAACCAAAGTGAATTTAGTATTGAAATACATTTAAACAGAGCCAAAGTTTTTACCGGAATACATATTGTTCAAGGGCTTGATAAATTTACTTATGATGAAATTGAAAATTTATTTAAATGTATTGTAAAAGAATTTATAATCTATTCAAATTATAATGAATTCAACAACCGTAGAGAATTGAATTTTAATTTTGATATAGCAGACCCGAACAAAATAATAGTTGGAGTAAAAAATTGGATGTCATTACCAATAAAAATTCATTATTGGTATGAGTAAGCCAGCTGGTAACAGTGGTAACTGTTGCACAACACCATCCCAACACCCCGCTCCGCATAGTCTAAAGTTCACCTCTGCTTTCCTTTGAATAAAATTACTGATTTTAATTACTTTTCAAAGTAAAGGCAAAGCCTCCCGACTTTGAGGCATAAACTCCAAGCCACTGCACCCAAAGCCATAGCCGAATTGTCCAAAGAAAATGAGCTTACAAAAATCTCTACTAACGTTTAGTGAAAAAATGTATATCCGTAATGGATAATGAACGGAACGACTTTTCAGTTTAACATATTCAAAGTATCTAACGTATTTTCATGGTAAATATTTGTAAATAAATTATTTATCATTGTTTTTGAAAATTAGAGAAGATGTAGGGAAGTTCGTCAATTGTCACGATAGCGGAAAGCGTTTTGACGCTCGCATCTTAAACAAAATTTCTAAAAAGCTTGCATCTCGATAACTTTAAAGTTAACTTTGTGCAGTGAATACTGAAAGACATATCATTTTTCACGAACACCATTTCATTGAGTTCTATTTGGAACAAAGCGAAAAAGTGCAAGAAAAAATAGAATATGTTTTTAAGATTATTAGAACCGTTCAAAATGTCCCAAAAAAATTCCTCGATCATATCACGGGAACCGACGGACTTTATGAAATTAGAATTGAATTTGAAAGTAACATGGTAAGTGGCTGGTTTTTTTGAACAGGTTAAAAATAGAGTTAAATTAACCTTTTAAAAGAAAAACAGTATGAAGACATCAAAATTTTCAGAGGAACAGATTATTTCGATCTTAAAGGA
>NZ_JAIXYH010000022.1 GCF_027490375.1 Flavobacterium sp.
AAGCCACCAAAAAATCGCACCAGCCTTCGACAGGCTCAGGCGACGACGATACGTGGGTTAGAGCGGGGACATTAAACGTAAAATGGCGAACGGCGCGATCCCGATTGCTATCGGAACTCGTGTCTAGCTTCTCCAAAAAGATACGTTAAGTGGTGAATTCATCAAAGTCTTAATACAAAAAATCCCTTTGCGAACTTTGCGTAAATCTTTGCGCCCTTTGCGGTTAAAGAATAGGTACGCTTAGGTATCGGTGGAGCACAATGTTCCACAAAGTTTTTCACAATGGTCACAATGCTGTCTTGTAAAAGCTGACGTTCCGAACTTCTCTAGCGCACAGAAATCACCGAACCACACCGAATCTAGCTGAATACGACGCCGCTGAGGAAAACACAGAACGTGTCATTTTCCAAAAATTATTCTCTTGCCTTCGACAAGCTCAGGCACCAACAATACGTGGGTTCGGGTGGGAAGATGATACGAATAGCGGCGAATTCATCGACCCCGATAGCTATCGGGACTTGTCTCTAGCTTCTCTTTTCCCAGACGGATCTTTCCCGTAAGGACGTTTCGTTTCCGCAATAGCGATTTCCTTCGGACAGTTCGGCTATTGCCTCGAGTGGCGCGGAAACCCCACAGCGCCGCCATCGGCAGGCGCGAGGAGTTGCAGCAAAAGCGCGGGCGCCGCTAGTTTGATTTTTGATGAAGTGGCATTTTGCGGCGCATTGCCCAAAAGAAAACAGTTACCTAAATAAACGCGCTATTATTGTTATCTTTACGCTCTTTTTTACAGCACCTATGATTCACTCGATGACGGGCTTTGGCAAGGCAAGTGCACAACTTGACGGCAAGAAGATAACCGTAGAAATAAAATCTCTTAACAGCAAAGGACTTGATTTAAACGTTCGTGTTCCGCAGCAATATCGTGAGCTGGAGCTCGATTTACGCAATAAATTATCGAGTTCCTTACAGCGTGGCAAAATAGATTTCAATATTTACTTGGAGAATACAACTGAAGTAGCGCCTGCCAAAGTAAACGTGCCTATTGTGAAACTTTATGTCGAGCAACTCAAGCAAGTGTACCATACCGAGGATACGATAGAGTTATTGAAAATGGCCGTTCGTATGCCCGAAGCTTTAAAAACAGAGCGTGAGGATATAGATGCGAGTGAATATGATGCTGTTGCTCACTTGGCAAGCGAAGCTATGGATGATTTGATAGCTTTTCGCAGATCGGAAGGTGTGGCTTTAGAAAAAGAGTTTTTGCACCGCATTGCAAACATCATGACATTAATGAATGAGGCATTGCATTTGGATGGCGAACGTTTACAGACGGTGAAGACGCGTTTGCGTACCGCCGTGGCCGAACTTAAAGAGGCTGTAGATGAGAATCGGTTTGAACAGGAGTTGATTTTTTATTTAGAGAAATACGATATCACGGAGGAGAAAGTTCGTTTAGAAAATCATTTGAATTATTTCATAGAAACCTTAGCAGGTCAGGAAGCCAATGGCAGGAAGTTAGGATTTATCGCTCAGGAAATGGGTCGAGAGATCAATACCATGGGATCGAAGGCGAACCATGCGGGCATGCAGCGTTTGGTTGTTCAGATGAAAGATGAATTAGAGAAAATAAAGGAACAGATTTTGAATGTGTTGTAGCAGCAAGCAAAAATGATGAAAAAGGGTAAGCTTTTGGTTTTTTCAGCGCCGTCGGGTTCAGGTAAGACGACGATTGTTCGCTATTTGCTCTCGCAGAAGGAATTGAATTTGGATTTTTCGATATCGGCAACTTCTCGTCCGAAGCGTGGAGATGAAATCGACGGTCAGGATTACTACTTTTTGTCGGCCGAAGCTTTTCAGCAAAAGATTGCAGAAGACGCTTTTGTGGAATACGAAGAAGTTTATAAAGATAATTTTTACGGGACTTTGAAAAGCGAATTGGAACGCATTTGGAGTTCGGGTAAGCATGTGATTTTTGATATCGATGTGGTTGGAGGATTAAGCATCAAGCAGCAGTTTCCGGATCGGACCTTGGCTGTTTTTGTTTGTCCGCCTTCGGTTGAAGAATTAGAGCGCAGGTTGCGCAACCGCCAGACAGAATCGGAAGAAAAGATAGCCATGCGTTTGGCAAAGGCTACCAGAGAGTTGGAAGCAGCGAAAGATTTCGACGTAGTTTTGAAAAATTACGATTTGGAATACGCCAAGACGGATGCATATCGTTTGGTTTCGGATTTTTTGCGATTAGTTCAAGCTTCGGAGGAGCTGTAAGCTATGAAAATCGGTTTGTTTTTTGGTTCGTTTAATCCCATACATATAGGTCATTTAATAATTGCCAATCATTTGGTTGAGCATACCGACTTGCAGGAGGTGTGGTTTGTGGTTACGCCTCACAATCCGCATAAAAAGAAGTCGACCTTACTCGACGATTACCAGCGTTTGCATATGGTTCGTTTGGCGACAGAATCTTACCATAAAATCAAGGGGAGCGATATCGAGTTTAAATTGCCGCAGCCCAATTACACGATACATACGTTGGCACATTTAGAAGACAAGTTTCCGCAGCAGGAGTTTAGTTTGATTATGGGTGCGGATAATTTGAGTCAGATTCATTCTTGGAAGAATGGCGATTTGTTATTGGAGCGCTATTCGATTTACGTTTATCCGAGAGTTCAAGATAGAGATATCGATAAAGGTGTATATCCGACTTCGGTTTATTGGGTGGAAGCGCCGATTATTGAGTTATCGGCCACCCAGATTCGTGCGATGTTACGAGAGGGTAAGAATATCAGGCCATTAGTTCCTTTGGAAGTGTTTGATTATTTAGAAAAAAACGCATTTTATAGGAAGTAAATTTCTAGATAGTTAGTATTTTGTTAAGGCTTTGTGTTAAATTAAACGCAAAGCCTTTTTTCTTAACATATCGATAACATTGGAGGTAGAAGAGTTTAGCTGTCTTAATTATCGACTTTGCGTAAAATTCTGTTAAAAGCGCCACGATTAGCCTTTTTATCGAAAAACATTTTATGTTATAACTAGATATTTCTTTAAAATCTTACGATTGTTAACTTTTTTTTCTACTTTTAGCCGTTATTAATTAATTATAAACTATGTGTAAAAATTACAATCTTTTGAGCACGGGTAGGGATACCTGGCTCGGGAATGGGCACGAAAGTACGGCGATTGGTTCGCAGCGGGGTGCTCCTGTATTTAAGCCATGGTTGTCCTCCTTATTAATGCTTCTAGGGGTTCTCTTTGGAAGTATTTCGTATGGACAGACAATTTTGGTATCTCCAACAGGGGATGGAGGTTTTGAAAATGGTTCGACTCCCGCTGCAAACGGGTGGACTGTTGCCAATTCTTCTACAGACCGATGGGTGGTAGGAACAGAGGCTGGCCCAGGGACTGGCACCAATTCTGCCTTTATAACTTCTGCGGTTGCCTCGCCATTTACTTGGACTTATTCTCAAGTATCTACAATTCAGCATATCTATCGTGATGTAACGATACCGGCTGGAGAAGGTGTAGTAACGATCAATTTTGCTTGGAAAGCAGGCGGAGAAGGTTCTGGAACTTCGGATTGGGATAATTTGAAAGTTTTTTGGGGCTTGGCATCTGCTTATACACCTGTTGCTAATACAGCTGTAGCAGGTGGTTTACAGGTTGCAGGAAACGGTGCCGTAAATGGAATGTATAAGCTTTCCTCGGCAGCTTACAGTAACTCTACTATCACTGTTTCGGGTATTCCCGGAACAACTTATAGATTATGTTTTAGTTGGAAGTCGGATATTACTGACATTGTTAATCCGCCGGCATCTATTGATAATGTTCAGGTTTCTTCACGAGCTGCTGGGAATTTTGTTTCTACTACTACTGGAGGAAACTGGTCAAGTGCAGCGACATGGGTCGGTGGAGTTGTTCCAGCTAGCGTTGATAATGCAACGATTGCAGATGGTGCGACTGTAACAATAGATGTCGCAGGTTTGGCGGTTAATAACTTAACAGTTGGTCAGGGTGCAAGTGGTATACTTACTTATGCAACTGCTCCGACTGCTTTTACTGTGGCCGGAAATTTAACGGTAAACACGGGAGGTACCTTTAATGTATTTCAAGGAACTACCGGAAAGACTTTAAATGTTGCCGGGAATATTTCAAACTCGGGAACAATAAACTTATCTGTGGGTTCAATTACTGGAGCTACATTAGTTTTAAATGGTGCATTGCCGCAAACTATTGGCGGTACGGGTACATGGACAGCAAACGAAATTCGCAACCTTACATTTAACAACACTAATCCTGTAGGCAGTATTGGTGTAAATTGGAATGTTTCGAATATTTCGGTTTCAGGAACTTTAACTTTTACAAACGGTTTAGTTGCTCTAGGAAGTGCCAACAGTTTACGTTTAGGTATTTCAGCGACAACAGTTGGAACCTTATCATATACTAGTGGTGGTTTCCTAAACGGTAAGTTTATCCGTTGGTGGACGTCTACGGGAACTGGTAGTACTGTTACTGCTGGAACGAATCCGTCTGCTGCAGGCGGTCGCTATCCTTTTGTTAATTTAAATGGTCAGCAGCGCTCAGCGTTTGTAGAGAGATCTACCGCGCTAGCTGCAGGACAACTTTCTTGTACATATGTAGATGCGACTACAACATCGACAGTTGCGATTACAGACGGAGCTTATAACGTGACTCAACGCTTTGACGGAAACTGGACTTTCTCAACGGAAGGTTCTGCTTACGCGGCTACTAATAATGAGGTAGCGTTTTTAGGAACGGGTGCTTACATTGCCAATAATGGTAATAGCCGTGTTATTGGAGCAAGCGCCGCAGTTGGTACAAACCAAGCTGGTTCGAATCTTCCAATGGCACAGCGCTTACTGACTGTTGCTCAATTGACTTCGGGACCACTTTATATAGGTGCTAATTCGGTTGATATACAACAGCCATGTACTGGAACCCCTTCTGCTGGAGTAATTACTGGTACGTTGAATATATGTTCAAATACCAGCACAATTTTGACTTCTACAGGTTTTACGGCTGGTGTTACCGGAATCACTTTGCAATGGCAACAATCTACTGACAATGGAGTTAGTTGGGTTAATGCTGTAGGAGGTTCAGGTGCAACAACCGCTGTTTATACAACTCCGGAAATTACTTCGGCAATTTCATATCGTTTATTAGTATCTTGTACAAGCAGCGGTTTTTCCGCTACATCTGCTACACAAGTAATTAATTTACTTACTTGTACATATAATACAGCAATATCTTCTTCAACTTATACTTCGATTATGCCGGCTAATGGAGGAACCGGTCTTCCTTATTCGGGATGGGTAAGCGCTACTAGTGGGGATGATAATACGAGTACGATTGTCAATCTTCCTGGAACTACTTTCCAATATCAAGGACAGACTGTTTCAGGATTTAGAGCTTGTACAAACGGTTGGATGACTTTTAATACAGCATCCACTTCTGTACAATGGACAAATGATTTGACAAGTACTGCTCAGAATTTAATTTTAGCGCCATTCTGGGACGATTTAGTTGTAACAGGACAAGCATTTGCTAATTTAAACGCCTCTATGCGTTATCAGATTTCTGGTACTTTAGGTTCTGGAAGTGCGGTAATTACTTTAGAGTGGGCTGGTCTTGAAAGATTTAATATCGCAGGACCAAACTTGAATTTCCAAGTTAAGTTGTACGAAGCTGGAAATGTTATCGAGTACATTTATGGTGACATGCAAGGTTTTGATGGTACTTTTGATAGTGCCTACTCCTATTCAGTTGGTTATAATGGATCTAGTCCAGCAGCGGCAGCTACTCGATTAATTCAACAAACGGCAAACACGAACTTCTTTGCCTCGACTAACCAAACGAGTTTAAATATTATACCAACTTGTAACACTAAGATTACTCTTACGCCAGGTACTTATGCGGGTCTTACATCAGCGCCAGCAGCTAGTGCTCCATCAAATGATGAGTCGGCTTCAGCAATTGTATTGCCAGTAATAGTTGGTGCGGTTGATAGCTATTGTGGAGACTACTTCAACAGTAGAAATGCTACAAATTCTGGTGCTGGAAATGCTTGCGGTGCTGCTGGAAACCAAGACGACGATGTGTGGTTTAGATTTAACACCACTGCATCACCTGGTTACAGCATTATCTTGCGTTCATCTCCAGGATACAACGGAGTTCTACAACTTTTGGATAGCACGCTAACTGAAGTAACTTGCGTTAATGCAACTACAACGGGAGCAATCGAGACAATAACTGCTGATAGTTTGATTCCAAATGGTCAGACTTATTTCATTCGTGTTTTCCATAATGGAGTTGGCTCAGGTACTTCTGGAGAGTTTGCTTTAACGGTTCAAGAGGTAATTCCTGCTCCTGCTAACGATAACATTGCAGGTGCTATTGCGCTTAGCGTAAACGGTACTGCAACATCAAGCATCCTACCAAATGCTATTGCAGCAACGGCTTCTCCTCAGACAGTTTGTACTGGCGCCGCCGATGATGACCAATGGTTTAGTTTCGTCGCAAATAGCGCTGACCAAAGAATCATTGTTACTTCTGCTGCAGGATACAATGCTGCATTCGAAGTTTGGCAATCGAGCGATAACACTCCAACAGGTACGTTGTCGCAATTTACAGGAAGCTGTACAAATGCAGCATCTACAGGACTTTCAGAAACTTTTACTGGAAATTCATTCGTAATTGGTAACACCTATTTTATTAGAGTTTATCATTTCGCGACAGGACCTGGTTCAGGAAACTTTACAATTAGAGTATTAAACCTGCCACCAGCCTGTGTTTTAAATACTGCGCCATTAAATAATCAAGCGGGAGTATCTCTAACTCCAACTTTAAGCTGGGATGCTTCAGTAGGAGCAATTGCTTATGATATTTATTTTGGTACTATCGTAGGTGCTGAAACTTTATTGGTAGCGAACGTTCCTGGTACAACGTATACAATACCAACGCCATTGTCAGGTCAAACCACATACAGCTGGTATGTTGTTCCAAAAGATGCTAATAATTCAGCACAGTGTACTTCTGCAAACGGTACTGTTTTTACAACCGTTTGTAACGCATTAACTACATTCCCTTATCTTGAAACATTTGAATCTAACTCATCTACATTACAGTGTTTGGGAGTTATAAATGCGGATGGCGGTGGAACATGGGGATTAACTACCACTAATCCAAGAACAAATGCCCAAGCAATTTCTATCAATACGGCAACAGCTACATCTAACAATGATTTTGTTGTTTTACCAAGATTTAGCCTAGATGGTATTCCAAAACGATTAGTGTTCTATGCAAGAGCATCTGCTAACAATACACCTGCAGAAATTGAAGTTAGATTATCGACAACAGGTATATTGCCAACAGACTTTACTACTGTTTTACTACCGTCAGCGCCTGTAACCAGTACAAGCTATAATGCATATGTTGTTGATCTTACTGCTTATACAGATACTACTGTAGCAATAGCATTAGTGAGAGCTGGTAGTCCGTTGAATGGTGGCACACTTACTATTGACGACGTAACGGTTGAGGATATTCCTGCTTGTGCAAATCCAAGCGCACTGATTGTTTCTCCATTGACTCAATCATCGGCGTCTGTTTCATGGACAGCTCCTTCAAATCCTCCTCTTGACGGTTACGAATTTGCTTTTACTACATCATCATTTCCACCAACATCAGGTGATCCAATAGCTTCAAATAGTACTACAGTTACTGGTTTAACAACAGGTTTAACGTATTATTTACATGTACGTTCAGTTTGTGCAACAGGTACAACGTTTAGTTCATGGTCTACTTCTGTTCCATTTACTTTGCCAATTGTTACGCCTCTACCTTGGTCGGAACCATTTACTTTAACAGGTACACCTGCTGGTTGGAACACTAGCGGTTGGTCAATTGATGGTTTTACAGGAGGGTCTGGAAATCCAGGTAACAAGCTCGCAAGAAACCTAACTACCGGAGTTGAATCGGGTAGCTTTACAACACTAATTGCGGGTACAGTTGCTACTGGCGATGTTTTCGTGTTCGATTACTCTTTCGCGAATGCAACAGCATTAACAACGTCTCCTGTAGCTGGAGCATGTTCAGTAACAGTTCAAGTTTCGACCAACTATGGCGCGACTTTTACTACAATTGATACATTCTCAAACAATGGTTCAACAGGCTGGTTTAACAGATTATATAATCTGTCTGCTTATGTTGGATCTGACGTTCAATTTAGAATTAACGTAACGAGATTATCAGGAAATTACTTTGCTTTATTTGATAATTTTGGAATACAGCCTAATTGTACAGGTGCGCCAAACGGCGGAACTGTATCTGCACCAACGCAATCGTTGTGTTCAGGGGCTACCGTAGCTGCAATTACGGTAACTGGAGCTTCAAGTGGTGCTGGAATTTCTTACCAATGGCAGCAATCTACCGATAACGGTGTTTCTTGGGCTAATGCAGTTGGTGGTACGGGTGCCACTACACTTACTTATACTCCTCCTGTTTTCGCTGGTAGTACAATTCAGTACAGATTACGAGTAAATTGTTCAGGAAGTGGTCAGGATTCATTTAGTACTGTTGCTGAGATTAATTCTAATCCTAGCGCAGTACCATTTACAGAAACGTTTGACACTTTAAATCCAAGTTGGGCAATAGCGCCATTTGCACTATATGATTCAACTGGCGGCGCTGTTCGTGGAGTTTCTGGGAATTCTGGGAATTCTATATACAGAAATGTATGGGCAAGTTCAACAACAGGGGCGTTCCTTACAACGCGTTACGGGCCAATTGTAGCTGGACAGTCATTTAGCTATGATTATAGATGTACTAATTTTTCTTCACCATTTGCTGCAACGGCAAGTAATTCTGGTACATTCATTGTAGCTGTTAGTACCGATTGTGGTGTAACTTTTACAAACATCGATACATTTAATAATGTAGAAAGTGCAAACTACCAAACAAGAACGGTGAGTCTTGCGGCTTATGTTGGTCAAACTATTATTGTTAGACTTACAGCTAACTGGATACAAGGAGATTTTGATGCAGCATTCGACAATGTTGGAATATTAGTTGCTCCTCCTTCAATTAGCACTTTTACTCCGAATACAGTTTGTGGCACTGGTTCACAAGTTGTTATTACGGGTCAAAACTTTGGTGCTGTAACTGCTGTTAGTTTCAATGGAGTTAGCGCAGCAGCATTTAATGTTGATAGTGCAACTCAAATTACTGCAACAGTACCAGCAGGTGCCACTACAGGACCAATTGTTTTAACAGCTCCTCAAGGAGATGGAACTAGTAGCACTAATTTTACTATCAACAGTATTCCAACTGTAGATCCTATTGCGGGTGCTAATAATGTTTGTAAGAATAGCACTATTTCGCTTACCAATCCTACATTAGGTGGTGTTTGGAGTTCTCAAAACCCTGGAATTGCTACTGTTAATAGTTCAGGAGTTGTAACAGGTGTTACGCCTGGTACAGCAACAATTGTCTATACAGTAACAGTATCGGGATGTACAAACTTTGTTACTAAACAAGTTATCGTTGATGATAATGTGGCTATCACTACCCAACCAGGTAATGCCATTGTAGTTTCTGGTGACAATACTTCTTTTGCAGTTGTGGCATCTAATGCAACAACTTACCAGTGGTTTTATTCTCCAGATGGCGTAGTGCCGTTTGTTGTAGTTCCAGCAGATGCAACTTTTTCAGGCACTACTTCGGCTACATTAAACGTAACGAATACTCCAGCAAGTCTTGATGGCTACAGATTTTATGTAGTTGCTTCTGGAGCTGCTTCGTGTGCAGCCGTTACTAGTAATACAGTAGTACTTACTATAGGTGATACAGGTATCGCTACGCAACCGCAAAATGTTGCCCTTTGTGATTCAGGTAATGCAACTTTTACAGTTGTTGGATCTGGAACTGTGAACGGCTATCAGTGGTATGTTATTGATAATACCCTTCCAGCTACTCCTGTGGCAATCACAGATGGAGGCGTTTATAGTGGAGCGACAACAGCTACATTGACAATAACTGGAGCGACTCCTACATTAAATGGTTACAGATACTTTGTTATTTTAGATGGGCCTGTTACAGATCCAACTTCTAACCAAGCAACATTGTCGGTGGCACAAACTCCAACAGTTAGTGCTCCTGCTGATGCATCGATTTGTTTCACGGGTGGTTCTACTAACTTAGTTGTAACTACCAGCAATGCTGTTTCTACAGCATGGCAGTATTCGACTTCTAGTACTGGTCCTTGGTCTGCAGTGGCAGATAACACACCAGCTGGAGCTACTTATACTGGATTTGCTTCCAACACACTGAGTGTTACCACTACAGCAGCAACGCCAGTTGGAACTTATTTCTATCGTGCGGTGGTTGCAGGTACAGCACCTTGTGCTTCTGTAGATTCATCTAGCGCTAGCTTAACAATCAGTCAGCCAGTTGTTGGTGCCCAGCCTGCTAATACTTCGGTACGCAGAGGAAATGCCGCAACTTTAACAGTTAGTTCTCCAACGCCAGGCGCTACTTACCAGTGGCAACGTGCGACAACAGTAAATGGTACTTACTCAAATGTAGTAAACGGTACGCCTACTGGCTTAACTTTTACAGGCGCAACTACTGCAACTTTGAATATAGCAACCGCAGGAACTGCTGCTATTGGTTCAAGTGGTTTCTACAGATGTGTGATTACGACCATAGCTGGTTGTAGTGTAAATAGTAATGCTGTAACATTTACGGTTCTAGATTACTGTAATGCAGCAGCTACAAGTACAGGTGATACGGATATTGCTCGTGTTGTCTTTGGAGGCCTTGCTAATCCAGCTACACTGCCTGCGTCGATTTTGAATAATGCAGCAGCGAATGCATTGTATACTGATTTTACAGGATTAACGCCTGTGGTATCTTTCACGCAAGGAACTTCCTATCCAATTTCTGTAGCACAGTTCACAAGCGGTGGTACTTTCTATCAAGCTTGGACTAAGATCTTTATTGACTGGAATCAAGATTTGGATTTTGAAGATGCTGGCGAGGTATATAACGCCGCGAATGGTGTAAACGGTCCAGCTACTTCAACTACTCCTCCAGCAGGTGGTTTAGTTTTCAGCAGTAACATCACAATTCCATTCACTGCACTTACTGGTACTACCAGAATGAGAGTATTGTTGGCCGAGAGCGGCTCAACAACTTCAAATGCTAATGGTTGCGGAACTTTCACTTTCGGGGAAGTTGAAGATTATACCATTAATATCGTTGCAGCTGATGCTTGTACTGGAACACCTGTTGCAGGTACTACTACTTCAACGATTACAAGTACATGTTCTGGTGGAAACGCTACTTTATCACTTACGGGTGCTAGTAGTGGTGTAACCGGATTGAGCTATCAGTGGTTTAGTAGATCACTGCCAAGTGGAACTTTTGCTGCGATTTCAGGAGCAAATTCAGAAACTTATGCAGTTACTAATTTGACACAAGGCACCGAGTACTACTGTCGCGTAACTTGTACCAACAGTAACGAGTTTGCAGATTCAACTCCTGCATCAATTGCAGTTGTTAATTGTGAGTATACTGTTTCGGCATCTGATATCACCTACTCGTCTATTATGGCGACAGGTTCAACTTATACCGGACTTTTCACAACTTTTGGAAATGCAACAGATGGAAACGACGTTAGAACGAACAACGTTAGTTTAGCAGGAACAACTTTCTTGTATAATGGGGCTCCTGTTACCGGTTTCTATGCTACTAGTAATGGTTGGATGACATTTAACACAACGCAGACAGCTACTACAGGCTTAAATGATCTAGGAGGTACAACAAATAATGTGTTGGCACCTTTCTGGGATGATTTACAAATTCAAGGTAACGTTACAGCGAACCGCGATAGCTCTATGCGATATAGCATTGCAGGTACTTTAGGATCTGGTTCTGCTGTAATTACAGTTGAATGGGCTCAAATGTCGAGATTTGGTTATACCGATTCGAACTTGAATTTCCAAGTTGTATTGCGTGAATCTGACAACTCGATTGAGTTTAACTATGGTACGATGCAAACATTTAACGGTTCTACTAATGTTGCTGCTGGCAATTGGTCTTACACTGTCGGATTGAATTCGTCGATTCCGAATCCAGTTTTACCAGCTACGGCGACGACTAGAAACCGTTTAGTTTTACAGAATGAGAATAGTATAAACTTTAGCGCTACTTCTCAAAATGATTTGCGTCTTGCGCCTAAGTGTGCTTCGCAGATCAGATTTGTACCAGCTGCAACATATAGTGGTGGTTCTGCACCGTCTATTGTTCCAGCGAATAATGAATTAGCTACTGCTTTTGTAATACCAGTAAATGCTTCACCATGTTTAAGCACTTGCGGTAATGTTTACAGCAGCAGAAATGCTACAGCTTCGACTGGAATTGCAGCTTGTGCTCCAACTCCTTCAGTTGTAACAGGTAATGCTGATGACGATGTATTCTTCAAGTTTACAACAGATTCAGTTTTAACAAGCTATACTATTAATGTTATACCTTCAGTAGGTTACGATGCATTTGTACAAATTTTAGATTCATCTTTCAATTCTGTTAGATGCTTGAATTCTGCAGGTGCTGGACTTACTGAAACTTTAGCTCAGATTACATTAAATACTTCTTCTGAGTATTACATTCGTGTATACGATACATCTACGGGTGAATCTGGCGGAGTTAATGGAAGCGGTAATTTTGCAATCTGTGTAAACAGCCAAGTATCACCACCAGCTTACGATGAGCCTGCTGGCGCTATTTCACTTACATTGAATGGTACATGTACTCCAGTGAATAGTACACCTGCTGATATTTCTAGATTGACTGCAACTACTGGCGTTCAAGCTTGTAGCGCGTCTACTCCTGGAAATGCAGATGACGACGCTTGGTTTACATTCACTACACCTGCAAGTACTAATGGTCTAGTGTTTAATGTTCGTGTTCAAGGTAACACTACTTACAATCCTGTAGTACAAATTTTCAGTGGTAACCCAGCTCTAAACAATGCAATTGCTTGTGCTAATTCAACTGGTGCGGGTGCTATCGAAACATTCTCTTCAGGTGCTCTTGTAGCTAATACTCAGTACTATGTTCGTGTTTATCACTCAGGTACTGGTTCTGCTAGCGGCGATTTCACAATTTGTGCTTTCGTTACTGTTCCTTCATGTTTAACTGTTCCAAGTAGCCCTGCTAACAATGGCTTTGTTTGTGGAATAGGAAGTACAGTTAATCTTACCTGGGCAGCCGTAGCTAACGCTACAGGTTACGATGTATTCTTTGATGCAGGTACAACTGCTACAACACAAGTTGCAACAAACCAAACAGGCACATCTTTTACGACTACTGCGCTTGGAGCTGGTCAGTACGCTTGGAGAGTAGTTCCTAGAAATGCGTTTGGTTCTGCAAGTGGATGTTCTACATTTACTTTCACTGTTCAAAGTATTTCTGTTGCAGGTACACCATCAGCAAATCAGACGATTTGTACGGGTACTCAACCTGCTCCAATTACTTTAAGTGGTCATGTAGGTAATGTTCAGTGGCAAGTTTCTACTAACAATACATTCTTTACGAATATTATTGGTGCAACAAGTGCTACATTAACGAGTACACAAATGGGTACATTGACTGCAAACAGATTCTATCGTGCAGTTGTTACCAACACGCCATGTTCATCTGTAAATACTGCAAGCGTAAGCGTAACTGTGAATCCAGTTGCTACTGCAGGTACGGTTTCGGCAAATCAAACGATTTGTGCAGGATCTACACCTAATGCAATTACAATTACAGGCCAGAATGGTACCATTCAATGGCAGGTTTCTTCTGATAATGTGGCCTATACTGATATACCAGGTGAAACATCTTCAACACTTTCAGCTTCTAGCATCGGTGCTTTGACCAGCACAAGATTCTATCGTGCCCAAATGACCAGCGGAGTTTGTCCGGTGGTTAACAGTAGTGTTGTAACTGTTACTGTGAATCCTCAGCCGGTTGCTGGTACAGTTTCTTCTGACCAGACAATTTGTTCAGGTACTGCTCCTGCTAATATTACGCTCACAGGTTCTTTAGGTTCAATTCAGTGGCAGGTAAGTACGGATAATGTTACATTTAATAACATTTCTGGACAAACAAGTGCAACTCTTTCAGGTACAACGATCGGTAATTTGTCTCAGACTCGTTACTATAGAGCGCGTGTTTCTGGAATTGCTCCTTGCGGTTTCGTAGATTCAGCTGTTGTAACTGTTACGGTTAATCCAGCAGCAGTTGCTGGTACAGTTTCTGCGAATCAGACTATTTGTTCTGGAAGCGAGCCAAGCAATATTGTATTAACTGGTTCAGTTGGTACAATCCAGTGGCAAGAAAGTTCTGATAATAATGTGTTCACTGATATTTCAGGTCAAACATCAGCGACGTTATCTGGATCTGCTATCGGTGCTTTAACTTCAACACGCTTCTATCGCGCGGTTGTATCAGGTTTAGCACCATGTACACCAGTAAATTCAGCTGTTGTAACTGTTACTGTTAATGCAACATCTGTTGCTGGTACAGCTTCATCAGATCAAACTATTTGTACAGGTACACAACCTGCTAATGTCACTTTAACAGGTAATACAGGTACAATCCAGTGGCAAGTATCTTCTGACAACAATGCTTTTGCTAATATTTCTGGAGCTACTTCAGCTACATTAACGGCTGCACAAATGGGTACTTTAACAGCTACTCGTTACTACCGTGCGGTTGTTACCAACGGTGTTTGTAGTTCGGCTACCAGTAATGCGGTTACTGTTACTGTAAACGCATTAACAGTTCCGACCTTCACTCCAGTAGCAGCAGTTTGTTACAATACAACAATTCCTGCTTTACCAACGACTTCAAACAATGGTATTACAGGAAGCTGGTCTCCGGCCTTGAATAACTTGGCTACAACTACGTATACGTTTACGCCTGATTCAGGTCAGTGTGCCGACGTAACAACACTTCAAGTTGTTGTTAACTCAACTACTTGGGATGGTACAGCGTGGTCGAATGGTGCGCCATCTTCTACAGTGGGAGCAATCTTTGGCGGTAACTACAACCAAGCAACAGA
>NZ_JAIXYH010000025.1 GCF_027490375.1 Flavobacterium sp.
AATAGGGACACAACGCTGCCTTTTACAAGCTGACGTTCCGAGCTTCTCTAGCGCACAGAAAACACCGAACTACACCGAATTTTGCTGAATACGACGCCGCTGAGGAAAACACAGAACGTGTCATTTTCCAAAAATAATTCTCTTGCCTTCAACACGCTCAGGCGCCTACGATACGTGGTTTGGGAAGTAAAAAGATACGTGAAGTGGTGAACGTCGCGATCCCGATAGCTATCGGGACTAACCTCTAACCTCTAACCCGCACCACAAAATAATTCTTCTTCCCGCGTTGCAACAGCAGCAGGCCGTCGGTTAAGAAATCCGAGGGGGTTACCACTTTGTCTAAGCCCACTTTTTCGCGGTTAATGGAAATCGAATTTTCCGTTAGGGCGCGACGAGCTTCCGAGTTCGAAGGTAAAAATCCGGTTTGTTCGGCTAAAAGCCGGATGATTTCCACGCCGTTTTCAAAAAGTTCCCGCGGTAATTCCTTTTGCGGAACGCCTTCAAAAACTTCCAGAAACGTTTGCGCATCGAGTGTTTTTAGGGCGTCGGTGCTGTTTCCAAAGAGGGCTTCCGAGGCGGCAATGGCATTTTGCAGTTCGGATTTGCCGTGTACAAATGCGGTTACCTCTTCGGCGAGGCGTTTTTGCAGGATGCGTAAATGCGGCGCTTGTTTATGCTCGTCGATGAGAGCGGTAACAGTAGTTTGGTCTAGAAACGTGAAAATCTTGATGTATTTCTCGGCATCATCGTCGGCGGTGTTTAGCCAAAATTGGTAGAATTTATAAACCGAAGTTTTATCGGCGGTGAGCCAGATGTTGCCGCCTTCCGATTTTCCAAATTTGCTGCCGTCGGCTTTGGTAATCAGCGGACACGTCATCGCAAACGCTTTGGCATCGGGTTGGTTATCCACGTTCATACGGCGCACGAGTTCGGTTCCGGTGGTAATATTTCCCCATTGGTCCGATCCGCCCATTTGTAGCATGCAGTTGTGGGTTTTGTGCAGGTGGTAAAAGTCGTAACCTTGAATAAGTTGGTAGGTGAATTCGGTAAACGACATCCCATCGCCTTCGGCTTGAATGCGTTTTTTAACCGATTCTTTGGCCATCATGTAGTTAACACTGATGCGTTTTCCAACGTCGCGCGCAAAGCTAATGAAGCTAAACTCCTTCATCCAATCGTAGTTGTTTACCAGGATGGGCGCGTTGGCGTCGGTGGCGTTGAAGTCTAAAAACCGACTCAAAACAGCTTTAATACCGGCCACGTTGCGTTCGAGAGTAGTTTCGTCGAGCAGGTTCCGTTCGTCTGATTTCCCCGACGGATCGCCAATCATGCCTGTAGCACCGCCCACAAGCGCGATGGGTTTGTGACCAAAATTTTTCAAGTGCACCAACAAAATAATGGGCACCAAACTGCCAATGTGCAGCGAGTCGGAAGTAGGATCGAACCCGATATAAGCGGTAGTCGATTCTTTTAAAAGTTGTTCTTCCGTTCCGGGCATAATGTTGTGCACCAAGCCGCGCCATTGCAATTCTGCTACTAAATTGTTCATCTCAAAAAATTTGCGCAAATATAAGCAAGTGAGTAGGGATAATTGATACCAAGAGCCGCTGCATTTTCGCCAAACGATTACCCGAACGCACGCCGCACCCGCTCAACTAATTTTACGAAGCCAAACTCCTAACGAAAGAGGTTTACAGTTTTTGTTTTTGTGAAGCTATTCCCGTTTTCCGCTGTAGTCCTCAAAAAATACGCTTTTTTCATTGGGCTATACCCGGCTTCTTGGGTCGCCGTTTCTAGCCCAATTCAAACTAGCGTCTTTTTCTGCGGGCTGCCGCTGCAACCGGGGCTAGGGCGAGACGTTACTGGCATTTGGTGGAAAAATACCTATATGTAGGTAGTGTTGGGAGGAGGGGAGTGGGTAGATTTGTAATTTACAAACAACTAAGTTTTTAAGTGACACTCGCAACTCGTTTTTGAAAGAATAAAGATTTAAATAAATTGATTTTAATATTGTTACGAATTGAAATCTCATCAAATCTTATTTATTTTTTCTCATGAGTTGTTTTTTATCTCCAGTTGAGAAGATGTATAGAATTTCAAAAGTTGTTTAGTTAAATTTTCACTTGAATTATAAAATGGAAAAACAGACGATAAATAATGATGTAACAGAAGAGGACTTGAAATCAATCTTTCAAGAAATTAATAATCTTAGCAAAGATTTAAATGATCTGGCAGTCGATATATTTAAAATCGAAACCGCTAAAAAGCTAGTTTTTACACCTAGTATTTTCATCTTCTCTGCCATAAATAGAGCAATTGCTCTAAATAAAGCATATATCACCTTATGTGAAACTGAAAATTACATAACAGCAGTAGGTTTACTGAGGTTACAAGCAGATAATTGTATGAGAGTATATGCCGTAAGTTTGGTAAACGACAGGGGGAAATTCTTTCAGGATGTTTTAGCAGGTAAACACATCAGAAACATGATAGATGCTGAAGGAAATAAAATGACAGATGATTATCTTGCAACTGAATTAAACAAGCATTTTCCAGGCTTTAAATCTCTTTATAAAAATGCAAGTGGATACATTCATTTCTCTAATGAGCATCTCAAACTTAATAAAAAGACTTCAAAAGGAAATGGCTTTTTCATCAATGAACTTTTAATAAATGGCGGACATAATTTTAAAATTCCCCATAAAGTTGATTTCTCATATAATATGCTATTGGTTGGGACTGAATTGTATAAACTAATAAAAGGCTATAGATTACATATTATTGATTTGTTAGATAATTACTAATTAGATTTAGCAGCACATACGGCTGTATGATAAGCTTTAAGCGTGGTGCATATAAAAAAACTGTAGCTAGTATTGGGTTGGAAATACATTATCGAAAAGTGCCCTGTTCCTCAAACGCTCCCGAATTTAATGCTACCTCGAAAGTACGCTGCACCAACAAGCCCAAGTGCATAACGCAACACGCCAACAAACATCACAACCGCTTCCGCAACGAAGCGTTTTTTTATCTGCCAAATTTCATCGAAAAATGAGCAATATATTAACATGTGTACGTATATAGGCGTATGCAACTAAGTGGGCTACCTAGTTTAGTATGCCGCGCTATAAGTTTACGTGGTTGGCTACCCATTAAATTACGTTTGAAACAAATAAAACATAGTCGCCATATAAGTTTTTTGAGTCGCCGACCTACTAAACAAGATGCGCAACCCATAAAATAGCGTAGGCGACCCTTAAAACAAGGTTAAAAACCTACACAACTAAGTAGCCGACTAAGTTTACTACGTACTGATACGTACAAAATTTCATTTTGAAGCGTACGTCCCTAAAATAAGTTCACCACTTCACGTATCGTTTTGTCCTGACGAACCCACAATTCGTTGGTTCTAGAGTGCTTTGGGAAGTTCATCGCAAATGAGGTTTTTCACCTTTTCTATTTCTTCATTCTTTCGCTTCTTTTACTTTTTTCGCTTTCGATAGCTATTGGAATTCGCTTTTTTCCCTTGCGCAACTTTTCCGCGCGAACGGGTGCAGCGTCATCCTTTTAGGCGCTACGTATTTCCACTGCCGTTTTGCCTAAAAGATACAGCGGAACACGTGACGGCGTGCCTATTTTTTGCGCAGCGACGACTCGTTTGCCGGCGCGCCCACATTTTAATATAAAAAGCACTAAAATTGCAACGCACTCCCCAAAATCCTCGCTGTCGTACGAGTACATCCCAGTTGTATTCTTTACACTATTTCAAAATGATTCGAACAGCCTTCTTCTCGCTGTCTTTTTATAGTAAAACACTCCCCACCACCCCTACCGTAAAATTTCTACCACGTTGGTTTGTTACAATTTCCGAACATGTCACGCTATCAGGTTACACATGCTACCAAGTTGAACCTAACAAACAACCAATTGTATGTTAAAAACCGACATCAATTTTTTCATCGAACGTACGCTTTTTAAATTCTTCTAAATTTGCGGCAAAAATTGGGGTAAACCGAACAATTTATGAACGTAAAAAACAGAAAATTCACCATTGCTCAGTTGGAAATTAGAAAGCTAATCACTTCCGATTTGTTGTACATTCTGGTATTTTTTCTCGCACTAGTGTATTATTTCAGCATTCCGTCGTACAAACCAAAGGATGCAGAAAAAGTTTCTGCATATATTGCTTTTGGCGCCAGTTTTCTTACCATTTTTTGTCCGTTTGGTCTGCGGTTTCGAAACATCTATTTCTCACTCATTTGGCTCGTTTTATGTACCGCCCATTTAGTTGGCGCTGAAGCCTTTGCAGAAGTTCCGATATTATGCTTTTTAGCCTATCACAGTGTACGATTGCTATTTTGGAAAATATACAAGCGCGAGTTTATTCCGTATGAAGTAGGAGAAGGATCTATGACCCGTTACATTAGTTTTTTTGAAGGCAGAGGCGGAAACAAGCAAGACAAGACTTTCACTTTTATACTATTAATCCTCGGCATTTCGATAATGATTTTATCTTTTTTCAGGTTGTCGCAGTAAATCAAAACACAACAACATCAGCCATTTCTCAATTGCCAGATGCACATTTTTCAGGCGGTTTGCTACGTTCTGTGTTTTCCTCAACAGCCAAATATTCCACAAAATTCTGTGAGCTTCAGCGTTTTCTGTGCGCTTTTTTTAGTATTAAGATTAGAGTATTAAGTATTAAGACTTTGCGACGTTCACCACTTAACGTATCTTTTTGGAGAAGCTAGTCCCGATGGCTATCGGGATAGCTATCGGAATTGATGATTACACCACTTAACGTATCATGTCGCCTCCTCAACCCACTATTCGCCGGAG
>NZ_JAIXYH010000061.1 GCF_027490375.1 Flavobacterium sp.
CCTCAGTACCGTAACGATTGAAAATAACCAAACGCTTCACATCATAAGCACTCAAATCAAACGAATCGTTTGCACCATCGTTGTTCGGTGAAATACCTCGCTGGATGAGACAGCCGATGCTACTAACTGTAGCTGTTTCGAAATCCGAACAACCGCTTGAAGCCGTTATCGTTACAGTAAACTCCCCTGCCCCACCAACTATAATTGATTCTGGACTTTCAGGAGCTACTACTTGGAATGGCGCAGTACCTGTCCAAGTATATGTTACTGTGTCGGGGTCAAACGAATTATTAACTGGTACAGCAGTAATTCGATATTGATTATTTACACAGCCCGTTTCAAAGGCAATATTTAAATTTATTGAATCTTCGCCTACGCTAACAGTTTCGGTACTAGTACAACCTAAAATTTCAACCGTTAAACTGTAAGTTCCAATTTGGTTTGCGACTATTGTTAATCCTGTAGCTTGTGTTCCGTCAGGACGAGTCCATGTATATGAAGCATCAGGATTGTTAATGTCGAAATTTAATGCTGTAAAATCAATCGTAACTGATTGATTATTACATATCACATAGGAACTGCTTCCAAAAGCTACATCCCAAACTTGAGAAGATGGTGCAATCGTATAACTTACTGGTGAACTTAAACAACCTAAAATTGAGACTTCAACTTGATATGTACCTGGCTCTGTTGCTGGAAAAGTATTGGTATTTGTTGTAGTTGAAACTCCTGCCGGATTAGTGAAAATGTATGTAACTGGACTTCCGCTGGTGTTGTTGGAAACTGTCGCTGTTATGATACCATTCTCATCAGGACAAAGCTCAGTTGGACCCGTAACTTGTACATTCCAAACTACCGACGATGGTGCAATCACATAATTAACTGCTGCGCTGGCGCATCCAAATATTGAAACAGCAACTGAGTAGGTTCCTGGTTCTGATACAGTGTAGTTGTTATCTGCGGAGGTTGTTGTCACACCGGCTGGATTTGTGAAAGTGTAAATCACAGGACCACCACTAGTATTATTAGTTACCACTGCGCTAATAGAACCTACTTCATCAGGACAAAGTTCGGTTGTTCCTGAAATAGCTATCTCCCAAGTAGGCGTTGCTGCCCCAACTGTGAACGTTTGACTGCTTGTACAACCTTGATTATTTACAACAACTTCGTAGTTTCCTAACTGCGTTCCGTCGATAGTAATAGAAGGTGTGGTTGCTATAAGATTACCATTAAATGTCCAAGAAAACGATACCAAATTGGTGTCAAAAGATCCGTTTGTAGGAACCACTGTAATCGTTGTTTGTTCTTCTGGACACAAGTTTTTAACTCCTTCAAGTGTAAAATCTGGCGTTAAATCTTGTACAATCAAGTCAAAATCTACAACCTGATAACAGCCAGTACCTGTTTTACTTACTCGAACATAAATGGTTTGTTGATCATTACCTAAAAATGCTTCAGGATTAGTGATTTGGTTTGCCACAATATTTTGATCAGCATCCTCAAAAGTCGTAAAATATGCAAGAGAATGTGAACCCGGCGTAAAAGGTGCAAGAATTGTAGCAGCATTTTGAGTTAAATTGAACGTTGATGATCCTGTAGAATCACAATCAACCAAGTTCAAAGGGCTGCCTGCAATTGCGTCTTGAAAAAACTCAACAACAATTTGATCAGTTGCAACGCAAGTCGTATTGGTGTATGATGCACTAATTTGATAAGTTCCTGGTTGTGTAACAACAATGGAAGGTCCGTTTTGATTTGCAATAATTTCACCATTTCTCGTCCACTCAAAAGTGTAAATCGTTGGGTCGAGTCCTGAATCAATCGTTACGAAATCTCCTGGACAAATGGCATTTCCTGCCGATTCGAGGAAGTCGCTTCCTAACTCTACATTTCCGATATCGAAACTGCCTCCTTCAAGAAATACTGCGCTATCAAACGCCGAATCGCCACGGTCTGCAATTACTAATTTTATGTGATAAGTAACTCCAGGAGTAACATTGGCAAAAGCTGTCATAGGAACCGTAACACCGTTAAAATTAATAGGTGCTCCGATTGGATTTACTCCTAAATCTCCGTAAAAACTTTGGAAAAACTCAGGATTCACAGAATCACAACCTTGATTATACAATTCATTTCTAATGGTCACAACAGAAACTGGGGTTGTAGTGTTTGGAATAATCGCCAAATTCTCAGTTTCATTGGTAGCAGTGTTTGTAAGAAGGAATGCAAATGCATCAGAGAATGTGCATTGAAATGTTCCATATTCCTCACTCGCAAAAATAAAGCGGAAGCTAATTTGATCTTGAAGCGGCACAAAATCAAACTCGAGCTTAGTTGCATTTTGCGAATTCATCGCTTGACCCGTAGCTTCTAAAATGATGGCTTCTAAATCGTCGTCTCCTGGCCAACCAAAACCACCGTCACTCAAAATAACATCATTAGGACCTGGTGCCGATGCTGCGTTTCCTGTTGTTAGGATAATACCATCCTCGAAAGGAAACTCTGAAAGTCCCTTATTAAAGTAACCAATTCCATTTGGAAAACCTGTGTTAGGAGGAGTATTAAAATCTAATCCCGTTGACCAAGTTATATTTGTCACGTTAGCACAAGAAGTGTCTAGCAATATGTCTTCGATAAGTTGTTGCTTTGTATAAATATCCAGATCTGTTGTAATAGGAGGCAAAATTCTACCAATACACAAGTCAAACGTAATGTCTTGTGGTGTGCCTACAGAAGACCATACTCTAATCCAATAGGTATTTCCGTCGATGTAATTATCTTCAATACTTTCATTTGGATCGCTACAAAACAAAAGGGTCAATGCGTTACAATCAGTTCCCGAATACACCGCATGATTTAGATTATCAGAGGTACCTAAAATATTTGAAAGAGTAATTATTTGAGTTGTACTGTTGGCAACGAAACTAAACCAAACATCGTCATCCTCAGTCCCAGGACATGTAGAAGCGTTTGAAGAAGGTGTGGCTCCAGTTATAGCACTACTAACTACGATATCACATTCCAAGCCGTTATTTGGCGTAACTGGTGTTGCAACTGCGCATTCGTCGTTGGTTACCGGATCTGGAGTAGTAATACACACGGTAAAGTTTGCGAATTGTGCTGCATTACCTCCAACAGTCCAAACCCTAATCTTGTACACTTGGTTAGGAACTAAGTTAGTAGCAACACTCACCTCAGGGGCACTGCAGTACAATTGTGTTAACGCTGTACAATCTGAACCGGAGTACAATGCGTGATTGATGTCGTTTGATGGACCATTAATGTTACTAAATGTTATAATGTGAACCGGATTTGTAGCAGTAAAAGTAAACCAAACATCGTCGTCTGTATTTCCTTGGCATACTGGCTGAGTGTTGGGTAATGTTCTGGTAGCCCCAAGTGTTGAACCGTTTAAGCTTTGTGCGCAAATTCTAGTCGGATTTACTGGAACTGTGATGGCTCCTGCACAATCGTCGTTAAGTGGTTTTGTTGTGAAAGTTCGTGGGGCTAAAATTGTCCAGGTACTTACATCAGTACTTGAACAAATAGAACGAACATAAAACACGTAAGTGGTTGCAGGTTGTAAACCTTCAACGGTAAATGGGTTCGAATTTGTTAAATAGTAAGGGGCCACACCTGTTACTGGTGAACCATTTACAGGAGGAATCGCACCTTCTGCGGGAACAACATATACTTCCCATTGTGTAGCTCCTGGTGGCGGTAATGCATTCTCTGTCCAAGCTAGTTGTGCAGATGTTGAAGTTATAGTTGTAACATCTACTGCTAAAGGAGTAGGTTTAGGACAGGTTGGAGGCGTACAATCGCCCACTGAAGAGTAGATAACTGTTGATGGTGCTCCTTCTCCCGGAGCTTTTGTAAATAAAATATCGGTAAATGGGCTTTGAATTTGAACACCTATCTCTGCAGGTGCCGTTCCTTCTACACTCCAAAATAAATCAAAAGGTATATCATCACAAATCTGGACATTCACATTTGTTGGACCTGCTGAAGTTATAGTGCTTCCAATCGTTGCAACAATAATACCATTTTGACGCACTTGCATGCGCGCACCATTCCAACCATTGCCGCCCGCGTCGGTCAATACAAATCGGTAGGTACACTTATCTTCTGGTAAACAAGTTATCGTATTGAAAACTATAGGTCCGGCCCATGTACTTTTATCGTCTCCCGGACAAACTGTACGTACATAGTAATAATAAATCCTAGCTTGTTGTAAAGTCCCGTCTGCTACCGTAAATGGTGAGCCTGATGAAACTGGAATCAACAGTTGTCCGTTGTCTGTTGGAGGATTCACAGCTGGCAATTGCGCAGGAGGAGTTAACGAAAAGCTAGGTACAAGATAAATTTCCCACGCTGTATCTGTAGGAGTGCCGTTTGTCCAGTTGAAGGTTGCTGCCGTTAGTCCGATTCCTGTCACAGATAATGCAGTAGGCTTAGGACAAGTTGGGAGCGTTGTAAAGTTTACACCTGTACTCCAAGGCGAATCAGTTGGTGAACAATTTACACGAATATAAACAGTGTAAGGAGTATCGGGTGTTAAACCAGTCATGTTGAACGAGAGATTTGTCAGATCTGCAACCGTGATATCGTTAAAAGTTGGAATCGTACTTGCTGTTGGTGCAGGGTTTCCTTGTTGAACCACGTAGATATCCCAAGAAGTTGTAGCTGGAGCTAACCAAGTTACAAGTGCTGAGTTTGTAAGTATAGTTGCCGTGGGAACTGCTACCGAGGTAGGAGCTAAATCGCAACGAGGCGTCGTACAATTTACAATATCATTGTAAATAACAGATAGTGGGGTTCCTGAATTAGCTGGTTTTGTGAAAATAGTCTGACCAAAAGAATTAATTACATCAACTATACATTGGTTAGGAGCAGTTCCTGCTACAGACCAGAAAAGATCAAATCCAATGTTGTTACAAAGCGGAACCGTTACATCTACAGGGCCTCCATTTGTTATTGTACTTCCTAACGTAGCGATTACAATTCCGTTTTGGCGGACTTGCATTCTAGCCCCATTCCATCCATTATTACCTGAATCTCTTAATCGGAAAGTGTAGTTACATGTGCTTGTGGCGTCGCAAACTAAGGTATTGAATACAAACGGACCTGCCCAAGTGGTAAACAAATCCGACCCTGGAACACACTCCGCGCGCACCCAGTACTCGTAAATAGTCGCTGCTGTTAAATTCTCTACCAGATAAGGTAAAGCTGTGACTTCGGTGCCCGCGCCTGCTGGAACACCCGCTCCTGCAGGTTGAACAACGACTTCCCAAGAAGTAAAATTATTGGGATTATCCCAAGTAAGCGTGGCATTGGTAAGTCCAATTTCAGAGGCACCTAAAGTACCCGGAGGTGGTGTACACGATTGATTTTGGATGATTAAGTTATAACCAATTGAAGGGTTGGTATTGCTGGAACTAATTACGATGATATATGTAGTCCCAGCTGTTACATTTACTGTGAGGGTTCTCACAGTTGCTTGGGCATTTGCAACGCCTGCAATACAGTTAACTCCTACATTACCGCAACCCGCATAAACAAACAGACCCGAATTTGTTGCTGGAGTTCCGCTCGGAGTCATCGAAATATTGATAATGCCATCTGCGGTTGGAGTATAACTATAGAAAACCTCGTTGCCCGCCAAGTAATTTGTATTTGCTGGAGTAGCTCCACACGATGTTCCTTGTGCAGTATCGAATTCGTCGCCGAAATTAAGGGTGTTACCTGTTGATTGATACGGCAGAGTTAGAACCTGCAACGGATCCGAACAAACTGAACCCGTAGGTAAAGTGGTGAAAGGGAACGGTCCGGCCCAGTCACTTGTTACGGTTTCTGTTGTGCCGCAAATGGCACGAACATAGTATTTGTAATTTGTCCCCGCCTGCAAAACTATATTTGCTGGAGTAGTAGTATATGAAGTGGGGTTTGTATTAGGAGCTGTAACCGTGAAACCCGAACCCGTCGGATCTGAAGCTGCTGGTACAATTTCAATCTCAAAATTAGAAGCCAAGCCCGGATTATTCCACGTTAATTGAACTGTGGTTGATTGAACAGAAGCTACATCTAAACCATTTGGCGTAAGACAGCGCTCGGTTATACGAACGTTGTCAAGCAAAAATCGGTCTCCACCTCTTGCAGGCGTTGGCTGCGTAAAAACTCTCACGAAAGCTATGTACACTTGCTGACCAACCAAAGAAGCCGGTAAATCGACAACTTTCTCATCACAAACCGTGATATCACCGTTTAAATCTTGTAAATCGGATTCCGTAAAGGATTGAACAATAGTATAAGCTGATTGGTTGGTTTGATTGGGGTTGATCGACACGCGCACTTGAAAAAGTGTACCCTGATCGCCCGCCGCTAACTGCCGGACAAGAAACCGAAGCTGTCCGTTGGCAGGAACTAACCTCTGATTGGTAATCAACCAGTCTTCCTCGGTGTTATTAATTTGAATTTGTTCAAAATTAATAAACGCCGAATTAGATCCAGCGCAAGGGGTTAATGTAGATGGAAATGGCGTTGGTGTAGCCGTCCACTGGAAATTAGCCCCGATACCATTAGTACCGTTGATAACTGCCCAATCGGCTGGAATACCTGACTCAAAACCCTCTGTTTGCGCTGCCAGCTTTGAAAAAACTAGCAAAAAAAGCAGCAAAGTAATTTTTTTCATAAACGTTTTTTTTGGAAAAGAGTGAGCTTTTTGTTAACACAAGGTTAAAGTTCAAATTTAGCAATTATTGAGGCACCGTAACAATTCTTTAAATATTTAACAAAATCATTCTGCCGAGAAACAATTGTAACAGAATATCACTTTTTAACATTTTTATCTTGTCCTTCAAGGGTAACAAATTCCACTGTGATAATACGTATCTTTGTACTCGATTTTACATATGACCAACCCAAGAACAAAAGTTTACTTTGCCTCCGATCAGCATTTTGGCGCACCAACTCGGAGCTTGAGCCTAAATCGAGAGCGGCTTTTTGTCGATTGGCTCGACTCCATTAAACACGACGCGTCGCATCTTTTTCTTGTGGGCGACTTATTCGACTTTTGGTTTGACTATAAAACCGTGGTTCCTAAAGGTTTCATACGCGTTTTGGGAAAAATCGCAGAGTTGAAAGACGCAGGTATTGAAATCTTATTTTTTGTTGGAAATCACGATTTGTGGATGCGCGATTATTTCGAAACCGAATTGCAAATCCCAATTTATCGCGATTCAACCCCTTTCACCTTCGGAAACAAAGAATTCTTAATTGGCCATGGTGATGGAAAAGGACCTGGAGACAAGGGTTACAAACGAATGAAGAAAGTTTTCACGAATCCTTTTTTTAACTGGTGTTTCCGCTGGCTGCACCCCGACGTTGGTGTGCGAATTGCGCAATATTTGTCTGTGAAAAATAAATTGATCTCCGGAGTTGAAGACGCCACCTTTCACGGTCCGGATAACGAATGGCTCATTCAATACTGCAAAAGAAAACTGCAAGAAAAACATTACGATTACTTAATTTTTGGCCACCGTCATCTACCTATGACGTACGATTTAGGAAACCAGGCTACTTACGTAAATCTTGGCGATTGGATTCAGTTTTTTACTTACGCAGAATTCGACGGCACCGAACTAAAACTAAAAACCTATTCAAAATCATAAAGAATATCCATTAAAAATGAACAATACTGCTCAACATTTCGGAATTGAAAATGTACTTAAAAATCTAGGTCTATTAGCCGAAAATGAAGGAACTTCTACTGGAAGTCAGAACTTCAGCTCAGGCGAATTAATCCACTCCTACTCACCTGTAGATGGAAAACTCATTGGAAGCGTGCGTGCATCGACTGCCGCCGATTACGAAAAGGCGGTTTCGACTGCTGCGGAAGCTTTCAAGTCATTTCGTTTGATGCCAGCACCTCAACGCGGTGAGTTGGTACGCCAGTTTGGAGAGAAACTGAGAAAAAGGAAAGACGATTTAGGAAAATTGGTTTCTTACGAAATGGGGAAATCGTTGCAAGAAGGGCTAGGCGAAGTACAAGAGATGATCGATATCTGTGATTTTGCAGTTGGTTTGTCTCGACAACTTCACGGACTAACGATGCATTCGGAGCGTCCGGCGCACCGTATGTACGAACAATATCATCCGCTTGGAATTGTTGGAATAATTTCTGCATTTAACTTTCCGGTTGCGGTTTGGTCATGGAACACGGCACTAGCGTGGGTGTGTGGCGATGTTTGCGTGTGGAAACCGAGTGAAAAAACTCCCCTTTGCGGCGTTGCTTGCCAGAATATCATCGCTGAAGTTTTAGCTGAAAACAATATGCCTGAAGGAATATCTTGCTTAATATCCGGCGATTATACAATTGGCGAATTGTTATCAAAAGACAAACGCGTTCCTTTGGTTTCGGCTACCGGATCAACACGTATGGGGAAAATCGTTGCCGCAACTGTTGCCGAACGTTTGGGCCGATCGTTACTCGAATTAGGTGGAAACAACGCAATTATTGTGACGCCAAATGCCGACATTAAAATGACTGTGATTGGAGCCGTTTTCGGAGCCGTAGGAACAGCCGGACAACGTTGTACATCGACACGCCGACTAATTATCCATGAAAGCATTTACGAACAGGTTAAAGATGCTATTGTTGCTGCTTACGGACAGCTTCGCATTGGAAATCCGCTTGACCAAAACAACCATGTTGGACCACTTATCGACACCGACGCGGTAAAAACGTACCAGCACGCTTTAGAAGCTGTGGTAGCGCAAGGCGGAAAAATTATTGTTCCTGGTGGCGTTTTAACTGGAGTAGGTTATGAAAGTGGATGTTATGTTAAACCCGCTATTGCAGAAGCCGACAATAGTTTTGAAATCGTACAGCACGAAACTTTTGCGCCGATTTTGTACTTATTGAAATATTCGGGAAGTGTTGAAGATGCCATTGAAATTCAGAACGGAGTAGCTCAAGGATTGTCATCGGCAATTATGACCACTCATTTGCGCGAAGCCGAACAGTTTTTATCGGCTGCAGGTTCCGACTGTGGTATAGCTAATGTAAATATTGGAACTTCTGGAGCGGAAATTGGCGGAGCTTTCGGTGGAGAAAAGGAAACCGGTGGTGGAAGAGAAAGCGGTTCGGATGCGTGGAAAGTGTATATGCGAAGACAAACCAACACGATAAACTATTCGACAAGTTTGCCTTTAGCACAAGGAATTAAATTTGATTTGTAAGAATTCGAAACTTTCAGAAAAGCTGCGCATCAAACGCAGCTTTTTTTATACCTGAGTTCGATTTAAAAATTGCGGTCAGAAAACAGATAAATGGTTGAATACAAGGCGGATTTTATTGGGATACTATAGTATCGCAACAAAATCTAACGAAGTAGACAGCCTTTTATCTGGTTAGCATGAGAGTTGTTCCTTTCCCTTGCTATTGATTTCATAATTTTTTGATTTCAAGCGATCTGACAAAGATTTTTAATTGAACTCAGGTTTTATGCACTTTTTATTCGATAACGATTGCCGCGCGACCGGTTGCAGCGGCAGCCCACAGCGACAGCAATGGCCTTGCGCCAGGTGAGCGAGGACTACAGCGAAAAACGGGACGGCAAAATTATACGGGATTTCCAGCAAATGATTTTGCCGGCGCGCCCTAAGTTCTATTAAGCGATCGCTTATTATACTTAAAAATCAGGTACAGAGAATAGCATAAAACAAGTATGCCAAATAGTGCTTGAGTGCTTAAATGAAAGGGGAAACCAACCGGGATAGGCGGGCCAGCAGGAGGAGGCGGACCACCACCGGGAGGGGCAGCTACAGCAGCGCTGCTACAAAGTAGTGCGAATAACAAAAATCCGTAAAATCGTCGCGTACTTTTCATTGTGCACAAAAATAGAAAAATTAGCTTTGGTTGTATCTTTACAAATATTAAATCTCTGCTTTTTATTTACGAAAATAATAGACTTTTGGATTTATCCCAACTAAAAATGTGCCCTTAGTTGAACCGTTCCGGTATGAATTGCAGAAGAAAATTCACTTTTTCGACCTTGGTAATTTAACGTTAGATCTAAAAAGCCCGTTAGACTTTTTTGTACCGACAACCGCCAAGTTGTATTCTGACCTGGTTGCAAAGCTTCGAGCATTTGAAAAGCCGCGGCTGTATTTGCCTCACCAATAAAGCTATTCCCAATTAAGGTAAAATCGCCGTTTGCTGTTAACTTAGTTCCTGCATTCCAATTAAAAGCCAAAGTAAGCTTTCGCTGAACCAAAGAAGCCACCGCTCCCATGCTATTTTCCTTCTCACCGTAAGCCGTTGACAAGTCGAAATTTACGTTAGTCGAAAGCAAGTAAGAAACTTTAGGCTCGAACTCGTATCCCGTAATTTCAAAACTGCGATTCGCATAATTTTGAGCAGTGCTTTTTTGTTTATTCTGATCAACTTGAATGCTAAATAACCAAGTTTTTTGAACCAAATGCGCGTATAATAACTGCGTACCTCGCAATTTATTTTCTTGTAAACCACTGCTAATAAGCGCGATATTAGCGCTTGATGTTGCATTAAAAGTGACACTGTGGTTTTGCTTGCCGCGATTGTAGAACAAGCTGTTTCTGAAGGTACGTGTTTGCCCAAGCACATCAGAACCCGAACTACCAAAGGGGTTTAAATCGAAATCCGAACCCGATCGCCGGATTTTTCGCTCCGTGATAAATGAGGTTTGATTGCTTATTTTTTTAAGAAACTTCGAAAAGCCTCCCGAGCCTTTCCAAGCTGCAAAATTTAGGGTGATGTTTTGGCTGAGTCGGTTAACATGCGAAGGAACGAAAATCTGATTGGGAAGAAAAACCCGCAGGTAAATGGCCTGATCGGGAAACGGTGCAATTTCGAATTCTTCCAGTTCTTTAACACCATTATTGTTGTAATCGTTCCAAGTATATAGGCCTTGTCCGGGCTCGACTTCGATATAAGAGAATTCCTGTTGAGCTACAGTTCCCGAGCTATTTTCGTAGGTGGTTCCCAACACTAAAAGACGATTTAAAAACCTACCGTTATAGGCTATTCGGCTGTTTAAAGACGGAATGGCTACCTGCGTTTTATCTTCGAACCTAAGTTCTCGGAAACTCGCAAACAACATCAAATCCTGCTGTTCGGATTGAAAAACACGCGAACGCAATAAATACGTCAGCGATTGGTTGACTCGACTCACACGTTGATCTACCAACGAATCGTTTAAACGCAACAAAACGCCGCCTTCCACAAATACTTTTAGGCTGTCGCCCACTCCTACCCGACCGCCAAATTCGTTAAAGCGCTGACTCAAATTACTCAATTGGTTGGTAGCTTTCAACCGTTCGCTGTTGTCTTCTGCCGCATGCGTGGCATGAATCCAAACTTTTTTAGTTGGACGATACGAAATGCGACTCAAATTTCGGAGGAAACTCGAATTGGCAAAATTTGCTGTAGTTTTTAAATAGCTAAACTTCTGCGAAAACTGCCAGTTGTTAAGATTGGCTTGAGCGTCGAAGAGTTGGCGAAATCCCGAATACGAACTGCCGAACTGTAGTGTTTCAATTTTATACGTAGCGCTGCCTTTTTGGTTGAGATTGGTAGTAAAACCGGCCGACACCAATTTCTGATCGCCGAGCTGCGTACTTACGTTCCAATCGCGGTTAAACTCGATACTTACGGCTCGTTCCACCGTACGGAAACGCTCGCCGATGTATTGTGCGCCTGCAAAAACTTGCGTTTTAAACTTTCGTTTGAATAGCATTTGCGCCGCATCGATATGAAACGCTACACCGGTATTGTCGGCATCGTCTAAAGAACTGTAAAGATTTTTATCGTTCAAACTACCCGCAAATTCGGCCTGAACCGTAGTGTTTTCGCCGTTTCGATACCCGCCCGACACCTGAACTAATTGCAATTTTTGAGGCGCAATTAACTTCACCACCGGCTCGAAACTGCCTTGTTTTACTCCGCTAATTGGCGTAACATACACGTATATTTTTCCGGTTCCGGTAGTCGACTGCAATCGATAGTTCCCATTTCCTGAGCCAACATCGGTAAAACGAACACTAAACAGCGTGTCGTTTGGATTGGTAGAATACACGAAAATAGTAGCGTCATTCACAATTTCTTTTCGATATTGAATTTTGTTTTCATCGAAAGGTTCTTCGTTTTCAGAAGGCGCCACCATCAACCGATCGTCATCGCCCGCATCACGTAAAACAGCTGCTTGCTCGGGAGATAAATTTTGTTGTAAGGGTTGGTTCTTTACGTCGTTTTCCGAGTAAATTGCGCCGCTTACATTCCATTTTTCCGAGCTGTGGTTTGCACCGGCATAGGTTACCAACCTTGTGAAGTTTCGTTCGGCATACTGATATTCGACATTTATCCGCATTTCGGATGTTATCTGAAACAGCGACGTAAACGTAATTTCGCCAGCGTTATAATCAATAACGTATTGATTGTTTTCGCCGCGTTCTAATTGAATTCCATTCACAAAAACGCGTTCCGAACCGCTAACTACGAGTATAAATGGTTCGCCATTCGGACCTGTAAGTTTGTATGGCCCTTGATTGCCTTCGGTTCCGGTAAATGTACTTCTCGCGTAAGCGCCTCGAACCAAAGCCGCCGATGCAAACACGTCGGTGATAGCAGATTCATCGCCAAATCTAAATCCAGCGCGAACGCCTTGTACTTTTTTACTGAAATTTAAGAATCGCGACGAACGGTTTTCCAGAAATAAATCGCCCGCTCGAATGTTCCATTTACTGCCTGCGAGTTCAATAAATATTTGATCGAATTCGTCGAGTCGTTGGCTATAGCCATTATCTTGTAAAGGAATATTGCTGTCTTGGATGCTGGCGCGCAACGAAACTTTATCGGATAGCTTTCCCGAAATCTGCAAATCGAGATTAGAATTTACCACCGAATTCTGATTGTTTCCAACCGTAACGCCGCGTGTAATGCTTCCGTTTGTAGACAAACCTTCAAAGGGTGTTCGCGTATTGCGAAGTGGTTCGGACTTTGCAGTGGTCGCCACGTTTCCTAACACTTTTTCTGGCGCGTAACGCACATACGATTTCGTAAGAAAATCGGGATATTTACTGTACTTCACCAAAACTTGCGTGTTTTTCAGCGACGAATCGAGAATGTAAAGACGCGCGCGGGTAAAATCGACTCGAAAAGCTTGTTCCGGTAAGGGTCTATTATTTTCGTCGTAAATTTCAAAGTCGATTTTCCGAATGCTTGTACTATCGATTTGAAGACTATCCGACTCCACAAAAAAAGTGCTTTCTCGTCGCAGCGAATATTCATTTTGTGCCGAAGACATCCAGCAACAAAAGAGCAACACTACTACAAGCCATTCCTTCTTCATGAATAGTCGATTATCCGCTTGGATTTAGTTTTGAAAACGCCGAATTGAACGTGCATTTTCTACACCGATGAGCGAAACCATTGATTACAAACGTCAAAAGAACGAATTCATTTTTAGTGATTCGCATTTTTACGTTGTAGAATACCGATTTTCCAGAAAGACGCTTGAGTGGCTATTCTTTCGTTACGATTTGAATAGTCTCCCGACTGGCTTGCTTAATCATCACGGTTTTTCCTGCAGTTACTTCTGCGGCAGCTTCTTCGGTAAAGTGACGAATGGTGTAAAGCGAAACGTTTTCGTTGTAATACACTTTAAATTGCTTAGAAAGCTCGGCGCGAAGTTTTTGAAAGTTGTCGAATTTATCTTCCAAACACAGTGAGAATGAAATCGCAGAGTTTTGAATTAAACTGACCTTCATTTTGTACTTATGAAGAAGTGCAAACACGCCTGCAATGTGATCTTCCATGATGAAAGAAAAATCTAAAGAAGAAAGCGAAATTAAATATTGGTTTTTCTTTACAATAAAGCACGGCATGCTTGGAATCAAGTCTTTTCCTTTTGCTACAGTAGTTCCGGGCAATAACGGATTTACAAACGACTTTACGTGTAACGGAATTTCTTTGCGTTGTAGCGGTTGCAGCGTTTTTGGGTGAATTACGGTAGCGCCGTAAAACGCCAATTCGATTGCTTCGCGATACGAAATTTGTTGCAGCATTTGCGCATTTTCAAAATATCGCGGATCGGCGTTTAGAACTCCAGGAACATCTTTCCAAATGGTAACCGATTGTACGTTCAAACAATAAGCAAAGATGGCCGCGGTATAATCGGAGCCTTCGCGACCTAAGGTAGTTGTGAAGTTATTGTCGTCGGCGCCCAAGAATCCTTGCGTAACGTAGGTTCCGTACTGACTTATTTTTACGGCAATTTGGCGTTGAGTGGTATCCCAATCTACTGTTGCATCGCGGTAATTATTGTCGGTTGCAATTAATTCGCGTACATCGAGCCAAGTATTTCTAATATCAGATTCAGCAAGGAAATATGATAAAATTGCCGAAGAAATTAATTCTCCAAAACTCACAATCTGATCGTACACATAGTTGTAGTTTGAAGATTTATTGGATTTTAAGAAATCAGACAAATCATTGAAAAGCGCGTTAACTTTTTGATGCGCTGCGTGATTGCTATCGGGAAATAAATCGTTTAGAATATCAAAATGGTATTTCTTGACGTCGTTGAGTACGCTTTCGAGTTCGCCAGACTGAGAAATATAATTTTTGACAACTACCTCTAAGGCATTCGTTGTTTTTCCCATCGCCGAAACTACAATTAAAGTGTCTGTTGCACCTACTTGTTGCAAAACGCTCACAACGTTTCTTACCGATGCGGCGTCTTTTACAGAAGCACCGCCAAATTTGAATACTTTCATGTTTTAGAATGCTGCTTTTGCCGTTTTGCAGCAGATTAAATAACGGCTTTAAGAATTGAGCGGCAAATATACGGTTTGTAGCAATTTTGAGTGAAAAAATGGAGCTATTACTGCTGATATTTGTAAGCTAAAGCTGAAAAATTATGATTTCACAGGAACTCTTTTAAAACGAATTGTCGTCGGAAAGTATACAAACAATCTATTTCGTCGCTTCTTCAACAAAAACAAGCTTTTCTTTATGCTGTTTTCGAGGCATAAGTGGTATAAATTGCGATATTTGCACCCAACTACAACGATTTCGCCATGGAAGAACGCAACAAAACGCTCGGAGAATTTATTATTGAAAAACAAGCTGAATTTAAGTATTCGTCGGGCGAGCTTTCCCGAATCATCAACTCTATTCGATTAGCGGCAAAAGTCGTTAATTATAAAGTTAACAAGGCCGGATTGGTGGATATTGTTGGTGCGGCTGGCGAGCAGAATATCCAAGGTGAAGATCAACAAAAACTCGACGTTTACGCCAATAACATCTTCATTCAAACTCTGATAAATCGAGAAATTGTTTGCGGAATTGCCTCGGAAGAGAACGACGATTTTATTACCGTTGCCGGACCCGACAACAACCACAATAGCAAATACGTAGTTTTAATGGATCCGCTCGATGGCAGCAGCAACATCGATGTAAACGTTTCTGTTGGAACAATTTTTTCGGTATTTCGTCGCGTAACACCTATTGGAACGCCTGTTACCCTTGAAGATTTTTTACAACCCGGAACTATGCAAGTTGCCGCGGGTTACGTCATTTACGGAACTTCGACTATGCTGGTGTACACTACTGGGCACGGTGTTAACGGATTTACACTCAATCCGGCTATCGGAACTTTTTATTTATCGCATCCCAACATGCAATTCAAACCCGACGGAACAATCTATTCGATTAACGAAGGAAATTACGTCCACTTTCCGCAAGGCGTTAAAGATTACATCAAATACTGTCAGTTGGAAGAAGGCGACCGCCCGTACACCTCACGTTACATCGGCAGTTTGGTTTCCGATATTCACAGAAACATGATTAAAGGCGGAATTTATATTTACCCAACGAGCTCCAAAGCACCGAAAGGGAAATTGCGCTTGCTATACGAATGCAACCCCATGGCATTTATTGCCGAACAAGCCGGCGGAAAAGCATCGGATGGCTTTACGCGAATTTTAGAAATTAAACCTACCGAACTGCATCAGCGCGTGCCGTTTTTCTGCGGAAGCTATAATATGGTTACGAAAGCCGAAGAATTTATGGCCAAAGCAAAAAAATAAACGAAAGTAAACTACATAAAAAAATCCGACTGTAGTGTCGGATTTTTTTTATGGGATGGCTCGACTTATTTATTCATGTGTTGCATCTCGTAAACAAAAGTGTCTAAATCGACTGTTAACACCAATAACGATAAAGCTTTGTCGACAATATACTTCACGTTGCCCGGTGTAAAACCAAGTGCGAGTGCAAAGCGTGTAAGAATTTCCTTTTGTTTCGGTCCGGCTTCGTTGTGCGCATAAACCATTCTGCTCAAATCGTAAAGACGCTCCAAACGTTGTGTGTGCAAATACGGCGGATTAATCGGGTATTTAAACGGATTGGCAACGATCTCCGCATACTCATCTGCCGAAATCTCTAATTGATTCGCAAGCTTATCTAAAAATGCTTTTTCTTCGGTATCCAACACGCCGTCTTCCATGGCAACGCGTACAATCGAGGCAAAATGACCCTTATTTCGGTCTTTAAACCCACTATCGAATAAATCTGAAATCGACATACTTAAAATTTTGTGTTATCCGACAAATATAAACGATTTTAACGGGCAGGCTAACGAAGTTTAACCGAGGTTTAGCATAATTTTTAATTCAATTCGCGTAGAATAAAATCGACTATTTTTCCGCAATCCGAGATTTTTGTAAGTTTACCTCCCAACTACTACTGAAATGACCGATTTTCTCGTTTTTTTTGAGATTGGCCTCCGCCATGTGCTCGACGTAAATGCCTACGATCACGTACTGTTTCTCATCGCACTAACTATTCCCTATTCGTTTTCCGACTGGAAACGCGTGCTGCTACTCGTGACCTTCTTTACAATTGGTCACACACTTTCGCTGTTGTGTTCCGTTTTGGGATTAATAGCTATCAGAGTTGACGTTATCGAGTTCTTAATTCCAGTAACCATTTGTATCACAGCACTTTTTCATCTTTTTACAGCCGGAAAAAACTCAAAAAAAGAAAGCATTTCTGTGGTTTCTATCATAACCGTGGTTTTTGGTTTAATTCACGGATTGGGATTTTCGAATTACTTTAACGGCTTATTGCCCGGAAAACCTTCCGAAAAAATACTTCCTTCTCTCGAATTTGCACTGGGTATCGAAGCCGCACAGATCATCGTTGTTTTAGTGGTGCTTGTACTCGCGTACATCGTACAAACCTTCTTCCGATTTTCCAAAAGAGACTGGTGTTTAACGGGTTCTGCATTTGTTTTAGGAGTTGTACTTCCTATGCTAATCGCAGCAAAATTTTGGTAGCTTTACGCTGAGAAAATTCGTTTCCGTTGAATACAGAAAAAATTAACAAATACGACAAAGCTTATCTGCGAATTGCTTCGGAATGGAGCAAGCTGTCGTATTGCAAACGCAAAAAAGTTGGCGCTATCATCGTGAAAGACCGAATGATTATCTCCGATGGTTACAACGGTACGCCTAGCGGATTTGAAAATTGCTGCGAAGACGATGAAGGGCTAACCAAATGGTATGTCTTGCACGCCGAAGCCAACGCAATTTTGAAAGTCGCACGATCTACACAAACCTGCGACGGCGCCACGCTCTACATAACGTTGTCGCCTTGCAAAGAGTGTAGTAAACTCATTCATCAAGCCGGAATTAAGCGCGTAGTGTACCAAAACGGATACCGAGACGATGCCGGACTCCAATTTCTTGAGCGCGCTGGTGTCGACATCATTCAAATAGAAGACTTCTCCGAATTATGAAAATTTCTAAAGTTTACGTTCCCGTAGTATTGTTTGCTGTGCTGGTGTTGGGGATTTTACTGGGTACAATTTTAGACTTTCCCAACAAACCAAATTCACTTTCGTCGAAAGATAAAATCGATCGTTTACTACAAGTTATTGGCAACGAATACGTTGATAGCGTTGCAACCGATACACTTGTCGATAAAGCCATCAGTCAGCTATTGCAACAACTCGATCCGCATTCGGTTTACATCAATGCGTCTGAAATGACACAGGTGAGCGAAGAACTCAGCGGCAATTTTGTCGGAATCGGAATTTCGTTCATGATGCTAAAAGACACCGTAACGGTCACTAAAACGCTCGACGGCGGACCAGCACTCGCAGCCGGACTAAAAGCCGGTGATAAAATTCTCTTCGAAGGAAAAAACAAACTCTACGGACGAAAACTCGCAACCGACTCCCTATTTAAATACCTCAAAGGCGAGCCCAATAGCGAAGTTCGTTTGAAAGTATTCCGAAAAAGCCAAAACAAAATCTTGAACTTTCAGTTTAAGCGGCAGCAGGTTCATATTTCCAGCATCGAAGCCGAGGTACTCCTACCCAACCGAACTGCCTACATCAAAATCTCAAAGTTTGCCGAAGATACGGCGGCCGAATTTTCTGCTGCTCTGAAAAAACTTCTCCGTCAAGGCGCAACTTCACTAATCATCGATTTGCGCGGCAACGGAGGTGGCTACATGGAACAGGCTGTTTCGATTGCCGACGAATTGCTTCAAAAAGATTTGCTGATCGTTTACACCAAAGCAAAAGACGGCAAGAAAGAAAGCAGTATTGCCAAAAGCGGCGGACTATTCGAAAAAGGAAAACTATCCGTTTTAATTGATGAATACAGCGCTTCTGCTAGCGAAATTATTGCCGGCGCAATACAAGATAACGACCGCGGAACGATTATCGGCCGACGTTCGTTCGGAAAAGGCTTGGTGCAACGTGAAATTGGTTTCGAAGACGGATCGGCCGTGCGACTCACCATTGCGAGATACTACACGCCAACCGGACGAAGCATTCAAGGTCCCTACAGCAAAGGAACCGAAGCCTATTACGAAAGTTTTGAAGATCGGTTAAGCAACGGCGAACTTTTTGTGAAAGACTCGATCAAACTAAGTAAACTCGAAAAGTTCAAGACTCCAAAAGGAAAAATTGTGTACGGCGGTGGAGGCATCGTTCCCGATGTTTTTGTGGCGCTCGATTCAAATCTCGATAAAGAACGGTTGCTCTTGTTGTTGCAATCGCCTATTCCTGGAAATTTTCTTTTCGAGAAGTGGGACGGCTTTAAATACGATCGGTCAAAAATTACGGCATTGCCGGTAAACGAGCGCTTCGTAACCGATTTTATAACCTACGCCAACGAAAACGGATTCGAGTTAAAAACCGATGCTTCCGACCGAGCGCGCATTGGCACCTACTTGCAAGCCGAGAAAATCCGTTTGTTGCAAGGCGACACAGCTTATTGGCAATTCATACTGCCGCAAATCCCGATGATTCAAGCCGCAGGAATTTCGAACTAGTTTTTTTGGGCGCGCCGGCAAACGAGACGTCGCTGCGCAAAAGTGGTTCACGCCGTCACGTGTTCCGCTTTATCTTTTTTGCATACAAATAGTGGAAAAACCGTAGCGCAAAAAAGGATGCCACTCCACCCGTTCGCGCGGGAAAGTAACGCAAGGGAAAAAGCGAAAAAATGGAAAGAAGCAAAAAAATGGAAAGAATCGGAAAAGAAAAATTAAAGAAACAAAGAATCGGCCTTCGACAAGCTCAGGCACCAACGATATGTGGGTTCGGGCGGCAAAATGATACGTTAAGTGGTGAATTCATCGATTCCGATAGCTATCGGAACTAGCTTCTCGTGTCTATCCCGATGGCTATCGGGACTAGCTTCTCCAAAAAGATACGTTAAATGGTGAACGTCGCGAAGTCTTTATACTTAATACTTTAATCTTAATACCTATTCCAAAAAATATGCGGAAAACCCGTAACCGTATGTCGATTTTTTTTCAAAACTTCGCCTCGATGGGGGCGGGTGGGATGGGGAGCGATTCCCACGTACAAAATTCCCGGGAATAAATTTTACGGAAAAACCACATTTTTGATAAAATTTCGAGATTTCGAAATTTCGAGATGAAAAGATTTGAGGAGCACAACGTTCCACAAAGTTCTTCACAAAGTACACGACGCAGCCGTTGAGACGCTACCTTCTATAGGCTCAGGTGACGACGATACGTGGGTTAGAGCGGGAACATGAAACGTAAACTGTTGAACGTCATGAAGTCTAGCTTCTCGTGTCTATCCCGATGGCTATCGGGACTAGCTTCTCCAAAAAGATACGTTAAATGGCGAACGTCGCGAAGTCTTAATACTTAATACTCCAATCTTAGTACTCTAAAAATCCCGCTTTGCGATCTTTGCGAAAATCTCTGCGCCCTTTGCGGTTAAGTCTTAGATCATTTCAGGCTTCCACGATATGTGGGTTAGGCGGGAAAACACGATACGTTAAGTGGTGAACGTCGCGATCCTGATAGCTAACGAGACTCGTCTCTAGCTACTAAAAAACAGCCTCAATACTTGTTTGAATACAACGCTCGTTCCGGCGTGTTGCTTAAAAACTAAAAATCAAATATTCTGTGGAACGCTGTCGTGTATTTGCGTGGGCTGGTTGTCGTTCCAGATACTAGCAATATCGGTAGCTACTGAGGCACCACTACCGGCAGCAATACTAAGCTGACTGCGGTGACCGGCTAAAGTTCCGGCTACGTACAAGCCCTCTGCAACCAAATGATCTTGATTTTTAAGAGCAATTCTTCGCTTTTCGGCTTTAGCTTTCGGGTGCGGTATCACGTAATCTTCCAAACCCGCAATAACAAAAGCGGAGGCCGAACCAACAGCAACCACCACTTGGCGAGCTTCAAAAATCTCATCGGCCGATTGGATTACAAAATATCCTTCGCTAGATTTAGAAAGTGCCAAGATCTTCTGATCGGCAATTTGCGTCACTTTTGGATATTGTGTTGAAAGGTGCTCGAGCGAGGAGCGCATCAATTGTTGCCCAGTTGTTCCCGGTGGAATTCCGTAGGCATTGTTATACAAGCCATTTTGCAAAGACGAGGCCTTTTGGTGCGTAAAAATGGCCACTTTTTTATCTTGTGCAAAGGGTTTTTCAAGAGCAGAACCGAGTACGAGTGCGCAAGAAACACCAGCTACTCCACCGCCAATAATTGCTACGTCGTAAATCATTTCTATTCTTTTGATCTTTCTTCGATGTTTTTAGACATTCTAAAAATCACCAAAATTAAGACCGCGCATATGGAAGCAGCTATACCAATAATGCCGATAGCGCTGTCTCCCGAAAAGGGATTTTTCAAGTCAAGTAATGAAATATTAACTGCAATTAAAGCTACAGCTATTACAATCAAAACGTTGATAAAAACTTTCATCATTAATCAATTTCAGAGGGCGAAAATACCAAATCCATTTGTTACAGAAATAGTCCTTTAACATTAGCGGCGAATAATTTAACAGCAATTGCAAGTAACACCACTCCAAAAGTTTTGCGAACCACGCCTAAACCGTTTTTTCCGAGTAAGCGCTCGATTTTACTACTGGATTTCAGAACGATATAAACAACAACGATATTAAGTAAAATTGCTATGATAATATTAAGTGTTGCGTATTGCGCACGCAATGAAAGTAAGGTTGTCATAGTTCCAGCGCCAGCAATCAGCGGGAACGCAATCGGAACTATGGATGCCGATGACGACTCTTCGTCGCGGTAGATACGGATTCCTAAAATCATTTCCAAAGCCAAGAAAAACAGCACAAAAGAACCGGCTACAGCAAAAGAATTCACGTCAATTCCTATGAAATTAAGCAACTCTTCTCCGACAAATAAAAAGGTAATCATAATCAAGCATGCGACAATCGACGCTTTTTCGGATTCGATATGTCCGTGTTTAGCCCGTAAGTCGACAATAACGGGTACAGTACCCACCACATCAATGACTGCGAAAAGCACCATTCCGACCGTTAAAATCTCTCTAATATCCAACATAACCCTATTTTTTGTGCAAAGTTACTACGCTTACAACTGTTAAAAATTAAGCATTTGTTAAAAAATTCGCAGTTTGAACGCCTTATTACTAAAAATTATAATTCACTTCTACGACAACTAGCGGCGTTTTTTACGGAATCATGAAAAGAACGGCTTAAGCAACTGAAAGTAGAACTTAACACGATTTGAAACATCTTTTTTCTACCTTTGATAGACTATTTTTTTTTTAAAACTGAGGTCATGAGGTTAGCGGTAAGTTTGTTTGGGTTATTATTTGGATTTCAAAGCGTTACTGCGCAAATTGAACCAGAACACATTTACGAATCTTTACATGTAAAACGATTTAAACTACCGTCAAACGAAGGGCGCTATGCACACTTAAATGAAAATGGCGCGCTTTTAATTTTTGATGATACTCATCAGCTAATAAATACCACCGCACTAACCTATAATACTGTCGGCAACAGCACTGATTACATTTTACTTGCCGCTGGAACGACTATCTTTGATGAAGATCCCGACATCGAAGTAGCCGTTTTACATAAAAACAATGCTTTGGGGGTTCCGCTTGGAACTTACGTGTTTGATGATAACGGCGATGTATTACACTTCTTCAACACCGAAGCTAGACTTCTGGATATAGATAACTTCACCTATTTCATAACTTCCAGTAACGGAACTGCTACTGTATTTGACGCCACAACTTTTAGTTCACTCGGCACCATAAATGGTTATTACGGATCGCTAAAAACATCAACTTCTGGAACAAAAATCTGTGCGTTTAACTCGTCAACAAACGCTATTGAGCTATTCAACTCTGATTTATCGTTATGGAAAAGTATACCCATCGCAAATGCTAACCTTTCAACAACACGACCTTCTGCAATTGCAACTTTAGATATGAGTGCAAATTCTGAAGTAATTTTATCAATCGACAACAAAATTCTTTCAGAAAATGGTAACGTCGCCTTTGAAGGACCGGTTGGAACTACAACAAAAGTTTACAATTTTGAAAACCAAGCTGCACTATTTGTTGTGAATTCCTACGAAACGGGCACAGCTTCTGGAAAGGTTTACAATTTCGCCGATTTACAATTATTACAAGAATTCGCTCATCCCATATTCTTGAGTACGACAAATAGCAGTAACCCAAATATTATACAACTTGGCAGTCTAAATAATTTAAACACAAAAGTTTATAATTTTTCTGGCGAATTATTGCAAACACACATTATTCCTGAAAACCCGCTAATAAATGATAATCCTAATTTATTAGAAAGCATTTCGGATCAGTCGGTCTTAAATAACGGTAATGGGTATTACTATGCAGCAATTAAAGAACAGTCTGTAGGAATGGGGTCTGGTTACAGTTATACGGGTATAGTTCAAAATCAAGATGGCAATACAGTAATAAATCAAGAAAATATTGGATTCTGGGAATTAAGTAGTATTGAAGGTCTCGAACATAAAATTATTGGAATAACCAATTACACGACTCTTGCTTTCCCTGAATTGAATGGTAAAACTTACGTGTACGATTTTACGACTTTAAACACCAATGAAATTTTTGAAAATCAATTAAATATCTATCCAAATCCAACAGCTGATTTACTAAACATTTCCAATTGGGAATCTTAAGAGTTGGCTAGCCTATATGATTTACAAGGCAGAGAAGTGTTAAAGCAGAAGACTGATTTAGCAGTCATTCGTTTGCCCAGCTTGCCGAGCGGACTGTATGTACTACTTTTGCAAACGAAGAACGGGCAACATATACTAAGAAAAGTTGCAGTGAAATAAAAATTTGATGTTCCAACTCGGAAAAACAATTGTTAGCGAACGCATTTTAGAAAAAGATTTTGTTTGCAATTTATCGGCCTGCAAAGGCGCTTGCTGTGTTGATGGCGATGCTGGTGCGCCGTTATTGGCGGAAGAAGTTGAAATTTTAAAAAACGTCTATCCAAAAGTCAAAAATCTTTTGCGTCCAGAAGGAATTGCAGCAATTGAATCGTTGGGTACATCAACTCTGGGAACCGACGGAACTTTGGAGACCCCACTAATCGATGAAAAGGACTGCGCTTACGTGATTTTCGACGGGGAAACGGCGCTTTGCGGCATCGAACAAGCTTACAATCAAGGTTTAATTTCGTGGAAAAAACCCGTTTCTTGTCACCTCTACCCTATTCGTGTTAAAGACTTTTCTGAATTCTCGGCCGTAAACTACGACGAATGGGAAATTTGCGATCCGGCTTGCGAACTGGGTGCTGAATTAAAAGTTCCGTTATACAAGTTCGTGAAGGAAGCCTTGATTCGCAGATTTGGCGAAAACTGGTATTTGGAGCTAGAAAAAATTGCCGAAGAATACTTGAAAAAATAAGTAATCAGCTTTTGCTTTGCTATTGAAAAAAGAGTCTGTAATTTCTGAAAGCAACCGGCTGACGTCAGATTTTTAACGCGCAACCACCTAACAAACAGATTGTTAATTTTTTCCACTTCCTCCCTTTCGGCGAAAGCCTCTTGTTAAAAACTACAGCTGTTTGTGGATAAGTTTGGCTTTTTTCAGACGCTGTAAATGACAATCTTTGTAACTCAACTTTTGAATCATTCAACTCAAAATTTTGCCCGAAAAAGGTATAGAAAGCTAAAAGATATGGAGCCTATTTTGCAAGAAAACAAGAATCGATTTGTTATTTTTCCAATCAAACACCACGATATTTGGGACTGGTATAAGAAAATGGAGGCAAGCTTTTGGACTGCCGAAGAAATTGATTTGTCTCAAGACCTCAACGATTGGAACAATAAACTGAACGAAGATGAGAAGTACTTCATTAAGCACATTCTCGCTTTTTTTGCTGCTTCCGACGGTATTGTGAATGAAAATTTAGCTGAGAATTTTGTGAATGAAGTGCAATATCCTGAGGCGAAATTTTTCTACGGATTTCAAATCATGATGGAGAATATTCACAGCGAAACGTATTCGTTGTTGATTGATACCTATGTTAAAGATGAGTACGAGAAAAACCAGCTTTTCAACGCCATCGAGGTATTTCCCGCTATTCGCAAAAAAGCGCAGTGGGCTTTGCGCTGGATTAAATCAGACTCTTTTGCGGAGCGCCTAATTGCATTTGCTGCTGTGGAAGGAATTTTCTTTTCTGGCGCGTTCTGTTCTATTTACTGGCTCAAAAAACGCGGACTCATGCCGGGGCTTACTTTTTCAAACGAATTAATTTCTCGCGACGAAGGTGTGCACTGTAATTTTGCCGTTCACCTTCACAATCATCACTTAATTAACAAGGTTTCTAAATCTCGAATCAAGGAAATTATTGTTGAAGCATTAGATATCGAAAGAGAATTTGTTACTGAATCGTTGCCGGTTAGCTTAATTGGCATGAATGCAGGATTGATGACGCAATATTTGGAATTTGTTGCCGACCGTTTGCTGGTAGATTTAGGTTGCGAACGTGTTTACAACACTTCAAATCCGTTCGACTTTATGGATATGATTTCCCTACAAGGAAAAACCAATTTCTTCGAAAAGAAAGTGGCCGAGTATCAAAAAGCCGGAGTTATGTCGAAAGAAACCGAAGCACAAAAAATTTCATTCGACGCCGATTTTTAAAAACTGTTGCCTAAAAGCAACTACTCAATAGCTCAAACCAATACAAACCTAGGTCGGCAAAAACCGGCCTAAAAAATTGTTATCCTATGTATGTAATAAAGCGAGACGGTCATCGTGAACCGGTGATGTTCGATAAAATCACCGAAAGAATTAAAAAACTTTGTTACGGTCTAAACGAATTAGTTGATCCTGTTAAAGTTGCCATGCGCGTTATCGAAGGTTTGTACGATGGCGTAAGCACATCGGAACTCGATAATTTAGCTGCAGAAACTGCCGCATCAATGACGGTTTCACATCCGGATTACGCACAACTTGCGGCTCGTGTAGCGATATCAAACCTTCATTCCAATACTAAAAAATCGTTCTCAGAAACCATGAACGAAATGTATCATTACGTAAATCCGCGCACGGGAAAACCGTCGCCGCTGATTGCTGATGATGTACACCGTGTGATCATGGAAAATGCAGAATTTCTGAATTCTCACGTGATTTATACCCGCGATTTTAACTACGACTACTTTGGTTTTAAAACTCTTGAGCGTTCGTACTTGCTGAAAATCAATGGAAAAATCGTTGAACGCCCACAACATATGCTGATGCGTGTTGCTGTCGGAATTCATCTCGACGACTTACAATCGGTGATTGAAACTTACGATTTGATGTCGAAGAAATTCTTCACACACGCAACACCTACTTTATTCAACGCAGGAACACCGAAACCTCAAATGTCGTCTTGCTTTCTGTTAACAATGAAAGACGACAGTATTGATGGCATTTACGATACGCTGAAACAAACTGCTAAGATTTCTCAATCGGCAGGAGGAATTGGTTTGTCTATTCACAATGTGCGTGCAACAGGTTCTTACATTCGAGGCACAAACGGTACTTCAAACGGAATTGTTCCGATGTTACGTGTTTTCAATGACACAGCGCGCTACGTAGATCAAGGCGGAGGGAAACGCAAAGGTAGTTTTGCAATTTATTTAGAGCCTTGGCATGCGGATGTGTTCGATTTCTTAGACTTAAAGAAAAATACAGGTAAAGAAGAAATGCGTGCGCGCGACTTATTCTTCGCTATGTGGACACCCGACTTGTTTATGAAACGCGTGCAAGAAGACAGCACATGGACGTTAATGTGTCCGAACGAATGTCCAGGATTATACGACATATACGGCGAAGAGTTTGACGCCTTGTATACCAAATACGAAGCAGAAGGCAAAGGCCGCAAAACAATAAAAGCCCGTGAATTGTGGGAGAAAATCCTCGAGTCGCAGATAGAAACGGGCACGCCTTACATGTTGTACAAGGATGCGGCCAATAGAAAGTCGAACCAAAAGAACCTCGGCACCATTCGTTCATCGAATTTGTGCACGGAAATCATGGAATACACTGCAGAAGATGAAATTGCGGTGTGTAATTTAGCTTCGATTTCCCTGCCGATGTTTGTTGAGAACGGTACTTTTAATCACGAATTGCTCTATAAAGTAACGAAGCGCGTAACGCGAAACCTCAACAAAGTAATTGATAGAAATTACTACCCGGTTCCGGAAGCAGAAAATTCAAACATGCGCCACCGACCTGTTGGTCTAGGAGTGCAAGGTTTGGCCGACGCTTTTATATTATTGCGTTTGCCGTTTACCAGCGACGAGGCGAAGAAACTCAACCAAGAAATTTTCGAAACGCTCTATTTTGCCGCAGTAACAGCTTCTATGGAATTGGCGAAAGAAGAAGGTCCGTACGAAACGTTTGCGGGTTCTCCGATTTCTCAAGGTGAATTTCAGTACAATCTTTGGGGTCTGAAAGATACCGACTTATCAGGTCGCTGGGATTGGGAATCACTGCGTAAGGAAGTTATCGAACATGGCGTGCGCAACTCCTTATTAGTTGCACCAATGCCAACGGCTTCTACTTCGCAAATTCTTGGAAATAACGAAGCGTTTGAACCTTACACGTCGAACATTTACACACGTCGCGTATTGTCTGGCGAGTTTATTGTAGTTAACAAGCACTTGTTGGAAGATTTAGTAAAACGCGGTCTTTGGAACGAAGAATTGAAGCAGGAGATTATGCGCCACAACGGTTCGGTACAACATATCGATCGTATCCCGCAAGATTTAAAAGATCTGTATAAGACGGTTTGGGAAATGTCTATGAAAGACATAATCGATATGTCGAGACACCGCGGATATTTTATCGATCAGTCGCAATCCTTGAATTTATTTATGCAAGATGCTACGTATGCTAAATTAACGTCTATGCATTTTTACGCTTGGCAATCGGGCTTGAAAACGGGAATGTACTATTTACGTACCAAGGCGGCTGTAGATGCTATTAAATTTACGCTTAACAACGACAAAAAAGCGGAACCAATTGCTGTTACGGCAGAAATAGCTTCAGGAGGTGCAGCCGAAAGTATTGCAGCTGATGAATTTAAAGCAATGATTGAACGTGCTAGAAATGCCGAACCAGATGATTGCGAAATGTGCGGCAGCTAAAGTTTGATTTTCTATTCAAGTTTTTATAAAAAATCCCCGTTAGTAAGTGCTAACGGGGATTTTCATTTATACCAAACCTAGTCGTCTTGACTCGGCTACTAATTCCGGGTCGCCACCTTTTTTAATGCAGAGGTAATCGCGAATTTGCGCTTTTCGTTTTTCGATAGTCGATTGAGACACGTTCATGAGTTCGGCCAAGTTTTTAGTACGTATACCTTGGCTTAGATAAAAGATAATTCTTCGGTTGTAAAAGTCGAGCACGTGTTCTCTCTCGGCCATATCCTTCATGCATTCGATTGCTGTACGTGTAAAGAACTGCTTGTCTTGCATCATTTCGTGAACGGCTAAGGCGAGCGTTGTTGAGTTTACATCGCTTTTAACTAACAATCCGTTGAGATCGTATTTTTTTGTTAGTTGAAACAAAATCAGATATTCGGTATGTGTAGTTAGCACAGCTATTTTGGTTGAAATAGCTTTTTTCTGAATGATTTCGATTAGGTCGGTTCCGTCTTCAAGACCAAGATCAGGTGCGGCGGGCATTCGTTTATCTACAAAAACGATATCATAGTCGGAAATTCGTTTTTCATCATTTACAATTTTGTAAGCTGATGTCAAATCGTAAGCAGCATCAAAAGTCACTTCGTAACCATACGGATTGGATTGCAAAGCAACTTTACATCCTTCAACTTGCAAAGGATGATCGTCAATAAATAAAATCTTGATGTTCATGGTTGATTGTTGTTTGGTTTTGGTTAATAAATGCATCAGGTACCACCATTCTCAAATGAAAACCTTTACCCATTCCGGTATTGATTTCAAATGTAGCAGAAATTTCGTTACCCCGCACAAGGACATTTGATAAGCCTTTGTTGGGTTTTGGTATTTTTGGAAAATCGAAGCCTTTACCGTCGTCGCCGTAAGAGAATATAAATTTCTGATCTTCGGTAGCTTCTAGTGAGAGTCGTACGCAGTTTGCCTTGGCGTATTTTAAGGTATTGGTGAGCAGTTCTTGCACGATTCTGTAGGTATGCACTTTAACTAATGGATTAAGTGCGTCGAGATTAACCTCATCGTCGATGTGCAGTTTGATGTTGAAATCGACATCTTCTGAAAATTCTTCAATAAAGCGGTGCAACACTGTAGATATTTCTCCATACGCTTCCGATAATTCTCGGAATTGATCGGAGGTTGATCTTCTAATTTCGGAGTTGAGTACATCGAGACTTTTCACTTTCTTGACATATTTGGCTCGTTTATCTTCGGGAACTGAGGGACTAAATTTCAGTAACGCAAGTTTCAGACCCGTCATTTTCCCTAAAACATTATCGTGAAGTTCCCGCGCGATTCTGCTCCGTTCAATAGTCACTCCCGAATGTACACCGATATGCACGTGAGTTCCTTTGGGTCGGTTTTTTCGTGGGTCGAATTTGGGGAGGGGTTTAAATCTGTTCCATAAAAGATAACCAACTATAAGTATCAATGAAGAAAATAGCGCAACTATTGACCACAAAACAAACTTATCAATCTTCTTATTCAAGCGATTATTCTCGCCTACTATTTCATTATAGCTAAGATAAATGGCGGCAGCTGCGTCTCGGTTTCTGTTTATTTTCTTTTGTACAGAATCTGCGACTGAGATTGTTTCTAAATAATTTTCTCTTTCAAGTAATGAGCCTAAAGTTGAACAGAAATACTCCTGTTTTGCTTTCGCATACAAATCCAAATACTCATTTTTCTTCGAAACATCCATTGCATTTTTTGCGAAAATTCTTGCACTATCGCATCGATTTTGCTTGTTATATATCCTTGCTAAATTTATCATGGTGTTGGTAGCAAAGTAATACAAGTTATTCTCGACTTTAAATCTCATCGATTCTTTTATAAACTTAATCTCCTCATCAGTAAGTTTCTGAAGAGGTTTAAGCAGTAAAATATTCGTTCTCGTTGTAAAATTTCTTTCCACGTCGGGAACAGTTTCTTGCAATCTCAATGAAGATTCATATTTCTTTTTAGCTTCTAGAAAATCTCCTTTTTCCTCGGCAAGTAACCCCAAATTATTGAGCACTGTGTACAATTCGTCATTAATTCCTTCCTCAGCCCTTTCTTCAGCAATAATCTTAGCTTTTTCAAGATATGTTTTTGCAAGACTCAACTCAGACAACTTTATTGCAACTAAAGCTGAGAAATTATACCAATCAAAAATATATACCTTGGGGACGTCTGATGCTTCTACAAATTTCAATTTTGATAAAACTTGCAAAGCGGAGTTATAATCATTAACTTCATAAAGGGATTCAGATAATGCGAGAGCGATTTGAAATTTCAGCTTATTATCTTTGATTAAATCCAATCTTTTTGCTGAAAAACTAAGGTTTTTAATTGCTAGCATCACATCTCCGTCTTCTTGCGCTCTTAGACCTAGTAGATAAGATAGATGAACAGAATGGCTACTAGACTCAAAAGGCACAACATTCTTTTCAAGTATTCGTAATACCTTATTAAAATTATGAATGTCAGAATTTACATAGAATTTTCTTGCAATTTTAAAAGCAATCACTCCTGAAAGACTGTCAAAAGATGAATTAATAATTAATTCCTTTGCTTCATCTAGAATTCTTTTTTCATTAGTTGTATTTAAGTCTTCTAGCCTCGATAAAAGTTCAACTTTCTTCCTGTCTGAACTAATACTATTCAACAATTCAAACCTTGAAAAGATGTAATAAATCAATACAGAGAAAAACAAAATTCCTAAAAACAAAGGAATTACAAATTTTATCTTCGTAAAAATGGCTAATTTACTTTTTTCCATACAGCTAAGTTAACTAACGCCTTTTTCTCTCGATTACGGTTTTTCCGTAAATCTTCATATTTTTACAAAAATCATCAAAAATCATTGCAAACATTTGTCATAGGCGATATTCATGGCGCGTTAAGAGCGCTTGAAGAACTGCTACAACAGCTAAATCTTAAGGAACAAGATACATTGATTTTTTTGGGAGACTACGTTGATGGATATAGCGATTCGCCAGCTGTACTGGATTATTTGATTCAACTTGAACGCAAGCAAGCCTGTATTTTTCTTAGAGGAAACCACGACGAACTCTTGTTAAACTGGCTCAATAAAGGCGCTGAGAATCCGCTCTGGTTGCAACACGGCGGATTGAGTACAGTACAAGCTTATCAAAATACAAATGCAAGCACCAAACTGAGACACCGCGATTTCTTGGAGCGTCTAAAACCCTATTACCTGGAAAACAATAAATTATTTGTTCACGCCGGTTTTACTAATTTAAAAGGAGTACAATACGAAATAGATTCGCGACCGTTTTCATGGGATCGTACATTATGGGAGCTCGCTCTTAGTGTAGATAGTAATTTAGCTGTAGACTCAAACAGATATCCCAAACGACTAAAATTGTATCAAGAAATTTACATCGGTCATACTCCGGTTACGCAAATTGGCGCTAACAAACCAACAAACTTTGCCAATGTTTGGAATATAGACACCGGAGCTGGTTTTGGAAACTACCTGAGTGCACTTGAAATAAGCTCTAAAAAAATATACCAAAGTTCAAAAATTTCTGACCTTTATCCCTTAGAAACGGGAAGAACTGCCTAATGCGGATAAGCTATGTAATCATAGAGCGTGATGTTAAAACTGCTATTCGGATACACGATATCCTTGATGAGCAGGGCGACTTCCTATTTCTTGGCTCTTTTGTTGAGGCAGAAAAAGCGATTCCTACACTTTTAGAAAATAAGCCAGACATTATATTCTTGGGCTTGCCCGCCGCTTTGGATAGCAATCAGACGGCGTGGTTTCTGACAGCAGAACTGCGACGCAACCAAATCCCGATTCCGAAAATTGTTGTGCTCAGTGAAACTCAAGAATTTGCCTATCAAGCAATTAAAGAGGGAGTTGTCGATTATCTATTAAAGCCCGTAGACACTACCGAGCTGTTGAAATTCATTTCGAAACTACAGTTAAAGGTAGAATTTACTTCGAATACCCTCTTTCTGAAATCGTATGGCGATTACCGATTTATCAAAATAGCTGACCTGCTATACGCTAAAGCTGATAACAACTCGACCGATTTATATCTGACCAGCGGCGAGAAGATTGCTGCTTTTAAAACTTTAAAGCACTTCGAAAGAACCTTACCGCCTCAATTTGTACGCATTCATAATAGCTATATTGTAAACGCACAGTACATCACCCGAATTCATATAGCAAACAACATTTGCTATTTAAAAGGAAGTAAACTACAACTACCCGTATCAAAATCCTATAAAAACAATCTCGACAGACTTGTTGAGATCATTTTGTCCTTGTAAAACGCAATAAAAAGGGCGAAAATCGTTAAAAATCGGGCTGAAAATGTTAAAATTTTAAATTGACCAATCAAAAGCTGTCGATTAGAAAATTTGTTTCCCTACTTACAACCTAAAGGTTGTAAAAGTTTTTGTAATTCTAAGGCAGATGTACTTTTGGTACATAATAAAGCAAACAAAATTACAAAAATAACCCCAATTTAAGACATTATGAAAAAGTTAGCCATCTTAGTAGTAGTAGCAGTAGTTGCATTAGTAGGTTTAGTATCATACAATGGAAAGGCAAATGTAAGCGAGCCTAAAAATAACGGTCAGATTTTGGCTGACTTAAAGACTGGCAATGGAGACGGAATAACTGTAGTAACAACAAAGAAACGTGATTAAAAAATAATACTTAATTTAAGCCACCTTAAAGGGTGGCTTTTTTTATGAAAAAAATTATCGTATCGCTTGCTGTTATAGTATTGTCATTGTGGAGTTGTGAGGAACAAAACATAAAATCGAAAAAAACAGCACTTCACCAAATCAACATATTACTTGACTCTGCTAACTTGGAAACTCTTGATAAATTCAGTCGATCTAAAATAGCAGATAGAGTTCTGTTAAAGATAAGTGAATGGCCCAATGATTCTTTGAAAACAGCTCTACTTTTTAAAATTGCAAATAGATACTATAATATTAAAGAATTTAAAAATTACTACTCGGTTTCAAAAAGCATACTAAGAAACAGTATTAAAATAAAGGATTCTTCAAGTATTTGCAAGGCGTCATATTATTTAGCTGACTATCACACTGAAATCAACAATGCCGATAGCGCATTCTATTACACTAACTATGGTACAAAAGTTGCGTCAAAAGCTAACCTAAAAGACTACTTATCGCAAGGACAAATAAATAAAGCCTTAATCTTTATTAGTCAGAATGATTATACTTCAGGTGAACGAGAATTATATAAGGTTCTACAATTTTTTAAAAAAAATCCTAATGAAAATATGTTGGTTCAAACTTATGAATTATTAGGCTTGACGTCGATAAATCTACAGCAATATGAGCTAGCAGAAGAATACTATCAAAAATTAATGGCAATTGGAAAAAACTATTCTGACCCTTCTCTAGAGTTTTTATCCGCAAGTGCTTCAAACAACATTGGACTTATAAAATTAAAAGAAAAGGAATACGAAAATGCTGTCGATGTATTTAAAATGGCTATTAAGAGTGATTCACTAAAAAATAAAAGATTTGATATTTATATTACCATTTTCGACAATTTAGAATATACAAGATTTAAATTAAATAAAAAACATAATTATGACAAAACGGCAAGATACCTTATAAGAGCTAAAGACAGTATAAAAGACAGCGAAGGAGCAATAACAACCTTACTTAGATTATCAGAGTATCAACAGCAGTTAAATGATTCGCTCTCAGCTAAAGGAAGCGCAAAACTAGCATACAATAAATCTAGAGAAATTGCCAGTAAGAAAGATCAAACCCTCGCCCTCAAACAACTCATCAAAGTCGATCGCGCCAACGCATCAAAATACGCAGAAGAATATATTAGAATAAGCGACTCCCTTCAGGTTGCCGAACGCCGAATTCGAAACAAACTTGCCCGTATCGAATACGAAACCGATGAACTTATCGTAGAAAAAAACAGCCTGATCGAACAACGAAAATCCATTATTTACATTACTCTGGCACTCCTAACCATCGGGGCTTTCGTGTTCATCATTCGGATACAAATGGCTAAAAACCGAGAACTTATTCTCATTCAACAACAACAAAAAGCCAACGAAGAAATCTACGAACTCATGCTCTCCCAACAAAGCAAAATGGAAGCCGTTCGACAAACTGAAAAACGAAATATCGCCCGGGAACTCCACGACGGCGTACTCGGAAAACTCTTCGGAACCCGACTCAATCTCGGACTACTCAACGAAAAAAATACCGAAAAAGCAGCCGAAGAACGCGTACAATTCATTGAAGAACTCAAGAAAATCGAACAAGAAATCCGCGAAATCTCGCACGACCTAAGCCAAGAAAAAGCGGCCGTCGTCAATAACTTCGTTCTCGTACTAAACGATTACTTCGAAAAACAAAAACATATCGCAAGCGCCAGCATTACGCTCGATATTTCCGATAACATCAAATGGCAAGAAATCGATAACCTGACTAAAATCAACCTGTACCGAATCGTCCAAGAATGCTTACAAAACATCAACAAACACGCACAAGCAACAGAAGCTCACTTCAATATCACTCAAATCGAAAACCAACTGCACCTACAAGTAATTGATAACGGAATCGGGTTTAACGCCAACAAAGAAAAGAAAGGTATCGGACTCAAAAACATCGACCTTCGCGTAAAACAAAGTAAAGCTTCAATGGAAATTTATTCAGAAAAAAACAAAGGGACTACCTTTTTATTTAAATTTCCCTTAACTTCATACGCCTAAAACAAACCTACAAATGAAAAAACATATTCGTCTTTTTATGGTTGACGATCACCCTTTTATACTCAGTGCGTATAAAAATACCGTCGATCGTTTTCGCCCCGACGAATATTCCGTGGCCCACACCGAAGCCGCCGACGCCCGAGAAGCCTACCTCGCCATCAAAAACAACAGCAATTTCGACGTTGCTTTTCTCGATATCAGCATACCTCCAAGCCCCGAACATCACGTCTATTCCGGACTCGACCTCGCCAATATCCTCAAAGAAAAAATGCCTGCCTGCAAAGTCGTTTTGCTAACCATGCACACCGAAAAAGTGCGCTTTCAAGAAGTAATCGATCAAGTAAATCCCGCCGGTCTCATCATTAAAAACGACCTCACCTTCGAAGAATTGCTCAACGCTTTCGAACAAATTCTGCAAAACAACAACTACTACAGCGAGAGCGTCATGAAAATTATTCAAGATAACGATACTACGAACCCGTAAATCCGCGCGCAGTCAACGCTACCGTAGTTCCAGCACGTGTCATTAACTGCTTGCCTGAACCCGCCGGCGTTGTATGACCAATTACCGTCAAATTCGGGTTGCCCTTTATCTTATCAAAGTCGGTCAGCGAAATCGTAAACAACAATTCGTAATCCTCACCTCCGTTTAAAGCAACAGTGGTGGAATCTATATTAAACTCCTCGCAGCACGAAATCAGCTGCGGATCTAAAGGCAATTTCTCCTCATAAATTCGACAACCTAAATCGGCCGCCCTACACAAATGTAAGGCTTCCGAAACCAAACCGTCGGAAATATCAATCATAGCCGTAGGCTTTACCTCTAACTGCTCCAACAAAGTTTTAATATCGGTGCGCGCTTCCGGTTTTAACTGTCGCTCAATTAAATACGTGTACGGTGTTAAATCGGGCTGGTTGTTTGGGTTAGCTAAAAAAACTTGCTTTTCGCGTTCCAAAACTTGCAAGCCCATATACGCCGCACCAATATCGCCTGTAACTACCAGTAAATCCGTTTCTTTTGCTGTACTTCGCAAAACTACTTCCGACTCTTTTGCCTGCGCCACAGCCGTTACCGAAATAATTAAACCCGTAACCGAGCTCGAAGTATCGCCGCCCACTAAATCAACGCCAAAACGCGCACAAGCCAACTGAACTCCTCTGTAAAACTCATCAATGGCCTCTAAAGTAAAGCGGTTGCTTACCGCTATAGAAATCAAAATTTGTTCGGGCTTTACGTTCATGGCGCATAAATCCGATATTCCTACCACAACCGTTTTGTAGCCCAAGTGTTTTAACGGCATAAAACTTAGGTCAAAATGCACGCCTTCAATCAACAACTCTTTCGTTATCAGCGTGTTTTCTTCCGAACGTTGCAACACCGCGGCATCGTCGCCAATACCCAATTTCGAACTGCCATTTTTTAACGGAAATCCTTCCGAAATACGTGCTATCAATCCAAATTCGCCCAGCTGCGCCAACGGTGTTCGCGGCTGATTCTTATCTTCTAACATGCGCTAAAATTTTCAGCTAAGGTACACAAACCAACAGCGCTATTCGCCTTTTGCAAGTGCCGATTTCTGTTTTTTGGGCACATCCCGCCGCAACAATTTCGTGGAAATACAATAACGCGGCTGGTCGGGTTTTTCGCTGCAAGGCGCACCGTTCCAAAACCGTTTCGCCAAACTGCGGCACGGCTTCCGTTGGTCGCCGCTCCGCAGCAGGCTGCACAGCTTTTGGCTCGGCACGGCTTTCCGCTGCAACCCCTTGTGCAAAAATGTGCACAGAAAAAAGTGCAAACGAGCATTGGTAGCTGGAACAGGTCGGGGTTAAAAATCATGAAACAAGCAGCTGTTTTCAAATCTGCATCCTACAACAATCATTAATAGTGTTCATCTATCAACTAAAAAACCGCCTCAACATTAAGGCGGTTTTTTAATGAAAACGTTTTATCACTACAACGCAAGTTTGATGTGTGCTAGCGAACATTTTAAAACCACCAACATTTATGTGAGTAAACAAACAAGAATGACCAAAAAAACGGTTGGAATTTAGAAAGATTTTTTATGAAAAATAAAGTTTGAGATACTAAAAAGTAAGTTAGATACGTTAGCCCATTATACTTGCATTTTAATAACACTGTAGTTCAATATTTAGGAAGCAAAATTTTATAGTATGAGCGAGTTTTTTTGTTGTAAAAAATTACTTATAAAAAGAAAGTTAAATTTTTAAATAAAGTTTTAAGGAATTGTTTTTTTTTCATTTGTGTACGGTATCACACTTAACTTATTTATTAATTTAAATTTTTAATTTATGAAAAGATTGATTTTCACAGCTTTATTTGGCTTGATGGCAACAATGAGCTTTGCCGATGGCCAGCCTGTTTCAAGTTCAAAATCTACCAACGAAAACGCCCCATCTAATACCGTTTGTTGTACGCGACGAGTAACGGTAATCGACGGAGAAGGAAATTCTAATACCACAATTGCCACAAGATGTGTTACTTCAACAGGTGATTTCAACATTGATATGGGTCAAGCTTGCGCCAACGCGTTGAACGCCGCGAGAAGAATGGTAAGTTTAGCACCACTTTAATAAATCTTGGCCAGACTGGTCATCATAGTCTGGCCTATTTTCTTTTAAATTATGAAAAATTACTTTGTTTTTGTTTTTCTGGCTTACTGTAGTATCCTGTTTGGTCAAACCGAATCGTACCAAATTACCTACAACTCTAACCTAAACGATGCAGGCAATCCAAAAGGCGGAACTGAATACATCAGAGGAGAGTTATTCACAAATGGTGAGAATAGTATCTATATAGAACACATAAAGGATACTATTGTTTCCTTGCCAGATGGAGATGTTTTTGAATCGAAAGCAAACAATTTCCCCAAGCCGTACGTTAAGGATTTAAAATCAAAATCAATTCGATATAATGCTCGTCATTTCAAAGGTGCTATTATCGACGACAAAAGCATTGATTTTAACTGGAAACTTCAGGACGAAACTCTAGACATTTTGGGATACAAATGCTTAAGCGCAAAGTGTACTTTTAGAGGCCGAACATTTATTGCTTACTATCTTCCCGATTTACCAATAAACGATGGTCCCTTCAAGTTTATGGGACTTCCAGGCATCATTTTAAAAGTGGTCTCGGAAGACAAAGCAGTGAACATTGAGGCGGTATCGATCACAATGGGAGTTACCATTCCTAAAGATCCTCTTATTGAGAAGAAAGAAATCATTTCATACCAAGAAGCAATAAAAAAATTCAAAGCTTTTGTGGAAACTGTAGAGCAAAATGCCGCAAATGAAGGTGACGATGGCTTTAAAATCCTTTCACACTACATAGAATGCTATAATTAAATGAGGGTACTTAACTACTTTATTTTATTGATTTTTATTTGCAATAGTAAATTACTATTTGCTCAACAAGTTAAAGGAAATTTAGTAAATTATTTAGGAGTTAGTTTAAAAGAAACCTTTATTGTCGCCAAATTAAAATCAAATGAAACATTTCAGTTAAAAACAAAAACCGATAGTTTAGGCAATTTTAAATTTTTTGCATTCCCTAAAAACGATACTATTTCGCTATGGCTCGTTCGCCGTTCCGGTTTAGAATTTTTACACCGTTTTTACTACGATAAAAGCAAAACTTACCAACTCGAACTAACAGCTTCAAATAATGAAGAACAACCCGAAATTTTAGAAGAGGTTAAAATTCAAACCAAACAATCACCAGTAAAAATAAAAGGTGATACCACTAAGTTCAAAATTGCCAATATAATCGATGGCTCAGAAAAGGTATTGGAAGATGTTTTGGTAAAACTTCCAGGCGTGAAAATAAGCGATAATGGCGCAATTACTTTTAAAGGGAAAGCGATAAGCACCATTTTAATTGACGGGCAAAATCTTTTTGATCACGCGTATCAAACCGGTTCAAAAAATATATCAAGTGAATTGATTGCCCAAATTGAAGCGATCGAAAATTATACACAAAACAGCGTCCTAAGCAGCTTTGATAAAGGAACAGAAACCGTTTTAAACGTAAATCTGCAAAAAAACGGCGCTGATTATTTTGGAACAATTGACATTGGTGGCGGTATAAAAAATCGATTCAAACTCAAAGCAACAAACTTTGTAACCAACGCAAATATTAAATTATTTACCGTGCACGCTTGGAACAATGTAAATGAAAATGCGATTAATACCGATGCATTAGACAATCAAATGTCTAATCTGGCTAATACAAATGTGCAAGTAATTCCTAACTTGAGGATAGCAAGCACGTTAAGTGCGCCACTAAGCGACTCAAAATACGTTATCGATGAAGCACTAATTGCAAATAGTGCCAGCTTTGTCAGTAAAATACGAAACCATAAACTTCGGGTGCAATTATCGCAAATTCATAAAACCGCTTCCTTACAAAATGAAACATCGTTAATACTCACAGGCGAAAATCCAATATCTATTTCAACTTCAACCCAAAATAACGCTACAATTAAGGCCTACAACGGACAAATAAATTGGGTTGGTCGAAGTACAAAAAACGTTTACTTCGAATCAAACACGCTCTTTAACGCGGCAAAAAACCAGCTTTTAATTGGTGGTGATAACAATGGAATCAAACAAAATCTAGAGAACAGTCCAACTAACTTTGGGGCTTCTAACATAACACAACTGTCACTGCTTTTAGGTGAAGGTATGATTTTAGACTCGAAAACATACGTTTCAATTGGCAGCACCAAAGAAAATACTTCAATAACGAACCCCTCTGAATCTGCTAATTTTTCTAACTTTATCTTAAATGAACAAAACACCAATACCAAACTTTTTAATGCGGGCTTCAAATCAGAGCTACTTTACAAAAAGAACCAATTGCTAGTTAAAGTTCCTGTAGATCTTCAATTTTCACAACAAAACTTCGACACGTCGTTTGAAACTTCTCAAATACAAAATCCTCTGTTCGTCGCTGGAAACGGAACTTACACGTATACCATTGGTAGCGCTTCTCCGAATTTTAAAGTATCTTCAAAGACGTTCTCTGTAAACGCAGGTACAAAAGTTTCAATCTTTACCAGGGCGATTTCTGAAACTACAACGCCCGCTTTTAAACGATCGGATTTTCTAGTAGAGCCTTTTATACAACTTAACACGCTATTAAACTCTAAATCAAAAATTATTGCCATGGGTCAAATTAACCGACCCATTATTCCATTAAATCACGCCATTTCATTAACTCGTTTACAAGGCTTTAGAAACCTTACAACATTTAATCTCGCAGCCGAAATTCCACGAAATTACAATGCTAATCTGAGCTATAACTACCACAATTTTTACACGGCAACGTATTTAACTGCGCAATTATCACACACACAGTCCAATTATAACTTTATTCCTTATTTCGATTTTACCAATTCGTACCAACTAATTCGAAATATACAGCAGCGCCTTGGCAGCACCGTTTCAAGCTTTACAAACGATTTAGATACCTACATTCCCTGGCTAAAATCCTCATTAAAAACAACATTTTCTGCTTCTAAATCTAAAAATTACATCGCTATAAATTCTACCGAAGTACTACCCAACGAAGGAACTTTTTACTCTAGCAGTATCGGACTAAAATTCGCAAACAAAAAACGAAACATTCGATTAGAAACGCAAGCTGAATTTTCTAAAAGCTCGTTCGATTTTTCAGGAATGGAACAAAGTCAAATCGGACTTAACTACTCTGTTAAACTCCATTATAATTTCCAAAAAAAGTTGTTTTTTAGAATCGAAAACAACTATTGGCGACCCGATTTATCGATAAAAGATGCGTTTTCTTTTTTGGATTTCTCCACAGATTACTCATTTAAAAAACACAAAATCGATATCGGCTTAACTGGACGAAACATCCTAAACGTCAAGTCTATATCAATGCGAACAATCGATAATACTGGATCGATGACCTTTCAAACAAATACTATCGGACGAATTGTGTTGTTTTTTGTGCGTTTTGAAATCAAGTAAAGCGCCTTCGAATAAAAAATGCCAGACGTTTCTGCCTGGCACTCGCTTTAATTTATATCAATTCTAATAATCGGTTTTCGTTTGATTGAAATTGCTGTGAAACAAAGTTTCAAAAATCCAAACATCAAAGAATCATTATAGAATAATGCACCGAAATTTCTTTAAACTACTCAGTAAACCAAACTATTAATCATTCAACTTCAAAACTGCCATAAACGCCGACTGCGGAATCTCTACATTACCTACTTGTCTCATGCGTTTTTTACCTGCTTTTTGCTTCTCTAAAAGTTTGCGTTTACGCGAAATATCTCCACCGTAACATTTTGCCGTTACGTCTTTTCTCAGTGCTTTAATCGTTTCGCGTGCAATAATCTTCGCCCCGATAGCCGCTTGAATCGGAATATCAAACTGCTGGCGTGGTATCAATTCGCGTAGCTTTTCGCACATCTTTTTTCCGATGTTATACGCGTTATCTTCGTGAATCAAGGCCGAAAGTGCATCGACATTTTGTCCGTTTAGCAATACGTCTAATCGCACTAAACGCGACTGTCGCATACCAATCGGATGGTAATCAAACGAAGCGTATCCTTTTGAAACGGTCTTTAAACGATCGTAAAAATCGAAAACAATCTCCGCCAAGGGCATATCGAAATTTAATTCAACACGCTCCGGAGTCAAATAGGTTTGGTTGGTAATTTGTCCGCGTTTTTCAATACACAAACTCATTACCTGGCCCACGAAATCGCTTTTGGTAATCACCGTTGCTTTAATGTACGGTTCTTCAACGCGATCCAAGCGCGACGGCTCGGGCAAATCACTCGGATTATTTACAATAAACGCAGCATCCGGGTCTTTCTTCGTGTAAGCATAGTAACTTACGTTAGGTACTGTGGTAATTACCGTTTGGTTAAACTCGCGCTCCAAACGTTCTTGGATGATTTCCATGTGCAACATGCCCAAAAATCCGCAACGGAATCCAAAGCCAAGTGCCGCCGAACTTTCGGCCTGAAACACCAACGATGCGTCGTTTAATTGCAACTTCTCCATGCTGGCGCGCAAATCTTCGTAATCTTCGGTTTCAACCGGATAAATTCCTGCAAAAACCATCGGCTTTACGTCTTCAAAACCAGTAATCATTTCCTGAGTTGGGTTCAAAGCATCGGTAATTGTATCACCTACTTTTACTTCTTTCGCTTCCTTAATTCCCGAAATCAAATAGCCCACATCGCCGGCGCCAATTTGCTGTTTCGGAACTTGGTTGAGTTTAAGCGTTCCAACCTCATCGGCAAAATATTCCTTGCCCGTGGCCATGAATTTAATTTTCTGGCCTTTCTTGATAACGCCGTTATTCACGCGGAAAATAACTTCAATACCGCGAAACGGATTGTAGTGCGAATCGAAAATCAATGCCTGTAACGGCTCATCTTCAGCTCCTTTCGGCGGCGGAATGCGCTCGATGATGGCTGCTAAAATTTGTTCTACGCCCAAACCAGTTTTTCCGGAGGCAGGAATAATTTCGTCGTGCTTACAACCTAGCAAGTCAACAATATCATCGCTAACTTCTTCGGGATTCGCACTCGGTAAATCAATTTTGTTCAAAACCGGAATAATTTCTAAGTCGTTTTCCAAAGCGAGATACAGGTTCGAAATCGTTTGTGCCTGAATGCTTTGCGCAGCATCTACAATAAGTAAAGCACCTTCGCAAGCGGCAATCGAACGAGATACTTCGTAGGAAAAATCTACGTGTCCCGGTGTATCAATTAAATTCAAGATGTATTTCTCGCCCTTGTAGGTATATTCCATTTGAATCGCGTGACTCTTAATGGTAATCCCACGCTCGCGCTCCAAATCCATATTGTCTAACAACTGCGCTTTCTCCTCTCGTGCCGAAACTGTTTGCGTAGCACTAAGCAGCCGGTCGGCTAAAGTACTTTTACCGTGATCGATATGCGCGATAATGCAAAAATTTCTGATGTTCTTCATTTGCTTTTTCTTTCTTTTTTGGGCGTTCCGGCGCGAAAATAATGCGTCGGAAGATGTTTGTGCGTCCGCGCCGTCAGGCTTTCCGCTGTAGCCCCTCTTTCATCGGGGGCTGCCGCTTCACCCGAGGCTACAGCCGAATTGACCGCAAGGTAATCCTTAACGCGAAAAATCGTTACCGAAAATCGTTACCGAAAATCGTTACCGAAAATCGTGCAAATATATTCATTAATTACGGGCTTTATGCTTGAACTATTCACAACTTATTGTGATATTTCGGCAAATTTTTTGGGTTTTTTCACCGTTTGCAAATCTTTTTTTAAACCAAACCCAATTGCTTGTATCTACTATCGATCAACGCCCGATAACGTTGCTGGTATTCGACCGACACAAAACTCTTTTTCAAGACGTCGAGCATTTCGGGTTTTGCGTACACAAACAAGTCTAAGGTATTGTCTAAGTATCGTTTACTCAATCCGCAATTCTCAAACGCGGCACTAAAATCTTTATAACCAATTTTTCGCTTTTTCGCGTTTAAGGTCAGTGCCAATTCTTCGGTATCACCCGGATTCACCAAAGCCGTTGGAACTAAATCGTAGGCCGGAGCAAGTACTAAACCCTGCCCACACTTCTCGAGCAGCGAAAAATTCTTTAAATGCATATCGGCGTTTCCGGTAAAAAAACTAAACAAAACCAGCTCAAAGAAATTACCTACATCCAACAACGGCGAACTCGAATACTTCAAGATCAACTTTGCAACTTGTTCATGGCTCCCTTTGTACTTGTCCTCGGTAAGCCGTTCGCTAAGCTGGCACATGTCTTCCATATGCAACTTTTCGTTTCGGGTTCGATCAACGCGTTTCGTGATGTAACACAACGTGCCGTCTTGCAAATACAACAAGCTGTGCGGAACCACTAGCAAACCACAAACCTGCGCCATGTGCATACTTACGCTTTCCAACTCGGGCAGTTGCGGGTAAAACTCCGACGGTGGTTTAAGTATATAATCACCGTACAAACCAACGATTGTTAACTTTTTAGTCAGATTTTTCGAGGCTTTTCGATACAAACTCAACGATACTTTGGCTTGAACTCCTGTAACAGCCATCTGACTTTGGATTACTTGTGTGGCAAGTTCTTGTAAATCTGCTAAACCATAGTGCAATTCGGGTGTTTTTAACTGTCCGTAAAAGCGTTTATTGCACGCTTGATGTACTGTTGCGTTGCCTTCGTTTAGCGGTTCGTAACAATGCAAACAGCGCGTTCCATAAAAAGCAGGCGGTTCTTGCACCAGATTTACTGCTGCCAAATTTCGCTCTAAATATTTCTTTTTATAGTTCTTCATGTTCTAAAACGCTAACTGCGCCAATGCTGTCTTTACAACAGGCTAAAAGCAATCCCATCCGATCGCGGTAATTTATTTTCCAGTTTCTTTCTGCCAAATCAAGCAACCAACCTTCGGGTATCAATCCGTCAAAAAATGCGAATAAGGTTTTGCTGTTGTATGGTTCTTTTTGCAAGGGTAAAGTCACGCTTACTGGCGTCGCTGCCGGATTTGTCAAGTAAGAAGCATCGTAAGTAAAGGTGTAGCCGCGCTCGTTTTCAAGCAAGTAGCCACAATAATGTCCTTTTACGAAGATGTTTGCCTTTCTATTCATCTTGTTTCAACAATAAATCTCGATCAAGTGCAACCGGACCCAAAGTTTCGCCGAACAATCGCAACACGTCGTTCACTTTATCCATTCGTAAGGTTGTTTTTCCTTGTTCTAAACCGCGCACAAAACGCAGGCCTACTCCCGCTTTTAACGCAAGTTCGGGCTGCGTCAACCTGTTTTGCTTTCGCTTTAATTTGATGTGCTTACTCAAAGGCGTCAGATTTTCTTTCATTTTTATACCTTTTCAACTACAAAAATATCATTTTATCGTTTAAAAATAGCATAAAAGGTATAATTTTTATACCAATTATATTTTTTATACCTTTTATAGTATAAATATAGATTCTCAACTTACTTTTATGCTATTTATGGTATAAAAATTCGATCTAAACCTAAAAGGTAATTGCGTCGATTCGAAATTTGCGCAAACAAATCTGACCATACAGTTCCTGCTCCACCAAGTTAGTACCAACTCGGCTTTGTTTAGTAACTTTGCCAAAAATACCCGCAATGGTTACGATTGGAAATATCCAACTTCCCGACTTTCCGCTTTTGCTTGCTCCGATGGAGGATGTCAGTGATCCGCCGTTTCGCAGACTTTGCAAAGCGCACGGTGCCGATTTGATGTATTCGGAATTTATTTCCAGCGAAGGACTAATTCGAAATGCAATTAAGAGTCGGCAGAAACTCGATATTTTTGATTACGAGCGTCCGGTTGGAATCCAGATTTTTGGCGGCGATGAAGAAGCTATGGGCATGTCGTCGGAGATTGTTAGCGCGGTAAATCCGGATTTAATCGATATTAATTTTGGTTGTCCGGTGAAGAAGGTTGTTTGTAAAGGTGCCGGAGCGGGCGTTCTAAAGGACGTTGATTTAATGGTACGTTTAACCAAAGCCGTTATCAAAGGAACGCATTTGCCCGTAACGGTGAAAACGCGTTTGGGTTGGGATGAAAACAGCATTAACATTGATGAAGTTGCCGAGCGTTTGCAAGACGTGGGCATTCAAGCACTGTCGATTCATGCCCGAACACGAGCACAGATGTACAAGGGTGAAGCCGACTGGTCGCATATTGCACGCGTAAAAAACAATCCGAGAATTACGATTCCGATTTTTGGAAATGGAGATATTGATTCGCCTGAAAAAGCCGTGGAATACAAAAACCGCTACGGCGTTGATGGCGTTATGATTGGCCGTGCGGCGATTGGCTATCCGTGGATTTTCAACGAAATCAAGCATTACATGAAAACCGGCGAACGCCGTGCAGAGCCTAGCTTTTCGGATCGTGTCGAAGCTGCTGAAAACCATCTGAAATGGGCCATGGAATGGAAAGGCGAACGTTTGGGAATTGTTGAAACGCGACGCCACTATACCAATTATTTTAAAGGTATCCACGGATTTAAAGAATACCGCCAACGTTTAGTTACCACCGACGATGCTGTTGGTTTAGCTGATTTGTTTTTGGAAATCCGCGATAAATTTGCTGTTGTCGATACGTTCTAAACACACGTATTGGTGCACTTTGCCCGCAATAACGACTGCAACGAAAACCAAAACGCTTTAAAAAGCCTAAAACCTGAACTCGATTAAAAATCTTTGTCAGATCGCGGTTTAACAATACATTGAGATTTAGACTAACACAAAATCTGTGTAAATCGAGGCCGCTAAACATTTAAACGGTCGCTTACTTCGTTGCATTTATTTGCGATACTACAGTATCCCAAATAAAGTGCGCCTTGTAATCAACCATTTAAATATTTTCTGACTTTAATTTTTAAACC
>NZ_JAIXYH010000052.1 GCF_027490375.1 Flavobacterium sp.
ACCCAAGAAGCCCGTGGCGGCCGTGCAAACCAAGCGCCGGCTAAACGGTATTGACGTGGAAAGCGTGACGGGGCAGCGACCAAATTTCAACTATAAAACGCTGCACCGGATTGCCCAAAAAAAAAGGCTGCCTACTTTTCAGAGACAGCCTAAACACAAAACAAAACAAAACTTTAAAAGGACTTTCTTTTTCAGGCAATTTTTCCCAATGCCTTGCGGTGTAAAGTTCAGGATTACTTTTCCGTAACATTTATATGATTTCCGGAAATTCTTCTATTATTTATAGATGATGGTTCGCGGTTTTCCGAAATCAAAGTTCTCTAATCGCAAGTCGGTTGTTTCGAATGAATTGGTTTGGAACGGATTAGCAGCTCCGTTAGGTAAATTTGAGTAATAAGCAAATGAAATTTGAAACGAGGAAAATACCAGATAATCGTTTGAAATTATGATACCGGCACCGATTTTAGAATACAATTTGCTGTTAATCATGTTGGAAATACCGTTGCCCAATAAGCCGCCGCTGTAACTAAAAAACGGATTTAAACGAAAACCAATTAGCTGCCAAGGCGAGTAACTTTGCGTTTGGAAGCTCACAATAAATTTGCTCGTACCAACCAGAGGTGCATTGAATCCGGCGATACCCGACGGATTGGGTGAAACGACTCCAGCACCGTAATTACCTAAAAATAAGCTATTTTCGTTCAGAGTTAAACGATCTCCATAACTATCGACGCGATTAAATCCCAAGATAAATTGTGGTTTGAAGAACTGACGTAAACTCCAATCTCCGAGTGAAATCAAGGGCGTGAAATAATTTACCGTTAAAGTTAAAGCACTTTGTTCCATGGAACCGCGGCGAAAAAAACTTCCACCTTCAAAATTTGCGCAGAGAAATCCAATTCGGTAATAATCGCCATGCGCCAACCGAAATCCGGCGTACGCTCTCATCCGATCGTTCTTTTGCTGCTGACCGAAAGTTAGTCCGTAGATCTTACCTATAGCAACGTCTTCTACAATACCGTAATTAAAAAGGAACTTATCTTCTACGAATTGTCTCGAAGTAATACCAATACCAACTAAATATTGCCGCTCATCAGAGAAGAAATCGGCAGGATCAAATTCTGTCGGCGGACTTTCATTAAATCCGATATTCAAGTAACGTCCGGAAACCACTAAATTCGTTGTAATTTCTTCTTCGGTGTCGTCTTCAAAGATTTTGAAGGCATGTCCTAGCCAAAAATCTTCCGAATGATACTTAAAATTTTGAAGTTCGTAATCATTAGTAACATCGGGTATCGAATCTTGCCTAAATTGTGCGTCGATGTAAACACCGCCCGCCCATTTAGTTAGTGGCGAATAGAAAGGCCTTTCGATATTAATGCTTTTTCCGTAAAAGTTGTTTAAATCGTTTTGATACGAAATAGTAGTTTGAACGAAAGAGTTTTTGATATTCGGAACGGAGTACGTTGTGAAATATGCATTTTCGCCGTCTGAAAAGCGATTAACAAAGCGGTTTCGCCAATTATGTCCGAATCCTAGGAAGTTACGTTCCTGAATATCAATTGAACTCCGACTGGTTGAACCCGAAAATTGGGGAATGAAGCTCCAGCTATCAACCACTCGAACGTCGAGATCTATAGAATCTTTACTGTTTGGAATAACAATGGGCGTAATTCGTACGCGACTGATGTAGCGTTGTGCTCTGATAATACGTTCCGATTCCTTGAGGCGAATGGTGTCGAGCGGTTTGTTGCGGCGAACGAGAAGCAGATTTCGGATAGCAAAGTCTTTAGACTTTAAGTGTACTGCATTTCCGAACTTTTCACCACTATTTTTTGGTTTTTTATTGATATCGGTTTCTGAAAAGCCAAAAGGATCGAGTGTAGTGACGCTTATATTTCGTACAATCTTACCTTGATAGCGTTTTAAATTTCGAAAAGCTTTTTTACGGATGTTTTGCCGTGCTTTCTGTTTTTCAACAGGCTCAAAGATTGCTTTGTGTAACCACTTGGTGAACTTCGACTTATGACTGATCTTCTCGATTTTTCGGTATAAAGCAGCCGTATCTTTCTCTTGCTGAACCTGTGCGGGCGCAACAGTAGTACCAATTAGTAAAAGAATCAGATACAAGTACTTTTTCAACCTTAAATCGATCGTAGATTATGTGTTGATTTTTAACTTTCGCAGTAAATCGGCAACGCGTTGTTGCATATTTGGCGCCAAATTATCAGTCTTCTCCATGACTTTTCGAGTTACTAATGCTTGAAGTATGGTTCCTAATAATCCGCCAACAACGCCAGTAGATTTCCCAAAAATAAGTCGCTTAGCAACAACACCAGAAAAGAAACTAACGGCTAAACGCGAGATACTGACTTTAAAAAAGCGCGATCGCACGAAGCGGTCGAGTTGCGTGATCGCAAAATCTTCGTCGGTAAGCGATCTTTGAAGCGTTCGGGATTGCTGAACGAGAACTAACTTTTGCTGCTCTCGCGAGCTTGCTACCTGATAAATCTGCTGATCTAAGTCGGCTATATTTTGAATGTGTGCATATTTGCTCATACGATTACGTCTTAAAAATAGATCTGATTATCAGATTAATAAACCATTTTGTGAGTTTGTTCTTGAATGCAAACAGCAGAATTCCGATTAAAAAATAGGCGGCTGCAACAATCAAAAAACCTTTTGCTAGACTTTCTAGCTGTTCGCCAATTAAGAACGCAACGGCAAAGTTGGCAAGTAAAAACGCGGGAATGAGTACAATTAGTATGATGACATAAAAGACCAACAAACCACCGATTTCGCTAATCGATTTTAAGCCTTTGAGTTTATACAATTCGAAGGTGTCTTCGAAAAACTTTTTCCCAGCTGCGAGTATCTCACTAAAAATAACTTTTTGTTCGTCCATATTCAAAGATATAAAAAGGGCTACTTGGTTGCAGGTAGCCCTATTTTAATTTTTAGAATTTTAAATTGGTTTCCAATTGCGACTTTGTTTTGTCAACAAATTCGGCACCTTCCGCCAATGCATGTTGTCCTTTTGATTTCCAATTTTCAATTTTGGAAGAAACAGTATCAACTGCTTCGTTGTATTTCGATTTTAAATCGTCGGCAGTATCTTTACCTTTTTTACCGATTTTTCTACGGGTTTCTGTCCCTTTATCCGGGGCAAAAAGTACTCCCAAAATAGCTCCTGCCGCAAGGCCAACCAAGGCGCCTGCAATTACTCTTCCTGTGCTCATAATTGTTCAAATTTAAGTTTGATATTCAGCGAAGGGTAGAAATCCCACTCGCCATTAACACGAATTCAGTACTGAAAATCGATACAATAAAGGTACAAGCATAATTTGCCTCTCTCTTACGGAATTCTACCAATGCTTTGTATAATTAAGTGACCTGAAACGGCGAAATAATCATTGCTAATTAATCCGTGAATTCCTGGTTTTCAGCGGTCGGATCGTTAATGACCGAAATACCTTTTTGCATCATTACCGTGTTTGGAATGGTAATGATTTCACCGCTTTTTGTTCGTAAATAGGTGTGAAAGGCTTTGATATCCTCGATTTCTGCTTCAATCGGATAATCTTTGTCCAAAATCTTTACCGTGTCGCCAATCTTAAATGGCAATGAAAACAACAAGATGATTCCGGAAGTAATGTTGCTTAAAATCGACCATTGTGCGAAAAAAGCGACGCCTAAAATGGTGAGTAATGACGTGAATGTCACAAACAAATCGTCGGAATTAACGCCCCATATCGCAAATACAACAACGAAAAATAAAACGGTTAGAAAAACATTATTGTATCGGATCGCTAAATTGGCGCGGTGGGCGAGAAGCTGACTGTGTTTTGCGTATTCGGTTATCGCTTTTGCCGCAAGTACGCGCACCAGCACAACTATAGCTAGTGTTATTAGTGTAGCGAGTATTTCAGCCCAAAACGATTGCAGCATATTAAAAATCTTGTAAATGTTTGTAAACCAAATGTGTCGGAAGTCCCATAACCGTATAAAAACTACCTTCTAACTTTTCTATTGCAATATAACCGATAAATTCTTGAATGCCGTAAGCACCGGCTTTGTCAAACGGTTTGAATAAAGTTACGTATTTCTTGATGTCGTTTTCACTTAATTCGCTAAAGCTCACTGCTGCTACATCGGTAACTACTACTTGTTTTTCGCGCGAAGCAATACAAAAACTGGTATAAACCCGATGCGTTTTACCACTCAGCTGCTTCAACATATTCTCCGCTTCAACGCCATTGGCAGGTTTTGCTAGCATTTCTCCGTCGAGCCAAACCAATGTATCTGCGGTAAGTACGACTTCCTCAGGCTGTAAATCGGGCAATAATACAGCGGCTTTCTGAATACAAATTGCCTCAGTAATGGCTCCTTCACGTAAATCATCCGAATAACTTTCATCGGTTTCGCGAACACGCAATTCAAAAGTAAATCCCAATCCTTGCAACAGTTCTTTCCGTCGCGGAGAACCACTTCCTAATATGAGTCGCTTTCCAGAAGGCAGATTACTGAACATTCATTTTCACATTATAAGTTACTACGGCAATCAAAAGTACGCCTCCTAAAAAAGCGATTTTCAATAAATTAGAAAGCAATTTGTAATCGCTCGGGCTTGCGGCATTCCAAATTCTTATGCCAACATAAGCACAAATTGAGGCGGGTAAGGCAAACATTAATGCGGCAGCAAAATATAAGTCGTAAGCAAAATAGTAAGCAAAGGTGTAATACACTAAATAGGCCGCAAATAAAATTGAAGCTACAGCTACGACTTTATTCATTTTGTCCGTTCCGAGCGCTACCGCCAACGTTCGGCGCCCAATGGCTTCGTCTCCTAAGATATCCTGCTGATCTTTAACCCATTCGCGAATGAGCGTTAGGAAAAAGCAAAAACCGGCATAGTCTAAAATTACCTGGAACAACAGTGAATATGTTGTTCTGTTTTCATCGTTCAAGGCCGGGTACAAGTCAAACAATCCAACTAAAATTAGCGCAAGTGCACACAGAGCAGCCACAACTATATTTCCGAGTACGGGAACGGTTTTAAAATTCTGCGGATACAAATACAGTACAACGGCCGTTAGCACAAATAATCCAGCAAATCCGGGCGAGTCGATACTGTTCGCCAGATAAAACCCAATAGCAACACCAATCACATTTACCGCAAAGTAAATGCCGTGTAACACGTTTTCAGAAAACAATTCAACCAACAGCGTTTGGTCTTTTCGATTGATCCGATCGGCTGCTACGTCTTGGATATCATTAATGACGTAACCTCCCAAGGCAACGCAAACGGTTGCAAAAACAAGGAGCGCAAACTGAAAGTCGCTCAAAACAGGTGTTATTTTCTGCGGAAGCAAAAAGGTGTAACGCAATAAATACTGCGCTAAGGCAATGAGTGCCAAATTGGCCACGCGAAAAACTCTCAGATATAAAAACACAGTCAAAATTTTTGCGCAAATATAGTCGAGCCGTTTCAGAACTTTCTCACAAAAGTGCAATTCTTGTCTACTCAACGTGAGCTCGATCTAAAAATTGAAGTTAGCAATTAGTAAAATAGTTGATTTTCGCCAACTAGATCAGTAAATAGGCTTTAGAAAAAAGCTTGCTTTTGTAGCAGAACAAGGCAAATAAATGTTGACTACCGATTTACCAAAAAAAATACAAAACCGTGAACGACTGGTTAAATGATCAACTTTAAAAAATAGCGAAGCAAAAATTTTTTACGGGTCTTAGAACCTCAATTCACCTGTTCTAACAAAGATATTAATGTTGAAGGCACCAATCTATAAAAAATCCGTTGCCGAAATTCGACAACGGATCATCCTAATAATCCAAAAACAAAATTATCCGCGACGGTTACCCGAACTGCGTGCTTCCGAACGCGAATTTCCCGAAGAGCCGCTGCGCTCACTTCTGCTCGGAGCTGGCGTTACCGAACTACTTCTCGTTGTACTCGTTGCCGAACTGGAACTGCTGCGCGGCGTGCGATCTGTCAAGCGGGTATCGCTCGTACCTCTGGTTCTATCTGTTGTATTGCGAGTTACCGTGTTTGTATTTGATTGACTGCGAACGGTATTCGAGTTTTCATTTCCGCGAACCTGACGATCTACAGTAGTAGAACGTCCTGTACTTCCGCTTGTATTAACTGTTTGCGAGTTGCGAGCTGGTCGAACACCACCCGTTTGTACCGTCGTTTCGCGATTGCGACCGCCGTTAGTCGACGGATTGCTAACCGTTGTACGAGTACCCGTTTGGTTATTTCTACCGCTAGATCGCGTGGTTGTAACCGAATTTCTTCCGTTGCTTTCGCTGCGACCCACAGTGCGATTCGAGTAAAAACGCTCGTAACCATCGGCACGTCGACCATTGTATAAAGCTACAGCACGCGTATTTCTACGTGTATTTACGTAATTGTATTGGTGATTCACGTTGATAAAAACATTCACGTTATTGCGGTAGGTGTACATCGGAAACGGACTCCAATACGTGTAGAAACTTGGGTAATAATCCCAGTAAAACGGACTGCAATACGCACGATATCTTGGAGCCCAAAAGCTTCTATAAATCACAGGCGTGTACACAAAAACCGGTTCGTAAATGTAGTTTGGACCGTACATATACACATCGCCAACAAATTGAACTTGAACGTTGTTATTGTTGTCGCGTTGCACATCGATGGTAGCAACATCTTGAAAAACATCGCGATCTAAAACCGCTTGAACAACAATTAAATGCGTGTAATCTTCAACAGTTTCAATAACTCGAAGGTAATCCACACGACCGTCGAAGTTCAAATCTAAGTTGTTAATTCGATTATTTGGATTATTCAAACGGCGTTCAAAATCTTCTAAATTATCCGAATCTGCAAAAATACTTGCTACAGCTCTCAAATCGAGGTTGTCGCCAATGCGGCTGTCCGTAGCGCTAACCGTGGTAACATCTTGAGCAAATACAGGCAACAAGAGTCCGGTACATAAAAGGGTTAGAAAAGTTTTCATAATCTCAAAGTTTGATATGTATCAGATAGGCAATATCTGTGCCATTTTTTTTTGGGCGTTCGGGCGGGCTATCCGCGTTAATAACTGCTAAACCACTTGCGTTTTGTAGTTGGGTTTGGGCTTCTGATGTCGCCCGTACCGGCACACAAAACGTCGGCGTGCTTTGGCAATTATTGCTGCTGCTATCCCTAACGCGGGCAATCGTTCCAAAAATCCCCTACTTTTTTAATTTCATTTCTTCATAAAACCTCTCAAAAAAAGTTCTTAGCGTAACGGCATTAAATAAAAAACTACTTTTAACGAGGTTAAGCTTTTAGCAATCACAATACTGAAACCTTTTTTATACGTGAAACTGCCTTTCGAACCGGAATTTTTTGGTTATTTGATACATGTGCACTTGGTCTTTGAGTACGCAGCCTTCTTTTTCGGTTTTCGGTACTACGTCTATTTAAAGAAATCAACAGCCGATTATATCTCAGCAACCAATCGGCTGAGTATTTTGGTGGGTGCCGTTTTTGGCGCTTTTCTTGGTTCGCGTATCGCGGGTGCACTCGAAGATCCGCTTGCCTTTATGCACAGCAGCAATTGGGAGCAGCTTTTCCAAGTAAAATCTATTATGGGTGGTTTGTTCGGCGGTACTTTGGGAGTCGAACTAGCCAAGAAGTTCATTGGGGAAAAGCAATCGTCCGGCGATTTATTCACCTTACCCATCATTCTCGGAATTGCCATAGGGCGCATCGGATGTTTTCTTGCAGGCATGGCCGATTTTACCTACGGAATTCCAACCGATTTTTTTCTTGGCATGAATTTGGGAGATGGAATTTCCCGACATCCCTTGGCGCTGTACGAACTGTTCCTTCTCGTAGTATTATTTGGTGTTTTAGCTTCTAAACGCAGTAAAATCAAACCACAGGGCTGGCTTTTTAAGTATTTTATGCTAGCTTATTTTGCGTTTCGATTTCTAATCGAGTTTTTAAAACCAAACACCTTTTACATATTCGGATTAAGTTCTATACAATGGCTTTGCCTCGTTTGTTGGCTTTACTATACACCCGATTTGCTTAATAAAATTAAAAATGCCCACTAGAAAATACACGTATTACGATTTTACTTTGAGTTTGTGTCACGATTGCCTTAAACGCATCGATGCCAAAATTGTGTTTGAAAACGATAAAGTTTTTATGCTCAAGCGTTGCCCCGAACACGGAGCTTCTAAAGTACTTATCGCCGACGATATCGAATACTACAAAAACATTCGAAACTACAATAAACCCTCAGAAACACCGTATACGTTCAATACCAAAACGCATTACGGTTGTCCGTACGACTGTGGTTTATGTCCTGATCATGAGCAGCATTCTTGCTTGAGTATCATCGAAATTACCGATCGCTGTAATTTAACGTGTCCGACATGTTATGCCGGATCTTCACCAACCTACGGACGTCACCGCACCTTCGATGAAGTGAAAAAAATGCTCGATACAATTGTTGCCAACGAAAAAGAACCCGATGTCGTGCAAATCAGCGGCGGCGAACCTACTCTGCATCCAGAGTTTTTCGAAATCTTGGATTACGCAAAATCATTGCCCATCAAACACCTGATGGTAAATACAAACGGTATTCGGATTGCTCAGGAAATCGATTTTGCCGAACGTTTGGCTACCTACATGCCCGACTTCGAAATTTACCTACAATTCGATTCGTTTAAAGAAGAAGCTTTAGTGAGTTTACGCGGCGCTACATTGGGTAAAATCCGAAAAAAAGCACTCGAAAACCTCAATGCATTAAATCTGTCAACCACCTTAGTAGTAACCCTACAAAAAGGTCTAAACGACGATGAAATGGGCAAAATAATCGAATACGGCTTGAAACAACGCTGCGTGCGCGGCGTTACGTTTCAACCTACGCAAATTGCCGGCCGACTCGAAAACTTTAACCACGAAACCGATCGAATTACACTCACGGAAGTACGTCGAAAAATCTTGGAGCAATCGGAACATTTTACGGAAAGCGATTTAATTCCGGTGCCGTGTAATCCCGATGCCTTGGTTATGGGTTATGCGTTAAAACTCGATGACGCCGTGATTCCGCTTACGCGCTACATCAATCCAGCAGATTTACTCGATAACAGCAAGAATACCATAGTCTATGAGCAAGACGAAGCGTTGCACTCGCGTATGCTCGAAATATTTAGCACAGGCACTTCAACCGATGTAGCTTCTGAGAAACTAAATACGTTGTTGTGTTGTTTACCTTTCGTTGAAGCACCCAACTTGGGCTATGATAACTTATTCCGAATCATCATCATGCAATTCATCGATGCACATAACTTCGACGTTCGAGCCATAAAAAAATCTTGTGTACACATCGTAAATAAAGACTATAAAATCATTCCATTTGAAACGATGAATTTATTTTATCGCGATGAAAAACAGCAGCTTTTAAATCAACTTCAACAACAATAATCATTCATTTAAGTATGTCATCTATCTTATTAGTGTATTTACTTTTTCATACGCCAGCTCTTGTCGGAATTGGTGTAGGTTTTTATCTCCGAAAAAAGAATCCAGATGTTTCTAAAGCACTTTTTATTCTTTCGGGAGCGTATTTCATTATTGGTTACGGGCTTTGCGGAAGATACATGTTGTAAGTTTTCGTAAACTTCTGCGTAAAGCGTCGGTTTTACAATGAAGAAATATTTTGCTGTGTAGCGTATGTAAATCTTTGCTATTTTAGAACAAAATTTTAGTTATGAAAAATATTTGGTGGCTTTCCGTTTTAGTTTTATTGGTTTCTGCAACAGCGCATTCCCAAAAGAAAAAACCGGCGGTAAAACCTAAAACAGAAGCGAAAACCATCAGTGCTAAGTTTGAAAATTGTACGGCCGAACTTCAAAAAAATCAATTGTTTTTCTTTCAACAAAACGCAGCAGGCAAGCGCGATACCATTCTTATAAAAACATTCGATGCCAAACTCAAGCCAGAAAATCTTAAGATTAGTGCATTTACAGCCGCGAAAGTGAAATTACATGTACTCACTTGGGACGAAATCACCAAAACTGAAACGCCGATAAAAAAGGAAACCAATACAACAAATCAAACCGCAATTGTCGATTTCAGCAGTAAAAAAATTGTCTTTACAAACTTCAATACAGTAATCAACAGCAGTGAAATAATTTACTTAGATGCTGCCAAAACAGCTTCCGAAACGCGCGATAAAATTCAACGTGCAGGTCAGGAATGTTTAGTAAATCCCGACGGAACGCTCACTCTAAAAACCAAAGCCAAGCAATCGCAATTGAAATACGACGCTGCGGCTTTCAAGTTTATCGCGAAGTAACGTCCGATTTCATGTAGCGCATCAAATAAAAGGTTACCGCCAAAGATGCGACACCAATTACCGTCATGAAAATCCAATTGCTCGAATAACCATAGGCATCAACCACAGACAATCCGCCTTTGGAACTACAAATATGAGCCAAACTAAAGCTCATCGTAAAAAATCCCATGTACTTGCCTTGCTCGTGCTTCGGACTTATCGACAAGGCAAACGTATTCGAAAACGGAAATATGAACATTTCTCCAAAAGTCATAAATAACATACTTATGATCAGAATGTTACTGTTCCAGCCCGGAATTAGCACTAAAAACGAGCTGCTCATGAGCAACGATCCAACGGCCATCAGTTTCAACATCGATGTTTTTCGTTTTTCGAAGTAGCTCACCACGGGCATTTCCATAAAAAAGATTATCAGCCCGTTCATGGTCATAAGCAAACCGGTCTGAAATTCAGTTAAACCGTACTTATCGTGATGATATAAGGGCAAAGTGCTAAACAACTGGAAAAAGAGAACGGCAGTTCCGAAACTCGCCAACAAAAACCACAAAAACTTAGCCTGAGGAATGCTGCGTTTAATGTGCGCATGCGTATCGTTAGCGGGCACTATTTCATGTTTAGGTTTCGGAATAAAATACAAAAAGAGCAAAACTGCACTTAGACAAGTTAGTCCGTCGACCCAGAAAATACTTTCATAACCCAAATTCATGATAAGCAACCCGCCAATAGCTGGTCCGGCTGCAAATCCTAAATTCACGGCAAGTCGAACCAAAGTAAACGATCGTGCGCGCGTTTCCGGTGTGGCAAGCGTTCCCAAGGAAACAAACATGGCAGGCCGAAACATATCGGCAACCGTAAGCAAAATAAATATACCTATGGCTAGCGCATAAAAGCTAGTAATAAACTGCAAGGCAATAAACAAGATACTACTTCCAAATAAGCTGAATGTCATGATGTTGTAAAATCCAACTTTATCGGAAAGTTTACCTCCCAAGAACGATCCCAACATCGAACCTAAGCCAAAGGCGGTCATTAGCCAGCCAACTTGCGAAAAGCTAAAGTGTAAATCTTCTTTTAAATATTTGGATAGGAACGGGAGCACCATAGTTCCGGCCCGGTTAACAAAGGTAATTCCGGCCAAAATCCACACCTCCCGTTTAAAACCTTTGTAGGTATTTATATATTTTTGCGCTTGCCGTTTTAGCATGCTGCAAAAGTACAATTCCCAAGCGTATTGCGCGGTATTTCTCGATTCTATCTTACCTTTATGTAATGAATTATTTCTACAATATCCACAGACATAACGCGGATTTACTCTCGAATGAAATTGCCGTGGTAAACAACTATCCCAAAGATCCGATACCACAAACGGGATTGTTTAGCTGCGGTATTCATCCGTGGTATATTGAAGAACAGAACCTTACATCCGATCTGCAAGCTGTAGAACAGGCTTTGAAGAATCCGAGTTGTGTAGCGCTCGGCGAGTGTGGACTAGATAATCGTGTGGAAACCGAACTTGCCAAGCAACAACCCATTTTTGAAGCGCAACTCGAATTGGCAAAACAGTATCAAAAGCCGGTTATTGTTCATTGTGTTGGCGCTTACGCAGAAGTTTTGTCGGCTAAAAAGCGTTTGCAATTCAAACAAGCTGTTGTTTTTCATGGATTTTCGAAAAATCTGGCCTTGGCGCAGCAGTTGCAAAATGCCGATTGTTACGTAAGTTTTGGAAAATACTTAATGACGCAAGAACATTTGCCTGCTATTTTAAAGGAACTAAATTTGCAGCGTATTTTCTTGGAAACCGATTCGTCTGATTACCTAATTTCTGAAGTGTACGCCAAAGCCGCAACCGCTTTAGAACTCGAGGTAACCGATTTACAGGAATTAATACAAAACAACTTTCAAACCGTATTTAAAGAAGAAAAGTAGTGGAAAAGTGGCAAGAACGAACCGCATTATTGTTCAAAGAAAAAGGATTAGAAGCATTAAAAAACAGTAATGTTTTAGTTGTAGGATTGGGTGGCGTCGGATCGTTTGCAGCCGAATTTATTGCACGTGCAGGTGTCGGAAAAATGACGATAGTAGACGGCGATGTGGTAGACATCACAAACATAAACAGACAATTACCTGCCTTACATTCAACCGTAGGTTTAGATAAAGTTCAGGTCGTTGGCGATCGGTTGATGGACATCAATCCACAACTCGAGTTGACGCGAGTTAAAGAATTTCTCAGTCCCGAACGTGCCTTCGAACTGGTGGATCCGCAATTTGATTTTGTACTCGATTGCATTGATTCGGTAACGCCAAAACTAAATCTGATAAAAGCAGCGAAACGTAAAAAAGTGAAGCTCATTAGCAGCATGGGAGCAGGAGGGAAGATGGAGGCAGCAAAAGTTAAGGTAGCCGACATCAGTCAAACTAAAAACTGCTTTTTCGCGAAAGTAATCAAAAAGCGCCTCCGTGAAATGAAAATCGATAAAGGAATTAAAGTTGTTTTTTCTTCAGAAATTCAAGATGCAAGTAGTCTAAAAACAACCGACGGAAGTAATTTTAAGAAATCGTTCTACGGAACAAACAGCTATATGCCTGGCTTGTTTGGTTTATACGCCGCCGAATATGTAATTCGAAAATTGTTGGAAAGGGCTGAACCGACCGAGCTGTAATTCCCGATTGTAAAAGGTCAATACTTTATTAGTTCTCGGCAGCTTGTCGTTCCTCTTCAGCGCGTAGTTGTTCTTGTGTTAAAGTCGGTGCGGTTGCCGCAGCCGCAGGACGCTGCGCTACACTTCCTTGAATGGGCATGTATAAAAACGTTACCCATTTGCTTGGTCGTTTTTGTTCGAAGCTGTTTTGCTGGAAAATTTCTAAGATTTCAATGCCGCCACGCTCCGTCAGGAACTTTTCTTTCATTGTAGTGCGCGCTTTTCGAATAGCGGCAGTTCGGTGCGAATAATCGCCGGTTAACTTAACAGGCAATGCGCGATACGGTACAAAACTACCTGAAAAAATATCGCTTTCTGGCGATAAAAATACTTCTTCGGGTGTGGGTATAGCAATCGTTAATTCTACTACTGCAGCGTTGGGAGCCGATTTGTAAATGGCCATAGGTTGTCCGGCTTTTCGTAATTGATTCTTCACAAAAAACTCTTGTAAAAACGGTATCCAACGCAGTAATTCCGGATTTAAATCGCCTTGTTTACAACGAATTTTCTTTCCCACAAAAAACAGCGGTTTTAAGCTTACCGCTGGAAGTACCTCGGTTTTGTAAACACCCAATTCAGCTTTTAAAAATTTGCTTAATTGCTCAAGCGAAACGAGCAATTGGTTGTTTACCAAGGCTTTCGGACCGCCGCTAAATGTAGCATCGAATTTATCACTAAAAGTTAACGAACCCGTGCGCTTACAAATAATCTTGGTTTTTCCCAAAGTATCGCGTAAGGTGAAACTACCAAAAGTAATTTCGCCGTTTTGACTAATCTTAAAATTAATCTCCTGATTTTTAACTAAATCTGTTGTTTGAATCCAGCCGTTTTTGTTACCAGAAAAAGTCATATAACCTAATTTGCCCACCGTATTTCCTGGAAAATTAAGTTTGGTTTGCGCATCGCCTTCCGAAATAAAATTCCAACTTTCCCAATTCCGATAATTGTTTAAATAGTTGAATAAAGTTACGCGATTAACCGGAATAACCATTTCCGCTTTAGCTTGATAATTAGCAGGTTGCGTAGCAATAAACACCGTTAAACCAATGGTAACCAGAATGAATAGCAGAAATATGTACTTGAGGATCCGCATGCGTTCTTTTAATGCTTCATATAAAATTTAAATAGAAACAAAATAGCAATGAACGCAAAAAAGCCCAGTAATATCTTGTAGTTTCCGCGGTAGTACATCTTGTGTAAGGCCAAATCCTTTCGATACATTACTACCATAACGATTGTAAAGCAAACAACAAATAAAGCGGCAAAAATTAGCTGACCCGTTGTGAACATTATTTATAATTTTTCAACAAAAATAGCCAAAAGTCGGTTGCAGCCATTAATATTGCTTCATAAATCCATGTTATGAAAGAACAAATTAAAGCCGTTCAAGAATTTCACACAGCCTATCGTTTGGGTTATGCGCAAAAACCAACCGTCGAACTCTCTCCGGAAAAGATAAAATTGCGTTTCGAGTTGCTTAAAGAAGAAAACGAAGAATACCTTGAAGCAGCCGAAAAAGGCGATTTAGTGGAAGTTGCCGACGCCCTCGGCGATTTGCTTTACATCCTCTGCGGAACCATTATTGAACACGGTTTGCAAGATAAAATCGAAGACGTTTTTCGCGAAATTCAACGCAGTAACATGAGTAAACTCGACGAAAACGGCCAACCAATTTACCGCGAGGACGGAAAAGTGCTTAAAGGACCCAACTATTTCAAACCGGATATCGCTAAAATTCTAGGTTAGCGGCACCTCGACCGTCCAATTGTACGGATCTTCAGCATTTTTGTACTGAATATCGATGATTTGCGATTTGAGTTTTAAAGCAAACGAATCGGTTTGTTCCGGCAATTCGTAGTAGTCGTCGCGATAACCAAATCCAACAATCGGATTGATAACCGCAGCAGTTCCGGCACCAAAAATCTCTTTCAATTCGCCCGTTTTTGCAGCAGCGATAATTTCGGCTACAGCTACCGGACGAACTTCGATCTTCATCCCGTTGTCGGTTGCTAATTGAATGATGCTTTTTCGGGTAACACCGTCCAAAATTCGTTCTGTGGCTGGTGCGGTGAGCAAGGTATCGTTAACGCGGAAAAATACATTCATCGTTCCCGATTCTTCCATAAAACCATGCGTAGCGTCGTCTGTCCAAATAATTTGCTGATAGCCTTTTTCGTTGGCTAACTTGGTCGGATAAAACTGCGCGCCGTAATTTGCCGCCGCTTTTGCCGCGCCAATTCCGCCGTTTGCCGCGCGACTGTAATACTCGCTCACGATAACTTTCACCGAACCCGAATAGTAAGAGCGGGCAGGAGAAAGCAAAATCATAAAACGATATTGCGTACTTGGTGCAGCAATTACGCCCGAGCCAATGGCAATCATAAACGGACGAATGTACAGCGAATTTCCAACGCCGCCTTTCGCCCACTGCTGATCGATTTTTAATAGTTCTTTTAATCCATCGAGAAAGATTTCGCGAGGAACTTCGGGCATAGCCATTCGAATAGCCGACTTATTAAAACGCTCGTAATTCTGATCGGGTCGAAACAACCACAACTTATCATGGGTATCGCGATACGCCTTCAAACCTTCAAAAATAGCTTGCCCGTAATGAAAAACTTTAGCCGAAGGATCTATCAAAAAAGGTTCGTACGGTTTAATAATCGGTTTTTCCCAACTTCCATTTCTGAAATCGCACTGTAACATGTGATCGGAGAACGTTGAACCGAAGGTAATTGACTCAAAATCAACTTGATTAATTTTTGAAGTTGGAGATAAAATAACTTCAATGTCGATAGGTGCGTTTTCGCTCATAGAAATAAAATTGCTCTGAAATTGTCTCAAAGCTCTAGCGCTAAATTAACAATTATTTGAACTGTTGGCGCAGCCGCTAGAATAATTCATAAAAATGAAACTTTTTAACGGATGAATAGGCGCTCAATTAGCAAGATTTTGCGGCTTTCTCAACAACATACACAGAATTTCGGTAATACGCTATTTCATGTACGGGAAGGAATTCTGCATTTTTAGCAGCACTTTCCGATTTTCACTACTTTTTAGACACAAAAAAATCGGCAGTGAGCTAGATAAATCACCGCCGATTCTGTTCGCATTTTTGCGCAGTTAGCTTGCGTAAACCCGACGCACAAAATCGAGTATCGAAACCGGTTTTCTTCCCAGAATATTCGAAAGGTCGGTACTTACTGCATCCAGTTCTCCCTGGGCTTGCGCAGCGGCAAAGGCTGCAAAAATCGATACAACTTCTGCCGGAACTCCGTAACTGCTTAACGTAGTTTGGTATTCTTCCACAGTTGGCGATACGAAGTTGATGCTTTTACCCGACAACTGCGACAGCTCCGCCGCGATTTCTTCATAGCTTACCGCCGTTTCGTTAGAAAAATTGAACTCCTTAGCGGTATGCGCATCCAATTTCAAAAGAATTGCCGCCGCTTCAGCCATGTCTGAACGCAGCACAGCACTCAATTTTCCAGTTCCTGCCGGTAAATAAATAACACCTGTTTCCAATACTTTTTCTCCGATAAAGCCCGGAACAAAATCAAGGTATAAGTTGTTCTTTAAAATTGTGTAGTTCAAACCGCTGGCTTTTATCCAGTTTTCTGTAGCCAAATGCGATTCAGCAACTTGCCATAAAGGCGAGTTTTCGCTGTCGTTTTTTCGTTGAAAACTGGTGTAAATAACGTGGTTAATTCCAATTTCTGCGGCAGCTTCAACCACATTTTTATGTTGCTGCAAGCGGTTCGCCAAATCGCTACTCGAAACAAAAAGCAGTTTAGTTACGCCTTGAAATGCACGCAGCAAAGAATCTTTATCGCCGTAATCGGCTACACGAACGCCAATTCCGCGCGCTTGAAACGAATTGCCCGCAGCTTCTGTACGCACTAAAGCCAAAATTTCGCTGGGTTGAACGCCTTTTTGAAGTAAAAAATCGATAGTTAACTTTCCAAATTGTCCGGTTGCACCTGTAATTAAAATCATAATTTATCTATATTTGTTCTTTTGTTACGCAAAGTAACTAATTATAGTTATTAATTGTAACAAGTAACCTTTAGGTAACTAGTAAAAAGTAGTAACGTTATGGTAACTAAAGAGCGCGTCGATCAAGATTTTCGCTGTCCGGTAACGGCTTTGTTGGAACTTATTGGCGGAAAATGGAAGCCGGTTATTTTGTTTTGTCTGCGCGACGAAACACGCCGTTTTGGTGAGCTTTCGGCTCGAATGCCCAGTATTTCGCGCAAGGTACTCACCGAGCAACTCAAGCAGTTGGAGTCCGACGGTTTGGTAATTCGCGTGCAATTCAACGAAATTCCGCCGCGTGTCGAGTATTCGTTAACCGATCTTGGCAGGAGTTTAGCACCCGTTTTACAAGCAATGGAACGCTGGGGCAGCACCCATTTGTCGAATCCAAAAAACTAGCGATCAGATTTTTTTATTTTTTGGGCACATCCCGCCGCGAAAATAGGGTGGAAGTGCTTGTGCGCGGCAGGTCGCGTTTTCCACTACAAGGCGAAACACGCCACGGCGTTTCAGCTACGGTTTTGGCACAGCTTCTTTCAGTCGCTGCACCATAACCAGCTTCAATCGCCGTTTCGCGTTACGGCTTTCCGTTTCAACCCCTTGTGCAGAAACGTGCGTAAAACGTGTCGTTGTAAAAAATGCGTACGTTAGTAAAAAATACCTATAAGTAGGTAGTTTTGGGAGGGAGGAAGTGCGTAAATTAGCGAGGTGTAAAAAGAAGTGACTTTTTAATTGCTGAGACAAAAGGTGAAACTAGTGTCCAATTTAACATATTCAAAATACGCAAAATTTTATCGATTCAGCTCGCTGTGATTAGATAATTTAAGCTTGTTTTTGGTGATTGAAAAAATGGAGGAGACTTAGGCAATTGTTGAGTTACCTGCCATTATAGAACGACCGTAACAGGACAGACAATGAACAAAATTTTAATAATTCTAATACTGACAATTTTAGTTTCCTGCGACAACCGAACGACAAATAATGAAATAACTCAGACGAGAGATAAACTTGTGACGAAAACTGAAGTAAATGAAAATGTAGACGTTATGGACAAAGTGAAAAACCATTTTGAACTACGCAGTATTAAACCTTCGATTATAATCAACAATACGGAAGGTAATCAAACAGATATTCAGCTTGGAAATCATAAAATAAAATGGTTTAACACAGACGATGAAACAAAAATCAAAATTGACAACGACATTTTTACTTTAAAAGATAAGGCCACATTAAACATTGTTCATTATGGAAAAGACACTGTGGACTTTGCAAACAACTGGGACGAAATAAAACTGTTTAAACATAATGACAGAGAGTATATAGGAATACGTATGTCATTTTCACCTTGCACTGGGTTAGGATGTAGTGTTGATTATTTCCTGATTTACGATGTTAAAACAAAATCAAAAAATTTCTTCGGGACTTTTAGAACAGATAACGAGTTGGAACTTTTTAACTTTAACAATGACTGCAAAATTGATTATTTAGCGAAAACTTATAACGGAGATGCTCACGGTTCAACACCAATTGAGTTTATCTACGAACTTTATTCTATGGACACAAACGGACAATTCAAAATGCAGAAAGATAATGGTGGATTGACATATTAAATCATTCATACAACTTTTCCAAACGACACAACTAAAGCAGACAAACTAACAGAACATTGGATAACGCAAATAAAATAACGGCAGGTAACACGGGTTTTGCATCAGGCGGGGTGACGTGCAAGCTTAGAGCTTTGTGCTTCTATTCAAGTTCAGTGCTGGTTGATAGTTTTGTGCTCTGAAACCCGCCTGAAAGTAAATATTTGGAACGTTACATATCATTTTATCACAAAAATATCTTTTGATGACAATTGAAAATAAAATTTGGTATGATTTAGTTCACACGAAATATGGTGATGAATATTTGATTCAATACATAAAAAGGCAAAAACTATACAGAAAATGGTTTAAAGTATTGACAATATTATTTTCAGCAAGCGGAATATTTAGTGCTTTTCAATCAGCAAAAATTCCTACTATAATTTCATGCGTGTTTATTGGATTAGTTCAATTAGCAACGAGTATAGAAAATTTTATTATTCATTCAGAAGATGATCTAGACAAATTAGGTTCATTAAGAATGCTTTATTATACCCGCTTAAATAATTTAGAAGAATTATGGAATAATTATTACAATAATAAAATAACTGACAACGAAGCAACTGAAAAGTTCTTTGAACTTAGAAAATCTGCAAGCGAAATTGAAGAACTTGATAACAAACTAAACATTAGAACATATTCTAAAATGAAAGAAAAAGCAAACACACTAACTAATCAATATTTTAATACATATTATCATGAGTGAAAAAAGCAATGAGAATAAGGGAAGTTCTGGAAGTAGCAAATCGAATAATTCAGGACAACAACGAGACAATAAACCTGTTGGTCTAAATAAAGGGAATGTTCCAAGAATGGAAAATCCACCAAAACCTCCGAAGAAAAGTTAAATAAGGCATATAAAACGGGTAATCGTTGCACTACTCGCCGTTTCGAAAGAAAGTTCACTTTCCGAAGTCTCCCGACTTCGGAGCAAATATTTGAAACGTAGTAAAGTAATTTGAGAACCTTTTTTCTTGTTTTATTAAGTTATAGCGTATAAATTCAGATGATTTTGTAGTGCTTTAATTTGTCATACCTCAAAGTCGAAATACTTTGCAGAGCATTGCAATTACAAGTAACCGAATAAAACCTAAATTAATAAGTTATGATAGAAGTAAAAATAGAAGACAAGCAAAATTATTTAAGTAAGAACTACCCTTTTGCAGAACCACCGGAATTGAAAGACAAAAAAGAATGTATTCATTGCGGAGAAATAATAACAGTTGGAGATTTCAAAGTATTCAAAGACGAACTTGGAAATGAATACATTTGTTGCCCAAACGCTCCAAAATGTGACGGAACGGTAATTGACTGGATGCTAGTAGGATATAAGCACGACTAATCATGTAAGATATAATGAAAAAAATCATATTTGCGCTATTGATAGTAACCGCAACATCATCTGTTTTTGGACAACAACGACTGTGGTCAACTGTTAAAAATGATAACACCACATCTGGAACTAAATATGTTCCAATGAACAACGTTACAAAAGAAGTTCTAACTTTTTACGACCAATACGACTATTATTTTGATTTATCAGGCTATAGCAAAAAGCGTTTTATTGAAGAAATTAATTTTGGTTTCGACGACTGGACATGGCTTGATGGTATAAAGGAATCGACAGTTTTTGCTTTTAAGTCAAATGCAGGAAGTGGTTCTGTCATCATAGTAATGTGTATTAGTGAGGATAATGTCAATTTACTTCTATTTTCAAGCGACGTTTTACTATATACAAACCCTCAAAGTACAGCTTCGTATGAAAGGGATAAGTTTGCAAAGTGGTTCAAAACAATGTTAAATTAGAGGCACCACGCTCTCCGAAGTCTCCCGACTTCGGAGTACTGCTTCAACACGTAAAAAAACTTATATCAACGCTTTATCCGTCGGCGAAATCTCTTTACGACGCACAGTCAGAAGATTTTGAAGTGCAGTTTTTTAATTCGTACCTCAAAGGCGGGAGAATTTGCGGAGCCGAGGAAATTCGTTGGAACATACAAGAGCGATAAAGCTCCTATGACCTTAAAATTCACTAATGAAGACGATGAATTGAATATCGAAATTGTAGGTCAAGGGAAATTCCCAATTCAATCGGCAGGACCAAACAAGTTTTCATTTCCGGAAGCTGGTTTAACTGTTGAGTTTTTAGAAGACGGAAAGACCGCTAATATTAATGTTCAAGGACGATCTATTCCTTTAACAAAGCAGTAAGAACGTTTAATAAACTTTTTAAAGCCTGAATTTAAGTTACGAACTTGAATTCAGGTTTTTTTTTAGAAGTAAAATTCAAATTATAAGTTTTAATAAATAGAAACAGCCCAATGCTTTGCCATCGCAAAAATTCAAGAAAAAAAGTGGCAAGCGGTAACTCCAAAGCAAACGCATTTCAATGGTATTTCATTCTAATTGTTTTCTGTAAAACAACCTATTTTAATTTTTAAACAATTATTTTTTATTGATAAACAATAAATATATATCTTTGATCAAAATATTAAAATGATAATTATGACTTCTAAGAACAAATTCGTTTGGAACCTAATTCAGTTGGTTTGTTGGTTGATATTTGCTGGTTTGTGCGTACAAGCAGGGACGCTCGTCTTTAATTATGTTTACAGCTTGTTTCGGCCAATTGCGGCACACAATCTAGATTCGGGTTTAAATTTAGCAGCGCTGTACAACCAGAGTTTGACATTGTATTCGCTGTTGTTTTCATTTCTTATCGGTATTGCCGTATTAAAAGCCGTTACGTATTACTACGTATTGCGCTTGTTTAAAGTTTTAAAGTTGGTAAATCCGTTTACTGAGGAGATTTCTAGACTGCTTTTAAAAATCACGTATCAGGCGTGTTCCGTGGGCGCTCTTTGTTTCTTAGCGCAACGTTTTACGCAGCAGCTAGCGCATCGCGGATTTGATTTGCAACTTGTAGGGCGGTATTGGAACGACAGTGCAGCCTATCTTATGATGTCGGCTATACTTTTTGTCGTGGCCTTAATTTTTAGAAAAGGAATTGAATTACAGCAAGATAACGACCTAACAGTATAAATATGCCCATAATTGTAAACTTAGATGTAATGATGGCTAAACGAAAAATGTCGTTGAATGAGCTGTCTGAAAAAGTAGATATCACACTATCAAACCTATCTATCTTAAAAACAGGAAAGGCAAAAGCTGTCCGTTTTAGTACGCTAGAATCCTTGTGTGTAGCGCTCGATTGTCAACCAGGTGATTTACTCGAGTACCGACCCGATGGGGAAAATGAAACTTGAAAATCGGTTTTGTTCGGTGGGACTCTCGCAGAGTGGTCGTTAAAATTCAAGCTTACAACTCCTAAGCTGTGAATGATGTAACGTATTGTCTTAATTGTGTATAGCTACGGAATAAATAGGGCGCACCTTTGTTTTGTTGTGAAAATATATTCGCAATTAAATAGAGTTCACCATGAAAAATAATGAAGAATTACAGACAGATGTGCAGAAAGCCATTAAATGGGAGCCGTTATTGCATGCAGCCGAAATTGGAGTTACTGCAAAAGACGGTGTTGTTACTTTGACCGGTGTAGTAGATAGCTACGCCAAGAAGGTGGAAGCAGAGAATGCAGCCAAAAAAGTAATTGGTGTAAAAGCTTTGGTTGAGGCTATTGAAGTGAAATTTTCAGGTACTTGGACGAAAACAAACTCGGAGATTGCCAAAGAAGTTCTTACTGCTTTAAGTTCAAATTGGGCCGTTCCCAAAGACCGAGTTAAAGTAACAGTTGAAAACGGTTGGGTTACTTTAGGAGGCGAACTTCCGTGGAATTATCAAAAAGATGCCGCAAAAAGTGCCGTAAATTATCTCGCTGGTGTTAAAGGCGTTACCAATAACATCAAAATCATTTCTGAAAGTCACGATACCATTGAAAAAAAGGCCGTAGAAGACGCTATCGCTAGAAGCTGGTCTATTGACGACACCGATATAAATGTTTCTGTATCAGGCACAACCGTAACCTTGCACGGAACCGTTAATTCATGGTATCAGAAGGAAGAAGCAGGTCGTATCGCCTGGAACACTCCCGGTATTTGGCACGTGAAAAACGATTTGGCTGTTGACTATTACTTCGCTTTAGTCGACTAACAATCATTAGAAACCTAAGCACGTTTTAAAAATCGAGATCAAATATCATGTAAAAGCCTGATTATGTAGTGAAATATATTTGCTGCACACGCGTGTTTCAAATAGACGCAATTGAATAGGCAAACTTTTATTTGTTACGTTTCTAAAACAGACTTTTGCAATCTTTGACAGAAATGCATTACTCTTTTTACAAACGATTCATCAAAAATTTTTAATCGAACTTAGGTTTAAAGGGTGAAGGATTTTTCTTTCACCCTTTTTAAAAAATCAACAATTCTGCGGAAAATTAAATCAGTTTCGGCAGAAAAATGAAGCGTTGTTTTTGAAGTATTTTCAATTCAACAGCTTTTTTCCAAAGTCATTCTTTCTACTTCTTACTCTCATTACCGCTCGTTGATTTTAAATTTAGTACATAAACGACTGATAAACAATATTACAGATGGGAAATTCACCACCGAATACAACTGAAGTTAATGTGCTCGCAAAAGATAGAATTGTTGCTAAGGTTGTAAATGCGGGTAAAGAATATGTGGTTGGCGACACCAAAATTACAGCTCTGAAAGCCAGTACAGTGGAATTAAAAGCGGGTGAATTGTTGTTGATTATCGGTCCGTCGGGTTCCGGAAAAACTACGTTACTCTCGTTATTTGGCTGTGTATTGTATCCGAGTTTTGGCGAAGTGTGGATCGATGCAGTTCAAGTAAACGAACTCAGCGAAAGCAAATTAGCTGCTTTACGATTGTTAAAAATCGGATTTATTTTCCAACGATTTAATCTCATTGCACCATTAACCGCTTTAGAAAATGTTATGATGCCGCTGTTGCTTCAAGATAGTTCCGAACGTGAAGCGAAACTAAAAGCTACCGCAGCTTTGGAGAAAGTTGGAATGGGAGATCGAATGAAAAACCTCTCGAACGACCTAAGTGGCGGACAACAACAACGCGTGGCTATTGCTAGAGCTTTAGTTACCAATCCGGAAATGATGCTTTGCGACGAACCAACGGCATCACTCGATCTGGCAAGTGCCGGAATTGTAATGAGAGAATTAAAAGACCTCGCCAAACAGGGAAAAGCGGTAGCTGTAGTTACTCATGATGCCAGATTACGGCCTTTTGCCGACAGAATTGTTTATGTGTTGGATGGCTCCGTTTCGGATACACCCGTTGAAGAGGAGCTAGCAATAAAGTAAAACGATATTCATGAAAACATTGATTTCTAGAACTTCATTGTAAAAAACGTCAAAACACATTTTTATTCAAATTCCAATAAAAAGTACACCGATGAAAAAATATACTTTCTTAATGCTGTTCCTTTTCATTTTTGCTTTCTGCAATAGAAATGCCGCAGAAAACGAATCCAAAAAGGAAAACGAAAAGCAAGCGAAATCGCGTAATTATGTTATTGGAATCGGGAAAATAGTACCTGAAAACGATATTATTCAATTAGTATCGCCTGTTCCCGGAATTGTTCAAAAAATTTATAAGAAAGAAAACGATAGCGTTGCTGTAGGAACCATTATCTTGGAATTAGAACATGATTTAGAAGATGAAAAAATAATTCAATTACGTACTCAAGTTGCCACACAAGCGGCTCAAATAAACGTTGATAAAGCTACTGTTAACCAATTGGATGCCGAAATTAGTAATGCAAAAACAGAGTTGCAACGACTCCAAAATTTAGCAACGCTTGGTGCCGAGACACAGCAAACGGTTGATAACGCAGCGTCAAAAGTAAAATCGTATGCTGCACAATTAAACGGTTTGCAAGCTACAATTTCCGTTTCTACAAGCAAATGGCGGGAAGCAAAAGCAAATTTGAAAACGGCTCAATTGGAAAGAGATCAGAAAATCATCAGATCGCCAATCAATGGACGAATTTTAGAAATCAGCGTATTAATCGGCGGTTCTGTTTCCATACAACAATCATTTGTACAAATTAGTCCCAACGGTAGAATCATTGCAATAGCAGAAATCGATGAATTAAATGCAACGAAAATTGAAGTTGGCCAACGCGGCTGGATTCGAAGCGTAGGTTCGGCTGATACTTTGTCGACGGGTCGTATTTACTTCGCTGCCACTTTTCTAAAAAAGAAATCATTATTCACCGATCAATCTGGCGAAAAAGAAGATAGGCGTGTACGCACTTTAAAAATGGTGCTGGATAATTCTCAGAAATTGTTGCTCAATGCCCGAGTTGAGTGTGTGATTGACGTTTCTACTCATTCTAAAAAGTAAAAAATGCTAAAGATTGCATGGAAGTTCATCCGATTCGATAAAGCAAAAAGTATAGGCGTAGTTGTAGGCATTCTCATTAGTACTTTTTTGATTGGTCAGCAACTAGGCGTTTTCTTTTTTCTTTCGGGCTTAATGGGCGCGCTGGCTACAGATGTGAAAGCAGACATTTGGGTTGTTGACAATAAAACAGACGACGTGAATCAGCTCGGACAATTAGACATCAGAAACCTTAGAGCAATTCAAGGTATTGCAGGCGTTAAAGAAGCATTTCCTTTAGTAATTGCTGGAGCAGCATGCAATTTTGAAAACGGAACAAGTGGCGCTATTACTTTATTGGGCGTTGATGAAAACCATATTAATGCCCTGATTAGTGAAGACAAAATAGTTGCCGGCAATACTTCTGATTTGCAATTAGACGGCGCCGTTAGTGCTGAATTTTTTGAAAAGAAAAACCTAGGAGGCAACATTGATTTACGAACCAATTTGGAAATAAACGGCAAAAGAGCCTTTTTCGTGATGCAAACTAAAGGATTCAGAGGTTTCGGAAGTAGTTTTTGTGTGACAACAATAGAACGAGCGCGATTTTTTTCGAATCAATCCGGAAATACGATCAGTGCCGTTTTGGTGAATGTAGCTGACGAAAAAGACGTTGATCAAGTGGTTGCCGCTGTTAATAAAAACATTTTTGGAGTTAGAGCTTGGCCTTCGGAAAAGCTGTCAGCCTCGTCTGTTAAAAAGATTTTAGCTAGTAGCGGAATCGCCTTAAGTACCGGAACACTGATCGTTTTTGCGCTGATTGCTGGTTTTTTCATCATTGGTTTAACGATGTATTCTTCAGCACTCGATCGTTTAAAAGATTACGGAACGCTTAAAGCTATTGGTGCTAGTAACAAGTATATCAGTAAGTTAATTATAACGCAAGCGCTGTTGTTTACTGTAGTTGGCTTTTTGGTTGGTTTGGCTTTGTTGGAAGGATTTCGAATGGGTGTTGCCAAATCGGGTTTGATTTTTTCGTTTTCGCCTTTGGTTTTATTGTCTATGTTTTCAACCATCAGCTTGATTTCGCTCGGCGGTGCTTCTTTCGCTTTAAGCAGAATAAGAAGTGTCGAACCGGCTGCTGTGTTTAATTAAATCGCGCCTAAAAAACTTTGCCTTATGAGAATAGCTTTTACAATACTCGTTTCATTTCACGCTTTACTTCACGCGCTTGGTTTTTTAAAAGCATTTGGATTAGCTGATTTAAAGCAACTAACAACAACGATATCGAAACCGATGGGCGTGGTATGGTTATTTGCATGCATACTTTTTGTTGTGTATGCCGTTTTTTTCGCGTTTAAAAATAATTTATTCTGGCTGGTTGGTTTGGTTGCAGTTATTTTTTCACAAATCGCAATTAATAGCTCGTGGCAAGATACAAAATTTGGAACGCTCATTAATGTGATTGTTTTGTGTGTATCGCTTGCCGGATTTGGTTCTTGGAATTATTTCAACAACTACAATAAAGAAGTTAGCGCAGTTTTTCAACAAGATACATTTATGCCCACTGCTGTATTGTCAGAGAATGATATTCAACAACTTCCCGAACAAGTAAAAAAATACATCCGATTTGTAGGTGCTGTAGGTAAACCCAAAGTATCGCATTTTAAAGCAGAGTTTACGGGTGAAATAAGGGAAGACGCCTATTCGCCATGGATGCCTTTTACTTGCATTCAATTCAATTTCTTGAAAGAGCCTACGCGCTTGTTTTTTATGAAAGCAAAAATGAAAGGTTTCCCAATTGGCGTTTTTCACAAATTTAGGAACGGCAAAGCAACTATGGGTGTTCGACTTTTCTCCTTAATCCATGTTCAGCGCTTAGAAGGTGCAGAAATGAATGTGTCGGAAACCGTAACTTTTTTTAACGACATGTGCGTTTTAGCGCCCGCAAGCTTAATCGACAACCGTATAAAATGGCTTGGCGCAGAAAGAAATACTGTCAAAGCGTCGTTTACAAATAAAGAAATTACAGTGACTGCCGTTTTGTATTTTGACGATCGCGGAGCACTTGTAAATTTTATTTCCCAAGATCGATACGCCGGAAATACGGGAAAAAAGTACGCTTGGGCAACGCCGTTGAAAAATTACCAACAATTGGAAGGACAACAAATTATGGAAAATGCCGAAACGATTTATTCGTATCCCGATGGCGACTTCATTTACGGCAAATTTACGTTAAAAAGCATTTCCTACAATCCAACGGGTATAAACTGAAACAATCGTGAAAAATTACAGTTCGTTAGCATTTCAATCTAAACGAGAACTAGGCGATTTCATTCAGACTTGCGTAGGAATTATGTTGCTTGTTTTGTTTTTGCAAACATCAGTTCAGGCACAGCGCGTTGTAACCTTAGCTCAAGCCATTACAAACGGATTGGAAAACAAGAATGCTATTTTAGCTGGAAATTTAGATGCAGCGATTAGCAAATTGCAAACCAAAGCCTTGTATCAGAAGTATCTTCCACAAGTAGCGGTAGAATATCAATATATGTATAATCCGATTTTGCAAACATCCATATTGCCGATTGGTGTTTTTAATCCTTCTTTTCCAATCGATGCTACTAAAAGCGTGCAGTTTGGTACAAATTGGACACAATCTGCCGGATTAACAGTTTCGCTTCCGGTATTTGATTTAGCAATAAAGCGACAAATTAAAGAAGCAAAATTACAGGAACAAATCGCATCTCTTTCGCAGCAACAAGCCGAATACGAATTAGCCTACACCATTGCACAAACGTACATAGCCATTTACCTGCAAGAAGCCAAAATTAAGTCGCTCGTAATTGATACCAGCCGAACTTTTACGAGTTATACGCTTTTGAAGAGCAAATTCGACGAAAAGCGGTTACTAAAATCAGATTTGAATAAAGCAAAAGTAAATCACAACAATACGGTTCAATTAGTAACAGATGGAATTGCCCTGCTGTTGGAAGACAAGGTGTATTTGTTGTTATTAATGGGAACGAAAGAAACTACCGATTTTGATTTTGAACTCGACGCTACTTTTTCCGAAAAATTCATTTTTGCGAATACCGATAGCGAAGCAACTGTAGCGTATTTTCCTGATTTGCAACAGCTTCAATTTCGAAGTGCGTTAACACAATTGCAAACTAAATCGGAACGCGGTAAACGCTTGCCTACAATAGGTTTAAAAGGCTTTTTAGGCGCTAATCAATTTTCAAATACATTCAATCCAACTGCTTCAAACTCTTGGTTTGGTTTGAGTTATGTTGGCTTAGATGTAAAATTGCCGATACTTTTTGGAGAGAATCCACGAAATAAAATTGCGCAACTCAAAATGCAATCCAAACAATTCGATTTGCAAAAAGACGACAAAGCACTTCAATACGCAACGGATTTGGTGACACTAAAGCTAAAACTCGATAATGTAAAATCGCAGTTAAAAACAAAAGAAGAAAATATTGCACTCAGCAGCGAATCTATTTTTATTTTTCAAATGCGTGTAAGAGAAGGGCAGGAGTCGGCACTAAACTTAAATCTAGAAGAAGCAGCGATGCAATTATTACAGTCTGATTTTGAGTTGAATAGAATACAATTGTGGATTTATTGGTTAGATTTTCTAAAAGCGTCGGGGCAACTAACTACTTTATGGAAATGAAAGCGATGGTAGAAGATTTAAGACCTTACGAATTTCTTGCAATTAATTCAAAGGAAATTATAGAAAAGCAAGTGAGCTCGCACCGGCAACAGCATTCTTATGCTGGAACAATCATTGGATTTTCGGTCTTGTTTATTCCTTTTTTTCTAAATAGTTTGGATGGAACGAATCAAATACTACAGCTTTTTTCCATTCTTCCTATTGCATTATTTATAGGTTCGATACTACTGATGTTAAGTATTTTCAGGAGCAAACCTTTAGATCAAGCGCTTTCAGTTACAAAGTATGAAGAACTACTTTCAAAATCATATAAAGAAATACTGCTTTTTGAAATTGAAGCGAATAAAACTTCGTACCTTAAAAATAAAAGAGCAACTTTAAATGCAAATCACCGCTACATGCAGGGCATTGGCTTAACGACAATTGCAATCATCATTTCGATAATAATGCTCTTATTGAGTACGTTTTTAGCGATAGAAAAAAAGCCTACAAAAGTTCAAGTTGTTGCACCAAACGCGATTATGAAATAGACTACACAAAAATCTTTGTCAGATCGCTGATTTTGATTTAGTTAAATGTTATTGCGATTCAATATACTTCGCTAAACCTGTATAATCCGCCTAGTAATCAACCATTTCTATGTTTTCTGACTTCAATTTTTAAATCGAATTCAGGTTCTAAAGAAACAACATAGCTTTTTGTCAAGGCAAAAGTGAACGAATTTATTTGGCTATTTTACTATCATGTTTGCTATTAATTCGAGTAAAAAGCGAATATGACAAGGATTTTCAACACATTACCTAATTTTACTAAAGAAATACCAGTACCAAAATGACACTACCCGAAATTATTAATTACCGTAGATCTGTAAGAAGTTACAGCAAAGAAGCCATAGATACGAACAAGGTTAAAGATTGTTTGGATTTAGCGACGCTTGCACCAAATAGTTCTAATATGCAATTGTGGGAATTTTACCACGTAACAAGTCCAGAAATGCTGAAACAACTTGCTGTTGCGTGTTTAAATCAGGAATCGTCAAAAACTGCAAAGCAAATGGTTGTATTTGTAACGCGACAGGATTTGTATTCAAAAAGAGCTAGAACTTTATTGGAATTAGAAATTAAGAACGTTAAGAAGAATAGTCCTGTTGAAAGGCAAGCGCACAGAATTAAAAGATATGAATTGTATTATGGAAGAGTGGTTCCATTCTTGTACACACGCTTTTTCGGAATTTTCGGTTTCTTAAGAACGCTGTTAGTTAATGTAGTTGGTATTTTCAAACCGATAACGTATCAAGTTTCGGAGAATGATATTCGCGTTGTAGTTCACAAAACGTGTGCTTTAGCTGCTCAAACGTTTATGTTGGCTATGGCTAATGAAAAGTACGACACTTGCCCGATGGAAGGATTTGACAGCAGAAAGGTAAAACGACTTTTAAAATTACCTTATTCGGCAGAAATAAACATGGTAGTTTCGTGTGGTATCCGAACGGAAAAGGGCATTTGGGGCGATCGAATGCGCGTACCGTTTAGTGAGGTGTATCGAAAAGTATAGATAATGTGATTTCGACATAAAAACCTATGTTAGATCCCTTGAAGCTAAGCTTTTTGCTTCCGTAAGAAAAACTTCTAGACACTATTTTTAAAGCTAACCATTTAAACAGTCGCTTCCGTCGTTGTTTTATTTTGAGATACCTAATATATCCCAAAGAAAATTCGCCTATCATTCCAATTATTTAAATGATTTCAAACTTTGATTATTATATCGAACTCACCTTATAATACGCTGTTTTGCTTCGCACTTGCAGCAAATGGCGGGATTAGCTTCTAAAAATTACTATTGTTATCAAAGTTTTTGAATTCGGTTGTTTCCATAAAAAAAGCGCCGATTTTTCAACCGACGCTTATCTATATGCAAAATTGAAATTAGAAGCAGTACTCGTTTGATGCAATTAATTTTGCTGCAATTTGTTCGCGTAAACCAACGATATTTGGCATGTTGGTGTACTTGGTGAAACGACGTAGTCCCATGAGCATCATGCGCTGCTCGTCGCCCGAAGCAAAAGATACAATGCTCTCTTTTCCTTTTTGAGAAATCACGTCGACAGCTTTGTACAAATACAACTGCGCCATAGCAATTTGCTCTTTACAAGCATCTTGACCCACTTTTTTCGCCAATTTCTCGGTTCTCAAAATAGTGGACTCAGCCATGTAAATTTCGATCAGCATATCGGCAGCAGCCATCAATAATTGCTGGTGTTCCTCTAAATCTGGACCAAACTTCTGAACCGCCGAACCGGCAACCATCAAAAACGCCTTTTTCAAACGAATGATCATATCTTTCTCTTCCGAAAACAATTCGCTGTAGTCTGGAATATCAAAGTCCGGAATGCCCATCAATTCTTCGGCTACTTTCATGGCAGGCGCGAGTAAATCGACGTGACCTTTCATGGCTTTTTTGATCAACATACCTACCGACAACATGCGGTTGATTTCGTTAGTGCCTTCATAAATACGCGAAATACGGGCATCACGCCAAGCGCTTTCCATTGGCGTATCTTCTGAGAATCCCATTCCGCCTAGAATTTGAATACCTTCGTCGGAACAATTCTGGATATCTTCTGAAACGGCTACTTTCAAAATCGAACATTCGATGGCAAATTCTTCCACACCTTTTAATTCGGCTTCCTGATGCGATTCGCCCGCTTCTTCGCGCAGTTTGATTCGATTTTCAATGTCTTTCGACGCGCGATACGTAGCACTTTCGCCGGCATAACAGCTCGTTGCCATTTCGGCCAATTTGTATTTGATGGCACCAAAGCTCGAAATAGGAACGTTAAACTGTACGCGCTCGTTGGCATACTTAACCGCACCACTAGTAACGCGACGCTGTGCATCCAAACAGGCTGCTGCCAATTTAATACGGCCCACGTTAAGTGCATTCATGGCTATTTTGAAACCGTTGCCGCGTTCGGAAAGCATGTTTTCAACCGGTACTTTGGTTTCGTTAAAGAACACTTGTCGCGTACTCGATGCACGGATTCCGAGTTTGTGCTCTTCTTCGTTCATAGAAATTCCGTTCGACGGATCGTTTTCTACGATAAATCCGGTGATGTTTTTATCGTTTTCGATTCGTGCAAATACGATAAATAGGTTACAGAATCCGGCGTTGGAAATCCACATTTTTTGTCCGGTAATGCTGTAGTGCGTTCCGTCTTCAGAAAGTACTGCTTTAGTTTTTCCCGAGTTGGCATCGGATCCGGCACCGGGTTCGGTAAGGCAGTAGGCACCAAACCATTCTCCGCTGGCCAATTTAGGTACGTATTTTGCCTTTTGGGCTTCGGTTCCGTACAAGGTAATGGGCATGGTTCCGATTCCGGTATGTGCGCCGAAAGCGGTTGAGAACGAACCGGTTGCACCCGAGATGTAGTCGCATACCAAAACGGTATCAACAAATCCCATCCCCATTCCACCATACGCTTCGGGAACGGCAACAGATAGGAATCCCATTTCGCCTGCTTTTCGCATACACGCTTCGGTAAAGGCGTAATCTTTTTTCTCAAAACGATCTTTGAAAGGCCAAACTTCTTTGTCGATGAACTCTTTAACAGAGTCGCGCATCATGAGTTGCTCTTCAGTAAAATCTTCCGGTGTGAAAATGTCTTCACAAGCTGTTTGTTTAACGAGGAATTGTCCTCCGCGGGTTACATTATTCATAGGTTTGCTTTTAAGAAGCTAGAGACGAGAAACGAGAAACTAGACTTGATTCGTTTTTTCCAACTTATTGATGAATCCTGTCATCATTTTTTGGAATTCATCTAGTTTATCTTCAATCGTTTTAGCCTGATTGTTATCTATATAATTATTTTGTTGAGCAATTAAAATTTGTGTTTGTACTTCAAAAGAAGAACCTAAACTTATGTTCAAATAATGCAGAAAATATCTGTTGCCTCTATTTGAACCTTCAGCGATATTAGAAGCCATTGAAACGCTAGCTCGATTAATTTGATTAGATAGTCCATAAAGCTCATGCTTCGGAAATTCGAGTGTTACCTTATGTACATCTAGAGCAATGTCCATAGCCAGATTCCAAATTTTTAGATTTTTAAAATTGTGTTTCATTATCTCGAATAATCTCGCTTCTAGTTTCTCTCCCGATAGCCATCGGGACTAGTTTCTAGTTTCTAGTTTCTAGTTTCTAGTTTCTAGTTTCTAGTTTCTAGTTTCTAGTTTCTAGTTTCTAGTTTCTAGTTTCTAGCTTCTCGCTTCTCGCTTCTCTCCCGATCGCTATCAGCATCCAATCCTACATCACTTCAAACACTCCAGCGGTTCCTTGTCCGGTGCCGACGCACATGGTTACGAGTCCGTATTTAAGGTTGCGACGTTTCATTTCGTCGAATATTTGTACACTGAGTTTTGCGCCGGTGCAACCCAGCGGATGGCCCAAAGCAATGGCACCACCGTTTACGTTTATGATTTCTGGATTGAGTTGCAACTCGCGAATAACGGCTAACGATTGTGCCGCAAATGCTTCGTTTAATTCGATTAACTGAATATCGTTTTGCGACAAACCGGCTTGTTTTAAGGCTTTTGGAATTGCTTTTACAGGACCAATTCCCATAATGCGTGGTTCAACGCCAGAAGATGCAAAATTTACCAAACGCGCAATTGGCGTTAAGTTGTGACGCTTCAAAAATTCTTCGCTTACAACCAATACAAACGCAGCGCCGTCGCTCATTTGCGAAGAAGTTCCGGCAGTTACGGTCCCGTCGGCAGCAAAAACAGGGCGGAGTTTAGCTAAAGCCGCAAGGTTGGTGTCGGCACGTGGCCCTTCATCTTGAGTAACGGTATACGATTTGGTTTCTTTTTTACCTTTTTCGTTTAAAAACGTTTGTTCAACAGTAATCGGAACAATTTGATTGTCGAATTTATTTTCGGCTATGGCTTTCAATGCTTTTTGATGCGATTCGAAGGCAAACAAATCTTGGTCTTCGCGACTGATGTTGAATTGTTTCGCGACAGCTTCGGCCGTTAAGCCCATTCCCCAATAGTAATCTTCGTGTCCGGATTTAGCCACTTCGTAATCAGGTACAGGCTTGTATCCGCCCATTGGGATATAGCTCATGCTTTCGGCACCACCGGCTAAAATACAATCGGCCATACCGCTTTGAATTTTTGCAGTAGCGATACCAATAGTTTCTAAACCTGATGCGCAATAGCGATTTACGGTTACACCAGGAACGTCTTCAACTTTAAGTCCCATGAGCGAGATTAGTCGACCCACGTTCAGGCCTTGTTCGGCTTCGGGCATGGCATTTCCTACAATAACATCGTCGATTTCTTTTTTGTCGATTTGTGGAAATTGCGCCATTAAATGGGCAATGGTTTCCGCTGCCAGTTCGTCCGGACGTTTAAAACGGAACACGCCTTTCGGAGCTTTTCCAACGGCTGTTCGGTAGCCGGCAACGATATATGCTGTTTTCATGATTATAGTATTAAGATTTGAGTATTAAGTATTAAGATTTGAGTATTAAGTATTAAGATTTGAGTATTAAGTATTAAGATTTGAGTATTAA
>NZ_JAIXYH010000070.1 GCF_027490375.1 Flavobacterium sp.
CGGATCTTTTTTAGAAGTTAGTCCCGATAGCTATCGGGATAGAAGTTAGAATTTAGACTTCGTGACGTTCACCACTTAACGTATCGTTTTATCCTACTTAACCCACGTATCGTAGGTGCTTGAGCCTGTCGAAGGCTATTTTTTGAGAAGCTAGTCCCGATAGCTATCGGGATAGAAGTTAGAAGCTAGACTTCATGACATTCACCACTTAACGTATCGTTTTCCCACCCTAATCCGCGCATCGTCGGTGCCAGTTCTTATCGAAGGTTTAACCGCAAAGAGCGCAAAGATTTACGCAAAGTTCGCAAAGACGTTTTGTGCCTTTTTCTTTACAACAGATATCGGAATTCGCTTTTTTCCATTTTTTAGCTTTTTTCCATTTTTTAGCTTCTTTTCATTTTTTCCATTTTTTTATATTTTTTCCATTTGCAACTCCTTCGGGTGAGCGACAGCAGCGGCATCCTTTGCGGCGTTATGGTATTTCCACCCTACGTTCGCCGGAAAGATACAGCGGATGGCGCGACGGCGGTTCAGTGAAACGTTTGCGAAGCGCTACGATTGCACCGCCGGCACCCCCAAAAAAAGAAACTAAAATTTTGAAAAAAACGGTTTAAAGAAAGTAGCTCGCTTCGTTAAAACTGGAAGTAAATAAACGGTTGTGGCCCCTCGGAACTGCTGGCGTAAACCAACCAAAATACCGCAGCAAGAATTAATGCTTTGCCGGCAATGGGTAAGTAACCGAAAGCTTGTTTCAAACCATCGGACCAACGACTTGGTAAAAAATGCCACAAGAAGCCAAACAACATCACTAACATCACGTTTCTATAACCTTCTAAAATTACGAGATACTGCTCGGGGTTCCATTGCAACTGACCAATGTTTCCGATCAGTTCAAAAGCTGTTTCGAAATCTTTCGCGCGGAAGAAAATCCAGCAAAAAACCACGAAATGAAACGTAAGCAATACCTGCACAACACGCACAAAACTATTTTTAGGTAAGTGAAGTACGTTCTTGAACAAGCGCTCTACAACCAAGGCTAAACCGTGTAAAACGCCCCAAATAACGAACTTCCAGCTCGCACCATGCCAGAGTCCGCCGAGAAGCATCGTCATAAACAAATTAAAGTACATGCGGAACTTTCCTTTGCGGTTTCCACCCATAGAAATGTACAAGTAATCGCGCAACCAGGTAGATAACGATATATGCCAACGACGCCAGAATTCGGTTATCGAGGCCGACTTATACGGTGTGCGGAAGTTTACCGACAAGCGGAATCCCATTAGTAGTGCAATACCGATAGCCATGTCGGAATAGCCCGAAAAATCGCAATAAATTTGTATAGCGTAGCCGTACGACGCCAATAAATTCTCGAAGGCCGTATAGCTGCTCGGCGAATCGAACACACGATCGACAAAATTTAAGGAGATAAAATCGGATACAACTGTTTTCTTGATTAATCCGCCAATGATTAAAAACAACGCGTGATTTAAGTCGGAACTGTTGAGGGTAATTTTCTTGTAAATCTGCGGTAAAAACTCCGAGGCTCGAACAATCGGACCGGCAACCAGTTGCGGAAAAAACGACACAAAAAACATGTAATCGAGTATGTTTTTAGTAGGCGTAATTTCACGGCGATAGATATCGATGATGTAGCTCATCGATTGGAAGGTATAAAACGAAATTCCGACCGGAAGAATAATATCTTGAAACGCTAAATTGCCTTCAAACCACTGGTTGTAGTTATCGATTAAAAAGTTGCTGTACTTGAAATAACCGAGAAATCCGAGATTTAAAACAACACTCAGTACCAAATAGAACTTTCGGAACGACTGTAACTTTTCTTCGTACAGGAGTTTGGCTAAATTGTAGTCGATCACACCGCTAAGCAACAGTAAGCCGAAATAGTGACCGCTTGATTTGTAATAGAAAAACAGCGAAAACAAGAACACGTACAAATTGCGCAAGTGGTATGTTTTTAGTCGCAGTGTTAGGATGTAAATGGGATAAAAAATCAGAAACAAGCCCAAAAAGAGTGCAGTATTGAATAAAATCGGACTTTTCGGATCGAAGGTAAACCACTGCGCTACATCGGCGGAAGAGCATGTGAAAAAATCCGTGATATATTTTGTAAAATCCTGCATACTTACTGACCTACTGATTTTGCGTATTGATTGGCTTGGCGGATAATCGCTTCGGCCAACAACGTTCCTTGTATTTCGTAACCTAATTTGGAATAGTGCACGCGATCGGCGGCCATTAATCCTCTTTTATAATTTCTACTTACGGCATTTCCGCCACCCAACTGTGTGTATCCGTCCCATACGGCGTAGCGCAATAACTCGGCATTTAACAACAGTGCATTCGCATAGCTTTCCACGTACGTGTTTTTGTATCGTCTTTTAAACAACGAAGGCGGAGGCGTGCACACCAAAATTTCGATATCGGGATGGATACTTCGACAATTTTGAATGAACGTAGTAAGATGATTGATATACGTTGAAGCCGATTGGTGATCGAAACTTTCGTTGGTTCCTAAAGAAAGTACTAACAAATCGGGCGAAGTTGCCAGTAACTGCTGGAAGAACAACGGGCTTTGGTTGTAATCGGAGAATTTAGCACCGTTAACGCCCACACTGCTGTAGATAATGCCGCCGTCGGAATTTTCCAACATAAATCCGTTTAAAGCAGAAGTGTCGTCTGAATCTGTAAAAACTTCAAATTGCAGCGCTTGATCAAACTCTTTGGATGTCCACGTTTCACTTGCGTTGAAATCGACCGTGGCGTACTTATACTTTTTTATACTTCTTGTACGATTTTCCGACTTGCTAACAATCAGCGTTTTACCAGCGCGAATTCGATCGGATTTCAAACGATTTATTTTTTTAAGCTGACTAACCGAGATTCCGTATTTACGAGCAATGCTTCCCAAAACTTCGCCGTCTTTGATTTTGTGTATGCGCGGTTTTGGTACAATCACTTTTTTGCTTTCTAGCGTCTTTCCCGCAGAAAACTGCCAACGTGCCGTACTTTTTGGCTGCACAATGCGTACGAGGTCGAATGCATCGGAACTGTCTTTCAAACTAACTTTCACGGCACAGGGGCGCTCTTTGCTACTCAGCGAAATACCGCTTAAACCCATGTAGGCATTGCCACCATTTATAATGCGTTGCGCTGAAAAATTGTTTGCCGACTCAAACGAAACGTCTGATGAACCGTTAGTTCGCGCTAAACGGTGAGGAAAAATGAAGCCACGTCCGCCGTTTCCGTAGGTTTCCTGAAGTAGTGTTCGCGTTTTATCGGTTTGTAAATCGGCTTGAATGTGCGAGTCACCAATGTGAAAAACGTGCACACGCTCGCTTAAAAAACCGTCTGTTTCGCGTTGCTGCAAAGTTTTCAGGAATTTAGCAATGGCTTTCGGATTCTTTAATCCGTTTTCAGGAATTACGATTGGAACGGCAACGATATCTTCTGCGACAGCGGATTCAACGTCGGTTGTATCCGTTACCTGAGCTTTTCCTGAGAAGATAAATCCGAAGAAAAGCAACAATATGAGGCTACATTTCTTCATCAGGAATGCTGTCGTTTTCAGGCAACACGGCCTCAGTAGCGACTTTACTTTTTAATCGTTTATATGTAATAAAACCACTTTGTAATTTTTGATAGAACAGCGAGGCAACCTTCTTTGCTCCGCGGAAATTAAAGTGCGTATAATCTTTATTGGCTAAGGCCGGAACTTCGTCGACCCAACGAACCATACTTCCGTTGCCGCCCATTAGTTCGAACAGATTTATAAATCCGCTTCGTGTTTCTACAGCTAATTTTCGTTGTGCGAGTGTTAAAGGCACTACAGCCGAATCGGTACGCATTTCCATATCGTACTTTGTTGCTTTATCGGCGGCGGAAATCAGTAAAATGGGAACGCCGGGAAAACCTGCTCGTAAATTAGCGATGGCTTTTTGCATGCCGCGTTGATACCAATTGTAATTTTTAGTTCCGTAATTCAGAACATTCGTGCCGTAATGCAGAATAATTAAATCGTAGCCCAACTTTTTTTGAAATTGGTTAAGCAATTGTGGATTTAGCTTTGCCAGCGGCATACCTGAGTTTCCGCGTTGCGAAAAGTTGTCGATGTGAACGCCTTTTCCGTTGTCGAAATTAAATCCGTAGATTGGAATGGAATCGGCTTCGATAAAATCGGCTCTGAATTTCTTTAAATCCGACTTACCTATACGAAGTGTGTTGAGCGCTAGATTACCATCTAATTTATACCACAAACTATCTTTTCCGTAGGTGACTTTCAAGCGGCCGTTTTTTCTTGAACTCCCGTAGAAGAGTGTCGGATTAGGTAGCGATGCCACATTGGCTTGTCGGCCTGCTTCATAACGTACCCACGCCAAGCTGTCTGTGGGATAAAAAACATGTCCGTTGATTCCAAAAGTGTATCGGCTGTATTTCGAAGTCACGAAATTCTGATCTTTCCAACTACCTCCAAAACTGTGCTTTACGGAACTTCTGCTACCCGCAGATTCAGATACAAGAGGAACGAAACCAACACCTGTTCCGCCGAACTGCGATTGAAATGCCGAACGCAAGTCTTGAACGATTAAGTCGCCATCGGTCATCGAATCGCCAAAATAAGCAATACGTACCGACTGATTGGGATTGGATTCGAGTAAGCGAAGTTTTTTATAAAACGAAATCAAATGTTGATTTCCGGTGTATGATTGCGCGGTTTCAGACGGAAACTGAATGCCAGACTCATCGACATAAACAATTGGCTGATTCCCCATAGAATCTGCTTCGGCATAGTTAAGTTCATCGGTGGCTTCCGCTTCCGAAATAGCTTCAATAACCGTGCTGTCGACAACTTGATTTGCCGTTGCTCGTTGTTCGGGAAACAACTTTTTAGGCAAATACGGTTTGGCAACCACAAACAAAATGGCTGCAAAGAATAAAATCAGAAATGATTTAAAAAAACTCGATTGCTGCATTGGGGTGATTTACATGCGTTCGGGCGACTGAATCCCCAACAAATACAAGGCTTTCTTTATAACTTCTGCTGTTTTTGCACTCAACTGTACACGGAACGTTCGCGTATTTTCGTCGCTTTCACCTAAAATAGAAACCGATTGGTAGAAACTGTTGTATGCTTTCACCAAATCGAAGGCATAGTTTGCAATTAGCGCCGGACTCAATTCTGCGGCAGCAACTTTTACCACTGCTGGAAAATCTTCCAAAACTTTAATTAACTCGATTTCTTTTGCATCGAGCGTTGAAACAACTGCTAAGGTAGTTGGGATACTGCCTGCTTTGCGTAAAATCGACTGGATACGTGCGTGCGCATACTGAATAAAAGGTCCGGTATTTCCGTTAAAATCGACAGATTCTTTTGGATTGTAAGTGATTTTCTTCTTCGGATCGATTTTCAACAAGAAGTACTTCATTGCGCCTAAGCCAATTGTTCGGTATAAGGCCGACTTTTCTTCTTCGGAATAACCGTCGAGTTTTCCGAGTTCTTGTGAAATAGCCGTTGCGGTGTCGATTACTTCGGCAATTAGATCATCGGCATCAACAACGATACCTTCGCGCGATTTCATTTTTCCGGTAGGCAAATCAACCATGCCGTAAGATAAGTGATGCAACTGATTGGCCCAGCTAAAACCTAACTTCTTTAAAATCAGGAATAGGACTTTAAAGTGATAATCTTGTTCGTTTCCAACGGTAAAGATCATTTGGTCCATACCTGGCTGATCTTTCATGCGTTGAATAGCAGTACCTATGTCCTGCGTCATATAAACGGCAGTTCCGTCGGCACGAAGAACGATTTTACGATCGAGACCGTCGGCGGTTAAGTCAATCCAAACCGAGCCGTCGGGATCTTGTTCAAAAACGCCTTTTTCCAAACCTAAAGTTACAACCGACTTCCCGAGCAGATAGGTTTCACTTTCGTAATAATACGAGTCGAAATCTACTTCTAAATCGCGATAAGTCGTTTCAAAACCTTCGTAAACCCATTGATTCATGGTTTTCCACAAAGAAACAACTTCGGCATCGCCGGCTTCCCATTTGCGAAGCATGTCTTGTGCTTCGAGAAAAATAGGTGCTTGCTTTTTAGCTTCATCTTTAGTTAGGCCATTTGCCTCAAGCGCTTTTATTTCTTCTTCGTAAGCAATATTAAACTGCACGTAGTATTTTCCGACAAAATGATCGCCTTTCATTTGGGCAGTTTGTGCTGTTTCGCCGTTGCCAAAACGTTGCCAAGCCAACATCGACTTACATATATGTATGCCGCGATCGTTTATAATTTGCGTTTTATGTACTTTTTTTCCTGCCGCTTCTAAAATTCGCGATACCGAAAAACCGAGCAAGATATTTCGAATATGACCTAAGTGAAGCGGTTTGTTTGTGTTTGGTGAAGAAAACTCTACGATAGCGCCACCTTCTGAAGAAATTGGATGCGAACCGAAATTAGAATCTGCGAAAATATGCGAAAATGTCTCGGTGAATGCTCTTTCTTGTAGTGTAAGGTTTAAGAAACCCGAAACAATGTTATAGCTTTTGAAGAGCGATGATTTTTCAAGCAATAAGGCTCCGAGCTGTTCTCCAATTTGTGCTGGTGCGAGCTTTAAGGCTTTAACGAGTGGGAAAAGTACGACGGTAAAATCGCCCTCAAACTCTTTTTTAGTTAGTTGAACTTCGAGCGGAATGGCGTCAATATTGGAAAACACGGACTGAATGCATTCAGTAACAGTGGCTTCTATTTGCTGTTTCAGAGTAATCATTGCGATTTTTTTGAGGCTGCAAATATAATTGAATTGCGCGCTCGTTTTAATAGTAATAAGAATCGATTTAAAGAAGAATTTTACTTTTTAACTATGAATTCAAATTTAAGCGGAATCTTGGGTCGACACCGCCTTAAGTCACAGTAATATTCAAGCAGGAATTACACGGCACGCGAGTTAAAAGTAGGATTGTCGGTAGAAATTAAAGATTGAAGCAATCGTTTACAGACCTTATGCTGAGCTGTGCATAAAAATTAACAATTGCTAAAATTCCCAAATTCCAGTTAATTATTAAATTTTTAGCTATGTTTGCTAACTTCAAATATTCTGTGTTTTTATGAAAAAGACATTTATTTTATTGGCGTTTTTAAGTTGTTTAATGGGTTTTTCGCAGGGAATAACTGTCGATGCGACAACCTATACCCCCGCACAACTCGTAAACGATGTTTTGATTAACTCGCCTTGTGTTGCAGCTCAGAACGTAGTTGCAAGTACGGGAACAAACTTTGGATCAACGAATGGTATTGGTTATTTCGAAAATCTAAACCCAAACTTTCCGTTTTCCAGAGGGGTAATCCTAACAACTGGTAATGTATTAAACAGCCCAAGTCCGAACAACACTACATTGAGTGATGGTTCAAATACTTGGCCAGGTGATACAACCCTTGAAAACATACTGCTTTCGCAAAATGGGGTAAGCATTAACTCAATTAATGCGACATCGCTCACTTTCGAATTTACTCCGAAAACACCTTCGTTCGATTTTCGATTTGTTTTTGCATCGGAAGAATACGGTACTTCACAGTGTGATTTCTCGGACGCATTTGCTTTCATTCTTTACAATAAGACACTAGATCCTGGTCTTACAAATGGTATAAACCTTGCCGTAATAAACGGTAACACTGCGGTTTCGGTAGCTACTATTCGCGATAACGAATACAACCCGTTGTGTACTAGTGAAAATGAGTCCTTTTTCGGAGCTTTTAACGGCCCTGGTTTTGGCCCTGCTATTAATTACAATGGCCAAACTATTCCTTTAACAGCTTCTGCTACAGGATTAAATACAAATCATATATATGTAATTAAAATTGTAATTGCCGACGGTAACGACAACACCAACTTTGATTCTGCCATATTCCTAGAGGCGAATAGTTTAAATGTTGGGCAAAATGTATTGGGAATCGATTACGTACCTGCAAACAACAACGCGATTTGCGCGGGTGCCACGCTGCCGACATTAAACGCAGCTGGGCTTTTAGCAGGAACTACATATACTTGGGCACAGAACGGAACAACTATAGCAGGAGCTACAAATTCTACATTAGTTCTTCAGGGAAATCCAAGTATAAGTCCGCTTGTTGCAGGAGAAAACAGATTTAGCGTAACATACGTAGAACCTCTCTGTACTGCTATTACCGATGAAATTATAGTGTTCTTATACCCAACAATTAACGCTTTAGCTACAGTTCCAAACATTCATGTATGCGATACTGGAGCAACGAATTACACTTTTGATTTGTCAAAAAATACGCCGATTATCTTATCAAACAATACTGCCGCGGCAGCAGATGACTTGCCGGCGGATACTATTATTCGGTATTATGAAACTCAGGCTGCTGCTGATGCAGGACTTACTACAAATGCATTGCCGTTGAGTTACAGCATACCATCAAACCCGAATAACAAAGTTATTTACGTGCGCATTCAAGCCAACGGAACGCCCTGTTACGTGGTGCGAACTTTTACGCTGCGCATTATTGCAGCTCCTGTAATTGCTGCAACTCCACAAAACATAACAATTTGTGCTCGGAATTCAACAGAAAATCCACCACGAGCAAATATTAACTTAGCAACTCTAACTACAAATCCTGCTTTAAATCCACCTATAAGCTATACTAATGTTGTTTTAGGAAGCCAAGACCCGACCGCTTATACAGTTACATTTCATAGTACCGCAGCGGGTGCAAGCTCTACTATTAATAATACAACTGCCCGATTAAACCCAGTGAATGGTGTTCTTGCCTCTGTAAGCAGAATATTTTATGTCCGGATACAAAATGCTTCAGACCCATCGTGTTTCACTACTACGCAATTCAGTCTAACGGTGACTCCATTGGCACAAGTTGACGATTTTCCAGATGTTGTGGTATGTACATCGTACACACTGCCTCCGCTAACTTTCGCGGGCTCACAATATCGCACTGCAGCGAACGGAGGAGGTACAGTTATCAATGCTGGTACAACTTTTACCACAAACACTACGGTTCACATTTGGAATAACACAGGAGGTTGTCCAGGTTCAAGCAATTTTACTATCACTATTGCAAATTTAACTGCTATCACACCTGATGATGAAACAGTTTGTACTTCGTATAGTTTACCGACACTTCCTTATGGAGATTATTACAACAATCCGAATGGTACAGGAACACCAATTGCAGAGGGATCAGAACTTACAAATGCAGTAAACAATTTATTCGTTGTTTTTACTGACAACACTGTATCGCCACCGTGCGTCATTAACCGACCGTTTACTATTAATGTAATTCCTTTCACTCCACTACCGGATTATGACAATCAATTTGCATGTTCAAGTTATACTTTACCGCCAGCAGGTAATGGAGGAACGTATTATAACGGCCCGAACAAAACTGGGGGTATTGTATCACCAAATACCATTATTAATACAGTAGGTGTTCGTACAATTTATGTTTACAAAGAGTCAAATACCTCACCGGTAAATTGTACTTCTGAAAAATCTTTTACAGTTACTATCGGATTCAGCAGTATTACTCCACCAGCCGATGTTAATTCATGTTCTAGTTATGCCTTACCTCCACCACCTTTTGGAGAGTACCGTGACGCCCCAGCAGGCGGTGGAAATGTTATTACACTTCCTGCTACTCTTAGTGCACCGCTAACAACCGTTTATATTTATGTACCTGGGCAAAGCTGTTTAGATAATCTTAGTTTCGATGTTACTGTAAACGTAGCAGCACTACCAACAATTCCCGACGTTGGTCCAGTATGTGATATTTACACACTACCGGAGCTTGGCTTAGGCGGACAGTACAGAACAGCACCAGGAGGCACGGGATCTGTGCGCCCGGTTGGTTTTCCTATCACAACACCTGGAGTAACCACCTTATATTATTACAAGCAAGGTGCTGCCGCTGGCTGTTTTGTAGAAGAAGAATTTACAGTTACCGTTAATCAATCACCACAAATTTCTCCGAGACCGCAGGAAGTAATTCGATGCAACCAACCATTTGTCCTGGATAACTTGGCTTTCGGTGAGTATTATGATAATCCTGGTGGACCATCGGCTTCTAATCCTGTATTACCAGAGGGATTTGAAATTACGTCCGATAACACAATCTATGTCTATTCTAGTAGTAGTGAACCAGGCAACACTTGTTTCCAAGAGTATAGTATCGACGTATTTGTAACCAATACAACGGTAACCGACGTTGCGGATGTATTTAAATGCGACACTGATAATTATGTTCTTCCGGCTATCGTTGGTCCGGGAACTTATTACACCGCACCTAATGGACCTAACGGAACGGGTACCGCATTAGCTGCCGGCTTTGCACCGCCAGTAGGTACTAACACGTATTATGTTTACGCTGAAAACAATAACCGTATTGCTTGTTCAGACGAAGATTCTTTTACCGTTACTATCTATCAAACACCAACGGTAGCACCTATTACTCCGGTAACGCAATGTGATTCATACATTCTACCAGCACCTCCGGCACCAGCTACAAGATGGTTTACTTTGCCAGGAGGACCAACTGTAACTAATAATGTTGAACGTTTACCTGGTTTCAATGTGACTACCACAACTACCTTATATGCTTATGCAGAATCGGGTACTGCTGCCACACAAATTTGTTTTGACGATGAGCCTTTTGTAATTACAATAAATCAAACACCAAACATTCCTGCACAAGCTGCAATATATGCTTGCGATAGCTATATAGTACCAGCGCCTCCTGCACCTGCAACAAAGTGGTTCACCGATAATACGGGAACGGGAACAGAGATAACTGTTGGCACTACAATAAATGCTTCTACAACAATTTATGCCTACGCAGAAACTGCAACTGTCCCGAACTGTTTTGAATATGAGCCTTTAAGCATAACGATTTACAACACACCAGTTGTAGCACCGATTGCTCCGGTTACCGTTTGTGATTCTTATACATTACTTGCTCCACCTGCACCAGCTACAAGATGGTTTACCTTACCAGGCGGACCAACAGTACCTGGTAACGTTGAGCGATTGGCTGGATTCAATGTAATAGTTACAACAACTTTATATGCTTACGCAGAATCTGGGACAACCGCTACACAAATTTGTTTTGATGATGAGCCGTTTGTTATTACCATCAATAATTCGCCTGTAGTAGCAGCAATTGCTCCAGCTTTTGCTTGTGATACGTACATTTTACCAGCGCCACCTGCACCTGCTACACGCTGGTTTACCCAACCAGGTGGACCATCAAATGCTGCAAACACTGAATTATTTGCTGGAAATTCAATTTCAAACTCAACCACAATTTATGCTTACGCTGACACCGGAACTGTTCCAAACTGTACCGATGAGGAAGCATTCAACATCACGATTACAACCACACCAATTATTAATCCTGCAGATATTCAGAATATAAATACTTGCGCAACTTCTTACGCGTTGCCAAACTTAACTACTCCTGGTGCAAACTACTATGCAGGACCAAATGGTACAGGCGGCGTAATAAATCCTGGCACTATTTATACTTCTAATGCTCAAGTGTATGTTTATGCGGTAAACGGAACTGCTCCAAATACATGTGCGTCGGCGAATGAGTCATTCAATATTACATTCTACAATGTGGATGAAGTTCCTGACGTTACGGTTTGTGGATCATACACCCTACTACCTCTGAATACTCCAGGAGCTGCTTACTATAACGCGCCAAATGGCGGCGGTGGTGAGATACCCGTTGGAACGGTCATAAACTCAACTAGAACAATTTACGTATACGGTATTGCACCATTTACACCTGCTTGTTCGAGCGAAACAAGTTTTATTGTAACGGTAAATCCAGCAGCAGTAGCGAATCCGGTGCCACAAAGCTTACTGCGAGTTTGTGATTCGGATGCGAATCCAAATGACTTTATCACTGGATTTGATTTAGATACGTTAACAGCAACTATCCTTGGTAGCCAAGACCCAACTTTCTACAGTGTTGAATACTATCCTTCACCTGATGATGCTGATTTCCAGACCAATGAAATAATTACAGACAACGGACCTTTAACCGATACGTCTTTAAATACGGTTTACGTAAGAGTTAGCGATGGCAGTACTTCTGGTTGTGAAGACATCGAACCAGTAACCATAACAGTAATTCCACAGCCGGCTTCAGATCCACTTTCAGGAACTATCTGTACTGACGTTGTAACAGGACAAATCACTTTACCTGTGATTGAAAGTGGTTACAGTTCGTCTTTCTATAATTTCAATTGGACCAATGCTGCTGGCGATACTGTGGCTACAACTCCAAACTTCAGCCCAACAGCTGCTGGAGCTTACCAATTGGTAATAACTGCACAAGGTATCACAGGTTGTGAATCAACTCCAATTCCGGTAACAGTAATTGAATCGGCTCGACCTGCCGAGGTTAGTTTTGAAACTTTGGGTTGGTTTACGAACAGTCAGACTATTCGTGTACTTACAAATCCAGCCGATGATGGCACTAAATTCTTGTACTCGATTGATGGCCAACCGGCACAGAGCAGTAATGTATTTACCAACGTACCATCGGGTGTTCATGAAATTGTAGTTTCTGACGTAAATGGTTGCGGCTCGTTGCCATTGCCTATTACCATCGAATTGGTTGACAGCATGAAGTACTTTACACCAAACGGTGATGGTATTAATGATCGTTGGACGATCAAAGGTTTTGATCCTTCGAATCCTGCGCAAGTTTTCATTTACGATCGTTTTGGAAGATTCCTTACGCAAATCTATACTGATGGCGATGGTTGGGATGGAACGGTAGCTGGACAGCCACTACCTGGAACCGATTACTGGTTCACGATTCAGTACGTTGAAAATGGCGTTCTGAAAGAGTATAAATCGCACTTCTCGTTGATCAGATAACAATCAAAAAAAGCTCCGAAATTCGGAGCTTTTTTTATGCACTTTTTCTCGCGTTAGGTGGCGGCGTGGAAATAAATGACGGGGAAACGGTTAAAGTTGCCGCAGTAGCGGGCGACCGGCGGAAGCCACGCTACTGCGCTGCAACTTGCCGGTTACCGGACATTTATTGCAACAAGCAACCGACGGCGCCACGAAACAACTGCGAAGCAAACCCGTAGCGCCGGAACGCCCAAATAAAAAAATCCGATGATTGAAAAACCATCGGATTTAGAATTACCAAATAATTTGGATTACCAGCGAATAATTGCCGATGCCCAAGTGAAACCACTTCCAAAAGCCGCCAATACAACCAAATCGCCTTTTTGGATTTTGCCTGCTTCCCAAGCTTCTGTAAGAGCAATTGGTACCGAAGCAGCGGTTGTGTTGCCGTATCGCTGAATGTTGTTGAACACTTGACTATCGGCGAGACCAAACTTTTGCTGGATGAACTGTGAAATGCGAAGATTTGCTTGGTGTGGAATCAGCATATTGATATCGGACACTTTTAGCTGATTGGCTTCGAGACCTTCGTTGATTACTTCGGCAAAGCGCACAACGGCGTTTTTGAACACGAATTGTCCGTTCATATACGGCATATAACTTTCGTCGTTTGGATCGTTATCGGCAACGATATCGGAAACCCAACGCCCGCCCATGCCCGGTGCTTTAACAATTAATTCTTCGGCATGTTGGCCTTCGCTGTGGAGGTGCGTTGATAAAATCTTGCTGTCGTCGGTACTGCGAGAAACTACGGCAGCTCCTGCCCCATCGCCAAAAATCACTGATACGCCGCGACCTCGCGTAGTCATGTCTAAGCCCGTTGAATGAACTTCGGAACCAATGACCAATATATTCTTGTACATACCTGTTTTAATAAACTGATCGGCCACAGAAAGTGCATAAACAAAACCCGAACACTGATTACGAACATCGAGTGCTCCGACGGTTTTCAAGCCGAGTTCTTTTTGTACCAAAACACCTGGCCCCGGAAAATAGTAATCTGGACTAAGCGTAGCGAATACGATAAAATCGATATCATCTTTTGAAATGTTGGCGCGTTCTATGGCAATTTTAGCGGCCTTTACGCCCATGGATGTAGTGGTATCTTGACCTCTAACGATGTGGCGGCGCTCCTCGATACCGGTGCGCTCGATAATCCACTCGTTGCTGGTATCCATTAGTTTGGACAAATCTGCATTTGTCACGATGTTTTCAGGCACGTAAAAACCCAAACCTGCGATTTTCGAATTATACATTAGAAAAATTTAGATTATAACAATTTGAAAGTACTAAAGTAGCCAAAAATTTCGGAATTGTTAAAATTGAACCTGCGATAAATAAATTTGCGCTAAGAACCGATTGCTCGATTGATTTACGACACTAAAATTGTTGTGGTTGCCGGCGTTTTTGTGCGTCTGGATGTACTTCTATACATAAAATTGTGTTGGGTTGGAAAGGTGTTTGACTGTAGAAAAACACTTCACTTTGGCTTGTATGTGCCTGCACTAAGAACTGAGATCGTTGCTGGTAGCAATTTTTAACGACAACTTGTATGTTACTTTGTGGAACCACTGAAAACTCATGTGGATAAACGATAATTTCACGGGTTGAATCGGTTTCGCGGAAGAGCGTAAAATCGGAATACAGTGCAGCGACTGTGGGTTTTTTTGGCGCATTGTAGACTTCAAAAGAATAACCAAATTGAAGTGCTTTTCCGCGATGGAGAATAAGTGTGAAATCGGTAAATGCTAAAGCGTCGTCGGGATCGTGCGTTGCTAAGATTACGGCAATTTGGTTTTCGTTTGCGTAATCGAAAAGCGCTCTTCGGATGGGATTGCGCCGGGCGGTATCGATGTTGCTAAACGGCTCGTCGAGCAATAGTAATTTTGGGTTTATTGCTAAGGATTTTGCAAGTGCCGTTCGTTGTTTTTGTCCGCCACTTAAATCGATTGCCCTTTTGGAGGCAACGTCGGTTAAGTCGAAGCGTTGTAACAAGTCGGCTATAATGTCGTTTCGTTTTGCAGGAGTTGCATAAGAAAGAAACGTACCGATATTCTCGGCAACGGTAGCATACCAATTAAGTTCGAAGTCTTGCGGAACGTACTTAATATTGGGATGTCCGGGAATAAGTTGTTGTTTTGGACCTTTTATTTTTTGGTTATCGAATACAATTTGACCGTCTTGGCAGTCGTAAATGCCGTAAATGAGTTTCAGTAAGGTGCTTTTGCCCGAACCGCTTTCGCCCAGTACAGCCAGGTGTTTACCGCTCGGTAAATCGAGGGCAAGCTTATCGATAATCAGCTGATTGGAAAAAGAGAAGGAAACGTTTTGAATTTCGAGCATGATCAAAAATAAAGGCGGTAATTTCCGAAAGAAATCCCGCCTTTACAAACTAACTAACCACCAAACTAACACTTTTTAAACGATATATTTTTGATAATATTGTGTATCGACCGCAGCTTTTAAGTCGAATAACAAATTGTACAATCCAAAAAAGGTTCGATTGATGTAGATAAAGTGTTGTGAACCGCGGTTTCCGTTCATTTTTCTAATTTGTGTATCCTTGCTAAATTCTTCGCTAAGTGCGGCAATTTGGTCAAAGAAAGCCGGATCTGAGAAATCGAAACTACTTCCGTGAAACGGTTGCGTAAATACTTTCATCAAGCGTCGAAAGAGCGAGGTGAAATACACGACTTCTTCTTGGGTATCGTCGGTACGTAAAATTTCTAGCTCGTATAATTTTTCGTCGAAACGTTTCGGATCATCAATTAATTCTGGGTTTGCCAATTCGAAGTACGGATAATAGAAACTATCTGGGACTCGTTTGATGCAACCAAAATCGATTGCAATTAGTTCGTTATCTGGACTCACCAAGAAGTTCCCTGGATGCGGATCGGCATGAACGCTTTTCAAGCCGTGCATTTGAAACATATAAAAGTCCCAAAGCGCTTGGCCCAGCTTGTTTCCGAGTTCGGTGTCGGTGTTTCGGGCACAGAATTCAGAAAGGTGTTCGCCTTCCATCCAATCCATGGCTAAGGTTTTTGCCGAGGAATATTCGGGATAATATTTCGGGAATTTCAGGTTTGGAATTTGTGCACAAGCTTTCGAAATCTCTTGACCTTGACGTAACTCTAATTTATAGTCGGTTTCTTCGAGAAGTTTGTCTTCCACTTCTTTAAAATACCGATCTGAATCTTTGCCTTGTAGGTTAAACATTCGAATTGCGAATGGCTTCACGATGGCTAAATCGGAGCTAATGCTTTCGGCAACACCGGGATATTGAATTTTTACTGCAAGTTGTTTTTCGCCGATTGAAGCACGGTGCACCTGACCAATACTAGCAGCATTGACCGAATCGGGCGTAAACGTGTCGAATATTTCTTCTGGATATTTCCCTAAGTAGGTTTTAAAGGTTTTCCGAACTAAGGGAGCTGACAGTGGTGGCACCGAAAACTGTGCAAGAGAGAATTTCTCGACATAGGCGCGCGGCATGATATTTTTATCCATGCTGAGCATTTGCGCCACTTTTAAGGCCGAACCTTTTAAGTTTTTTAAACCATCGTAAATATCGGCGGCGTTGTTCTCGTTGAGTTTATCGCGCGATAAGTCGGGATTTACTAGTTTTTCGCCGTAGTAGGACAAGTAATTTGTACCCACTTTAAAACCTGTTTTTACGAGTTGCGAAGCGCGTTCAATTTTGGTAGTTGGAATTTTATCGAGTGTTTTCATCGCATGTTTCCTTCCTTCCAAAGGAATTTACCTAGGTCAAACAAGCTTTCTATGGGTTTAATGTCGAGTAAATCGGTGGCTGCATTGACGGATTTTTCGATCAGGATGTCGGTTTTTTGCGCTTTAGGCGACTCGTCGGAGAGCCAGAAACGGAAAAGGAGCAGGAATTGAATCCAGGCGCCTTCGCTGTAAAGTGGTTTAGCGCGTTGGCGAAATTTATCGGGAATGCTTTGATTGTCGTATGCCTGAATACCGTCGACAAAAGTTTTGAAACGCTTGCGAAACGCTTTGAGTTGTTCTAAATCTTTTAGTTTATACTGTTCCTTTTTTACTGTTTCGAGTAGGTAACTGCGATTCAGCGCAAAAATTTCGAACAAGGTATAGAACAAAGACAAGAGTTTTGTTTTGGCGTCGTAGTTTTCGTATTGCGCATCGGATCGAAGGGCAGTTTCGGCATTGTCGAACATCTTTGTCCAGATGGCCGCTTTCACGCCGTCGAGCGAACCGAAAAAGCTGTAAAAAGTTGCTTCTTCTATTCCGTTGTGTTTACAAAAAAGGTAAACGTTTTTGTGGTGGTCGGCGCCAGAAAGGACGCTATCCATATATTTTTCGATGATATAGTTATCGTCGATTTCGAGAACATCGGATTTTCTTTTAGCACACATGATACACTAGATTTACTACAAAAATACGGCAACAAATGCTTGTACACTTGTAAACAAACGTTAAGAATAAGCCTAAAAATGAGTAGAAAAAGACCGTAAAATGCGGGTTTTTAACCCAGAAATAGAACCAAGTTAAAATTACTGAGAAACGTTAGAACGATATTTCGCGTTAGCGATTGCAGCAGCATAAAACAAAACTGCTGTTTTGCGATTTGCCGCGGTGGTGAGGCGATTTTATGAGCCTTGCCGATGCGTGCAAATGCAAACGGCAGTGCGTTTTATACAGCGTAAAGCGCGGCGGCGCCACTACATGCTGCGCAGCAAACCCGAGCGCCGCAACGCCCAAATAAAAAACCGCAAACGAAACAAGAGTGTATTCGCTTGCGGTTTGAAAATTGTTTAAGGCGTAACGTGGGTTCGCTGTGAAAATTGAACCCGCGTTGTTTTATTGCTTCACTTCTTTTTGAGCGTCTTCAATCATTTTTTGATTCGCTGTGATGGCAAATTCCACGCGGCGATTTTGTGCACGACCTTCGGGTGTATCGTTTGTAGCGATAGGATCGGCGATACCCATACCTTGTGTACTGATGCGCTCTGCTTTGATACCGGTTGCTACCAGATATTGTTTAACTGATGCCACGCGCTGTTCGCTCAATTTTTGGTTAAAATCTACAGGACCTGTGCTGTCGGTATATCCGTAGATGATAATATTTGTATCTGGATACTGCTCAAAAATCTTTTCTAACTTTAATAAGTTCGCTTTAGCTGCCTGCGTTAAAGTAGATTTACTTGTTTCGAAACGAACGGAATTTTCGCCAAGAGTTAATTTAATCCCCTCTCCTACTCTTTCAACTTCCGCACCGGGAATGGCAGTATCAATTTCGCGTGCTTGCTTATCCATTTTGTTACCGATAACGCCGCCTACGGTACCGCCAACTACGCCACCAAGAACTGCGCCTAAGGCACCGTTACCGCCTTTACCTAAATTGTTTCCTAAAACACCGCCAATCACGGCTCCGGCTACCGCACCAATTCCGGCACCTTTTTGTGTGTTATTCGTATTTTTTACGGCTTCGCAACTCGTTAGAGATGCTACTAAGAAAGCAGCCGCTACAGTATAAATTCCTATTTTTTTCATGGGAGAATGTTTTAATTTTTAACGAATTGATAAACGATACTAGTTTGTTTTCCGGCGATATCTACGACGTCAACTAATTGAAAGCTGCTTTCAGTAACGTTGGCCACCGAAAGTACGTATCCGTCTTTCACACGTTTTGCTTTTTCACCGGCGTTAAGCACTTTTAGCACAAACTGTCCTTCTTTGTTGATGTACCATTTAATTGGCGATGAAAATGAAGGACAACCTCCTTTTTCAATTGACATAGTTCCTGAATCGTTATTGGCTACTAATTTCCAAGCACTTCCAACGAAACACTGACTGTCGGCCAATTGAAAAGAGTTTACCTTAAAAACGTTTGAGTTCGGATAGGTTACCGATTGTATAATCCAGTTTCCTTTTAACGAAGACTGCACTTTGTTATCAACCTTAGTACTTACTGCCGAAGTAGACTTACATGCGAGGAAGCTCACAGATAACAGGAGCACAAAAAGTATTTTTTTCATCAATTTTAATTGTTTTAAATTACATGCAAAGATACAAGACTGTTAAAATTAAAGGTTGCAGAATTAACTAAATAAATTGTAAAATTATTTCAGACAATTTGTCATTTTTTTTGACAGTGGTACTTGATTTGCTTTGCGGAAAGCGAATAAAACTAAACATAAACGACTATGACAACAGGAAAAATTAATGTTTCGGTTGAAAACATCTTCCCGCTGATCAAGAAATTTCTATACAGTGATCACGAAATCTTTTTGCGCGAACTCGTTTCGAATGCCACCGATGCAACTTTAAAGCTCAAACACTTAACGAGTATTGGCGAAGCCAGTGTGGAATACGGCCAGCCGAAGATTGAAGTGAAAATAGACAAAGAGGGCAAGAAGTTGCACATTATCGACGAAGGTATTGGTATGACTGCCGAAGAAGTAGAGCGTTACATCAACCAAGTAGCTTTCTCAGGTGCCGAAGAATTCTTGGATAAATACAAAGACAGTGCGAAAGACACGGGCATTATCGGTCATTTTGGTCTCGGATTTTATTCCGCTTTTATGGTGGCCGATAAGGTAGAGATCATCACCAAAAGTTACAAAGACGAACCGGCAGCGCATTGGACTTGCGACGGTAGTCCGGAGTTTACCTTAGTTGCGGCGGACAAGCAAACACGCGGTACCGAAATTATTTTGCACATTGCTGAAGATTCGGTTGAGTTCTTAGAGGAAAGCAAAATCAAAGGCTTGTTGAACAAATACAACAAGTTTATGCCGATTCCGATTAAGTTTGGAACCCGTAAGGAAGCTTTGCCAAAACCGGAGGATGCACCTGAAGATTACCAGACAGAATACCAAGAGGTAGATAACATTGTAAACAATCCTACGCCGGCATGGACGAAACAACCCGCCGATTTAACCGACGAAGATTACAAAAACTTCTACCGCGAGTTGTATCCCATGCAGTTCGACGAACCTTTGTTTAACATCCATTTGAATGTAGACTATCCGTTTAATTTAACCGGAATTTTATACTTCCCGAAATTGGCGGCAGATTTACAAATTCAGAAAGATAAGATTCAACTGTATCAAAATCAGGTTTTTGTAACCGATAATGTAGAAGGCATTGTACCTGAATTCTTGACGATGTTGAAAGGTGTGATCGACTCGCCGGATATTCCGTTGAACGTATCGCGTTCGTATTTGCAAGCCGATGGAAATGTGAAGAAGATTTCGAACTACATTACGCGAAAAGTGGCCGATAAGTTGAAATCGCTTTTCACGGAAAATCGCGAGGACTTCGAGAAAAAGTGGAACGACATTAAAATTGTGCTGGAATACGGTATGTTGTCGGAACCGAAGTTCTACGAAAAAGCCGGCGCATTTATGTTATACCCAACGGTTAACGATACCTTCTTAACTCTTGACGAGTTGAAAGAAAAAATCAAAGACGCTCAAACCGATAAAGACGGCAAGTTAGTTGTACTGTATGCGGCAAATAAAGATGCGCAACACCAATACATTGAAGCGGCCACTGCAAAAGGTTACGAAGTGCTGCTGCTCGACTCGCCGATTGTGGCACATTTGATTCAGAAATTAGAAAGCGATAACGAAAACCGCAGCTTTGTACGTGTAGACGCTGATCATATCGACAATTTAATCAAGAAAGACGATGCGGTTATTTCGAAATTATCGGACGAACAGCAGGAGAAATTAAAGACGGTGGTTGAAGAAATTGTTCCAAAACCTACCTACACGGTACAGTTAGAGGCTATGGATAGCAGCGCGGCGCCGTTTATAATTACGCAACCTGAATTCATGCGTCGTATGAAAGAAATGAGTGCTACGGGCGGCGGTATGTTTGGTATGGGAAGCATGCCCGAAATGTACAATTTGGTGGTAAATACCAACTCTGATCTAGCGGAACGCATCTTAAACGCAGCGGATAACGATGCGCAATCGAAACTGGTAAAACAGGCGCTCGATTTGGCAAAATTGTCGCAAAACCTGTTGAAAGGTGAAGAATTAACTGCTTTTGTAAAGCGCAGTTTCGAATTGATAAAGTCGTAATAGAAATCCACATAGTTAAAGAAAGACTGTCTTCGGGCAGTCTTTTTTTTTTGGCATCTTGGCACGTTTTCGTTTTTACGCTTCATGCCAATTCGTTGTAGTCGCTCCTTCCCTTTCAACCAATGCTTAACACTAATCTTACCAAAGCGATTTTTCACATGGTATCAGTAATAAATAGCGTTATCTATTTGAGCGCTAAACACATTCGAAAAACACTTAAAAAATCTAAATTTAAAATATTGATTTTGATTGTTTTACACGAGGTAATATTGCAATATTACGTTTTAAAAATCACAAAGCCGCAAACATACAAACAAACGAATTTTCAAAACGAAATTTTCTGTGAGAACAATGTTGTGTTAACGACGGCAGTGGAAATCCTGCTGCGAGCGGCCGTTGCCGAACAGCACCTCTACAGCTATTGGGGGCAGCGAATGGCGTGACCCGAGCCCCGACGACACGTACTTCAACAAAAATTTCTTGGCGAGGGTAACACCCAAAAAACTACTTTTGCCGCAAAGAAATCCTCCATGAATTACGTTTCGGTTGAAAATATCTCCAAATCGTTTGGCGAGCGTGAACTGTTTCGCGACCTCTCATTTGGCATCAATAAAGACCAAAAAATTGCGCTAATTGCCAAAAACGGAACCGGAAAAACGACCTTGATGAATATGCTTATTGGCACCGACGAGGCCGACACCGGGCAAGTGGTTATGCGTAAGGGAATTAAAGTGGCGTATTTGCCGCAAGAACCTAAATTACAAGCCGAATTAACCATCGAAGAAAGCATTTTTGCCAGCGACAATCCGATTCTAAAAGTTATCGAACAGTACGAAAAAGCACTGGAAAATCCGGAAGATAGCGAGAAATATCAGGCGGCTTTCGAAGCTATGGAACAATACCAAGCTTGGGACTTTGAAACGCAGTACAAACAGATTTTATTCAAACTTAAACTCGACAATTTAAAACTCAAAATAAAGAACTTATCTGGCGGACAGAAAAAGCGTTTGGCTTTGGCGATTATTCTTATTGATCGACCGGATTTACTCGTCCTAGACGAACCTACCAACCACCTCGACCTGGAAATGATCGAATGGCTCGAATCGTATTTTGCCAAAGAAAACATAACTTTATTCATGGTTACGCACGACCGCTATTTCTTGGAACGCGTGTGCAACGAAATTTTGGAACTGGAAAACGGTAAACTCTACAACTACAAAGGCAATTACGCCTATTATTTGCAGAAAAAAGAAGAGCGAATTGCCGCTGAAAATGCATCGATCGACAAGGCAAAAAACATCTTTGTACGCGAATTAGAATGGATGCGCAGACAACCTAAAGCCCGTACTACGAAATCGAAATCGCGTCAAGACGACTTTTACGTAATCAAAGAAAAGGCGCAACAACGTCGGAAAGACAATGTGGTGGAACTGGAAATAAACATGGAGCGCCTGGGCAGCAAAGTAATTGAGCTGCATAAAGTGAGTAAGAACTTTGGCGAGAAAACCATTTTAAACCAATTTGATTACAACTTTCAGCGCGGCGAACGAATTGGCATTATCGGAAAAAACGGAACGGGCAAATCGACTTTCTTAAACGTGGTTGCCGGAAATTTACCCGCCGATGGTGGAAAAGTGATTATTGGCGACACAATAAAACTGGGCTACTACACGCAGAGCGGCATCAATCCGAAGCCGGGGCAAAAAGTTATCGAAGTTATTAAAGAATACGGCGAGTTTATTCCGCTTACGAAAGGAAAAACCATTTCTGCCGGACATTTGCTCGAACGTTTCTTGTTCGATCGGAAAAAGCAGCACGATTATGTGGAAAAACTCAGCGGAGGCGAGTTAAAACGCTTGTATTTGTGTACGGTTTTGATACAAAATCCGAATTTCTTGATTTTGGACGAACCTACGAACGACCTAGACATAGTTACCTTGAACGTTTTGGAAAACTTCTTGCTCGACTATCCGGGTTGTTTGCTAGTGGTTTCGCACGATCGTTATTTTATGGACAAGATTGTCGACCACCTTTTTGTGTTTCGCGGAGCGGGCGAGATTGAAGATTTTCCCGGCAATTACTCGGATTTCCGGGCGTATGAAGACAGTGTTCCGACGGAAAAGACCGAAGCAAAACCGGACAAGAACAGTTGGAAACAGCAACAGGCGTCGGCACTTACGTTTGCAGAACAAAAGGAGTTTCAAAAACTCGAGCGCGAGATTAAGCAGTTGGAAGAAGACAAGCAACGGATGGAGCAAGCCTTTTCGGACGGCACGATAACCGACATAGAGAAAGCCTCACTGGAACTTAAAACAGTGATCGACAAGTTGGAGGAAAAGGAAATGCGCTGGTTTGAATTGGGCGAAAAAGCTGGGATTTAGGGGAGCACGAGCGTTCAACTAACTTGAGTTTTTTTTTGGGCAGCCCCCACGAAAATGCGTCCGTACGAAGAGAGTAGTTTAGTGGGGCCGCGTCGTCGCTCATACTCCTCGCCTTGCGCCCGAACCCCGGGCACAACGCTGTGGGGTAATCCGCTCTGCCGCTGCTGCGAAAATACGTTACTAACGTTTAGTGGAAAAAACGTATCTTCGTGAAAGATGAGGTTTGAAATGTGTAAATGATTTAAACTATTGAGATATATTTTTTTCCAATAGATACCCATAGAATACGAAGCTAGTATTAGTTTTCATAAAGTGGATATTTTCGGTTTATATTACATTGATATACTAAAATCAATCTTTTACCAAATAATACTATTCACTTTTGAAAATCTCTTAATTAGTTAGTTTTAAGAAAATAATTTCCTTAACAAAAAGACACTGTAATATGAAACCAGATAAAGCAGTAGAGATATTAAGACAACAAATTGAGAAACTTCAAACCTCAAAAGATAACCGAACACAAAGCTGGACGATCGAAACTCGAACTTATATAGTCTATTTTTTTGGAGAGAATTCTTTTCAAAATGAATACTTCCGTCACCTTAGCTGGAGCATAGAGCCTAAAAGAGATCATGACCGACAAGAAAAAGACGCAATAAAATTTCTTGAAGACTGTATCAATACCATTAAAAATGTCGGACTTTATAAAAAGCCCACGACTAATATTTTAAGTAAACTTTCAGACAGTTTAATTGTTTTAATTTTGACAGCGATAGCTACTGTGGCGGTCGGCATTGGAAAATATATATCTGACATCCAAAATATTGAATTAAAAAGAGAAAACATTGAACTTAAAGAAAAAATCAAAAAAACAATAAATCAGAGCAATAAAAGAATGAATATTCACTAACTTTTGTAAGCGGTTGTTCTTTCCTCTGTAAGAAGTACTTTTAGAATCGAAAGAAGCTAAAAGCCAATCTAACTTCCAACCTCTCTCGCTTTTTTAACTTTTTTCCCTTTTTTAGCTTTTCCATTTTTTTCACTTTTTTCGCTTTTTTCGCTTATCTCCAATCTTTCAATCTTTCAATCTTTCAATCTTTCAATCTTTTAATCTCGAAATCTCGAAATCTTTAAATCTCTACTTCATACCACTTTTAAATACGGTGGACCACATAGGCACATAGAAAACATAGTAATGCTGCGCAACTGACTCCCGAATTTGTGCAAAAATCACTAAAGCCTCGACTTTAAACTACAAAGATCTGATAGTATGGACTTGTAGTTGAACAAACCATCTTTCAATCTTTCAATCTTTAAATCTTTAAATCTCTTAATCTTTGAATCTTTGAATCTTTGAATCTTTGAATCTTTGAATCTTTAAATCTTTAAATCTCGACCTCAAAACAATTTTATATTCGGTGGACCACATAGGCACATAGAAAACATAGTAATGCTGCGCAACTGACTCCCGAATTTGCGCAACAACCCGTAAAATCGCTACACTTTAATGACAAAGATTTGATAGTATAGACTTGTAGTTGAACAAACCATCTTTCAATCTCTTAATCTTTAAATCTCTTAATCTTTCAATCTTTCAATCTTTCAATCTTTCAATCTTTAAATCTTTAAATCTCGAAATCTTTCAATCTTTTAATCTCGAAATCTTTAAATCTCTACTCCATACCACTTTTAAATACAGTGGACCACATAGGTACATAGAAAACATAGTAAAGCTGTGCAACCGACTCCCGAATTTGCGCAAAAACCTGTAAACCGAGACTATTAATCAGAAAGATTTGATAGCATGAAATCATAGTTTACTATTCGCGTAAGTTGACTATAGATTTTCTAATGAAGTTGCATTAAAAAATCGGCACCGCTCGTCGACACTTTTGCGTCGTTGAACTACAGTAAGCGGGGATCTGGCGAAAAATAAATGCGATAGAGCTTCTTTGCAAGTACATTTAACTTTGGATAATTATACTTAGAAAATGGGGAGATCACTAAATATACTTTTGATTGAGGATGATGCGATAGAAGTAATGAAATTTAATAGGGTGCTTAGTACTTTAAACCTGAAGCACAAGATCATTGAAGCTAATAATGGTGAAGAAGCTATAGGTATTTTAGAACAAAAGGATGTCATTCCAGATATTATTATCTTAGATTTGAATATGCCTAGAATTAACGGTATCGAATTTTTGAAGATTTTAAAGGACGACGATTATTTAAAATACATACCTGCCATAATTTTAACTACTTCAAACAATCATAGAGATGTTTTGGAATGTTATAAAATTGGCATTGCTGGCTATGTTTTAAAACCTTTGAAGTACGAAGATTATCTCGATCGAATTAAAAAAACCCTCGATTATTGGAGTGCAAACGAATTAATTTCCCAATAAAATATCATGTACGGAATTGTAAACAAGGCCATTGAAGACTTGGTAATTGCTAACTTTGGCGAACAGAAATGGGAAGCAATTAAAGAACGCAGTGCCATAGACATTGATTTCTTTATCAGTAGCGAACCCTATGATGACGATGTTACATTCAAACTCGCCGTTGCTGTATCGGAAGAGATGAATATGAGCGTTGGCGAAGTGTTGGTTGCCTTTGGCGAATGGTGGGTAATAAAAACAACTTCTGAAAAGTATGCCGGTTTGATGCAATCAGGCGGAAGCAATTTGAAAGATTTTTTAATAAATCTGCCTAACTTTCACAACCGTGTAATGCTGATTTATCCAAAACTGACACCTCCCGAATTTAAAATAAGTGATGTAACAGAAAACAGTATTCACTTACATTATTTTTCGAAACGCGAAGGTTTACAGGAATTTGTACGAGGATTAATTCAAGGGCTCGGCATCATGTACAAAACACCAACAACGATTGAATTACTGCAAAGCCGAAACGAAGGCAGCAGTCATGAAATCTTCAAAATAAGCTGGTAAAAAAATGAGTGGATTAGAATTTAAATTTAAAGAAGAATCTTTTAATAAGTTATTCCCTTATTTTATTCTAATCGATTCAAATTTCGATATACTTGGGTTTGGAAAAAGTATTGCGAAAATATGTCCAAATCTAAAAACAGAAGTTTCTTTCTCCCACTTTTTCACACTAAAAAGGCCGTACTTAGAAGATCTTAATTTTGAAAGCTTAAACAGCTACAAGGAGCAATTAGTTGTTATTGAAAGTCGACTTGATGGCATTTCCCTTCGTGGGCAATTTGAACGCTTAGAAGATCAATTATTGTTTGTTGGATCTCCATGGTTCAATTCCATGAATGAAGCAGTAGAAAAAAACCTCACGATTAATGATTTCGCTATTCACGATCCGCTTTTAGATTTGTTGCATGTTTTGAAAAATCAAGAGATCTCGGCCAACGAATTAAAAGAGACCTTAGAAACAATCAATAAACAAAAGAATGAATTAAAGCGGGCAAATAAAGAGATACACGATATTGCCTTATTTCCTACTCAAAATCCGGATCCATTAATTCGCATCGATTTTGACGGAAATTTACTCAAAAGAAACCCGGCCGCAGAGCTACTTACTCACTTTAATTATCAAGGTTTAGCATATCCCCCTGATGAATTCTTTAAAATTATTATTAATCAAATCGATATTGATCAAGAGCGTTTCACATTTGAGACACAATCCGGCGCTAAAGACTACTCGTTTGTTTGCAAGAGTCTTAAAGAAGAAAGGTACATCAATATCTACGGTCGAGATATCACAGAACAAAAAAAGAATAACGCCGAATTTGAACGTTTGTCGCTTGTTGCAAGTTCCAATGAAAACGGAATTGTGTTCACCTACCCAGACGGCATTATCTTTTGGTGTAACGATGCTTATCTAAATTTAACTGGCTATTCGAAAGAGTACATTTTAGGTAAAACTCCAGTTGAAATAGGAAAGTGTAAACATACGAATACAGAAGATTTTTCAAAAATGCTCAAGCCGTTTTACAATGGCGAACCTTTTGAAGTAGACTTAATTCACGGGAGAAAAGATGGTAGCCATTTTTGGTCAAGAACCAAAGGACAACCTATTTTCGACGAACAAGGTAAGGTAAAACAATACTTTGCAATGCTCGAAGATATTTCTCTAAAAAAACGCTACCAAGAGAGTTTAGAGTTAGAAAAAAGTAAATACCAGGGAATAATTGCAAACATGAATTTAGGGCTACTTGAAGTGGATTTAAATGATGTAATTACCTTGTCCAACAACAGTTTCACGGAAATTAGTGGCTACTCAGCAGCGGAATTACAAGGAAAAAAAGCAGCTGAATTATTAGTGCCATTTGACAGCCAGCATGTCATTGACAACAAAATAAAAATGCGTAGGAAAGGGGTTACAGATTCCTACGAAGTAAAGATTGTTAACAAAAAAGGTGATAAAAGACACTGGCTTATCAGCGGCGCACCAAACTATGACCTTAACGGAAATATAACGGGTTCAATAGGTATTCATCTCGACATTACCGAGCAAAAAGAACAAGAAGAACAGCTACAAATGCTGTCGCTTATCGCGGAAAAGAATATTAATGCCGTCGTTATTACCGATAAAGAAGGCACAATTGAATGGGTAAATTCGAGCTTTTTGAACATTTCAGGATTTTCAAAAGAGGAAGTTTTAGGGAGAAAGCGTAGTGATTTGCTGCAAGGCCCCGAAGCCAATGCCGAAACGATTGCCTCTTTAAAAGAACACATTAGTAAGGGTGAGCCTTTTAATTGTGAGATCAGCATTTATGCAAAGAACGGCGAAAAACACTGGGTAAGCATTCAAGGTCAAGCCTTGTACAATAAGAATCAGGAGCTCATAAAGTTCTTCTTTATCGAAGAAAATATAACGAAGAAGAAAGAATTTGAACAGCAAAGAGAGTTCCTGTTAGATAGTTTAGCCAAAAGTAACAAAGAGCTTGAAGATTATGCGGCGATTGTATCACATGATTTAAAATCGCCCTTACGAAGCATTCATTCTCTAATTACCTGGATAAGAGAAGACAACGACAAAGAATTTAGTAAGCAAACCTTGCAATACCTTAAAATGATGGAAAATAAAGTGGAAAAAATGGACCATCTCATCGAAGGAATTCTCACTTATGCAAAAATTGATAAAGCCGATGTGGCCATCGAAAAGATTAATACTTCGGAGATTATTCAAAATATCATAAACATTATTCACATTCCTGCACATATTTCCATTTCGATAAAAAGCGATTTGCCTGTCATAAAAGCCGACCGATTTAGAATTCAACAACTTTTTCAAAACATAATCAGCAACGCTGTAAATTACATCGATAAACCTCAGGGATTTATCGAGATTGAATGTCAAACACTACCGAAATACCATCTTTTTTCTATCCGCGATAACGGACAAGGAATTGCAAAGAAAAACCAAGAAAAAATCTTTAAAATATTCCAATCTCTTGGTTCCAGCGACAAATCGACCGGGCTTGGTCTTTCGATTGTGAAGAAAATAATAGACTTATACGACGGTGAAATTTGGATTGACAGCCAAGTCGGTCTCGGCTCGACGTTCTATATTAAATTGAAAAAATAAAAATACACAAGTGAAGATAGTTCAAGGTTCAAAAATTGGAAACCAACCATGGGTGTTTATTACAGAGAATCAGCGTTTAAACAATCCGTTGGTTTTAATTTTTGCAAATCGATATGCACTAGAAAATGAAGAGGTTTTAGCAGACATACGCACACAATTCCCCTACGAGCATCTTGTATTTGGTTCAACTTGCGGCGAAATAATAGGCAAAGAAGTTACCGATAACTCAATTGCCGTAACTGCTATTGAATTTGAGAAAAGTAGTTTTAAAATCGTAACCGCAAATGTTTTAGATTTCAATAAAAAAGCAAAAAATTTAGGCAAAGAATTATTCGACAAAATACCTAAATCGGATTTAAAGCACTTCTTTGTATTATCTGAGGGGAGTTTTGTGAACGGAAGTTCATTAATTGAAGGTATTGAAAACAAGCTTTATCCGAACTTGTCAATAACTGGAGGCCTTTGTGGCGACGATGATAGATTCGAAAAAACCTTAGCTTCTTATAAAGACAATCCTAAAGAAGGAGAAGTAGTTTTAATCGGTTTTTATGGAAATTCTCTAGAAATTAGTTTCGCTAGTTTTGGCGGTTGGTTGCCTTTTGGCCCCGAGCGAAAAGTTACTCGAGCGAAAAGTAATATTTTATTTGAAATCGACGATCAACCAGCCCTGGACTTATATAAAAAGTATTTGGGAGAAAAAGCAAGCAAATTACCACAAGCATCATTATTGTATCCGTTAAATGTAACACCGGAAGGTACAACTGAGCCCGTTGTTCGAACAATTCTCAAAATTAACGAGAATAACAACTCGATGATACTTGCCGGAGATGTTCCCGTAAATTCGAGAGTGCAGTTAATGATGGCAGCTGTAGACGGGATCGTTGCGGGAGCTGAGCGTGCGGCCGAGCTTGCCATGAAAAACAGAAAAACAGAACCTCAACTAGCAATACTTGTAAGCTGTATAGGAAGGAAATTAGTATTGAATCAGCGTGTAGAAGAAGAAATCGAACAAGTACAGGAAATCTTAGGAAACCACACAGCGATTTGTGGCTTTTATTCTTACGGTGAAATAGCGCCTTTTAACGATACTGCCAATTGTCAATTACATAACCAAACGATGACTCTAACCTTAATTAGCGAATAATGAATTCCTTGTTGAAAAGACAAATAGGTAAGTATTTGGAAGGCAATCAGGAAGAGATCGCTTTGTTTCTTAACGCAGTCGAAAGTTCTTACGAAAATTACGAGGAGCAGATTGCAATGCTCCAACGTGCTATGAAAATTAGTTCGGACGAATTGTACGCTGCCAATCAAAAACTCCGTGAAGAAGCCGAGAGTTTAAAAGAAATCAATCGCGATTTGGAGTCTATTTTAAACTCCATGAAACTCGATGTTGCCCGATTTTCTAATACAGATACCTTAAAATCAGCCGAGTTCATCAAAGCGCAATCTGTCGAAATTATCAGGATTAACCAACAGCGAGAAGAATTACTTATCAATCTGGAAAAACAAAATCGCGCATTAAATGAATACGCCCATATGGTATCGCACGATTTAAAAGCACCCTTGCGCAGCATTGATACGCTCATAAATTGGTTTATGGAAGATAATGCTATTCTGCTGACCGAAGCGAATAAAAAAACCATGCTTTCTATCTTATCGAATGTTGAAAAAATGGACCGCCTTATTAAAGGGATTTTGATTTATTCTTCCGTAGAAAAGCAAGAAGTAGAAGATCGAACTATCGATATAAATGATTTGGTTAATGAAGTCATTCGAGGAATTTACGTGCCAGAAAATGTAGTGATAACTATTGAAAATACCTTGCCCAAAATTCATGGTAATCAGTACCGCTTTAATCAGTTGTTTCAAAATCTTATTCAAAATGCCATTAAATACAACGATAAAAGTCTGGGCGAAGTTAAAATTGGAAGTTCAGAAGCCGAAAACGAACTGCTTTTTTACGTCAAAGACAACGGAATAGGCATTGCGGAACGTTATCAAGGAAAGATTTTCGAAGTATTTTCAAAGTTAAATAACAACGATGCATCATCGGGAATAGGCCTATCAATTGTCAAAAAGATTATCGATCTATACAAGGGTAAAATTTGGCTCACAAGCAAAGAGCACGAAGGAACTACTTTTTATTTCACTTTCCCAAAAAACCATGGAACAACCCAACAATAAATACATCGAACAACTCTCGGGCGACAACTATGATTTTAAAGCAAGAATGATTGCAATCTTAAAGCGAGAGTTACCAGAGGAAATAGCTATTTACAGAAACCACCTCAAAAACAACGATTTAGCTGATGCCGCGCAATGTGTACACAAATTGAAACACAAAATATCTCTGTTAGGTCTTGAAAAAAGTTATTATATTGCTGAGGAATTTGAAGAACTTTTGAAAAATAAAAGCACTTTGCTGCAAGATAAATTCGAAGAAATTCTATACGTCATGCAGCGATTTGTTGAAGAACTATAATTTCCGATTGCGGTATGAATTGCATTGTTATTGACGACGAAGAAATGGCACGTGCCATCATGGGTCAGCTGATTGAAAACAACCCGAAGCTTAAATTAGTCCAGTCGTTCTCCGATGCCATACAAGCAATTAAATATTTAAATCAAAATCAGGTTGATTTGATTTTCCTCGATATTCATATGCCTGCTTTTACTGGCTTTGACTTTATACAAACAATAAAAAATCCGCCTAAAGTAATTTTGGTTACTTCCGACAAAAACTTTGCTATTGAAGCATTTGAGTATGAATGTATTGTTGATTATCTAGTAAAACCAATAACCGAAGACCGATTTCTAAAAGCAATTCAAAAAGCTGCGAGCACTGCCTTAACTACATTTCCTGTTTCGGCCGAAACTAAAAATCAGGAGCCACAAGACACGGCAAAAGAATTCTACATCAACATAGATCGGCGATTAATCAAAATCGAATTTGCATCGGTGAATTTTGTAGAAGCAAAAGGAGACTATTCGCAAATAAAAACCGACGGAAAAAACTATTTGGTACACTCTACATTGAAAAAAATTGAAGAGAAATTACCTAAAGATTTATTTTTAAAAGTGCACCGATCGTATATTATCAACACAAAAAAAATCATCGATATAGAAGATAATAGCGTTCTAATTGCAAAAGATGTGATACCGGTAAGTCGGTCGAACAAAGCCGAGCTCATGAATCGCTTAAATCTCCTATAATCATTCATCTACGCTTTTTCACATTTCGTCTACACTTCTGAATACTGTAAACTAAAAATCAAAAGCAGGACAACTTGCCGAATTAGTTTTGTGTCACATTTAAATTTTTAATTATGACACGTTTACTAATATCTGTTTTGGTGTTAGCTACTTCACTCGCATCGGCACAAAGCTTTCAGTATCTTGGGAGTTTTACCGCCGACGGTACACCGCTTTATTTTGCACAAAGTGATGTTATAAGTGCATCAACAATGACACTAATTAATAACTCACTACCCGAGAATTATCCGGTGCCCACCTACAATCCGCAGTACATATCGTCGGGATATGATACAGACGTAATTCTAGACAGCATGGCCGATGTTTGGGTGACATTTGTAAGTGAAGGTGCAGGCTACAGAAACGTACTGGGCTTTTATACGTACGATATAAACAACCCACCAACAACTCCACCTACGGCAAGTCAGATCACCATCGTTTTTCCAAATGTATCTGCCGCTGGTAGTGGCGGTTCTTTAGTGGCAGGACACAAAGTAAAAATAGGAACATTCCCTGCAGGGACGGGCATTGGCTGGGTGTTGTTAGCGAATGGCTGGAACGGATCTTCTGTAACAAACGGCTTGTGGCGCTTGTTTTCTAACCCAGATTTTAACCCGGAATCAGATCCAAACCTACGACAGCACAACGTTTTGTTGAATGACGTTGAAAATCAAAGAATTATTTTAGGTTTTGAAGATATTCGCAGAGATTTCGGTAGTTGCGATAACGATTTTAACGATGCCGTTTTCTACGTTACTGCCAATCCTTACGTAGCAATGAGGCTAAATAATACCGCAGATATCACATCAGCAACCGACGTTTCCTCTGCAAACAATGGTGGTTTAGAAAGTACCGGAGATTTAGCTACCTTAATTGCAAAGCGAAATTTCAGTAGAGTGAAAACGAACAGCTACGCCGATACCAAAGATAAACAGAGCGTTTTTGCTCCAGACAACACACTTCAATTCCGCAGTAATTCTTCTATAAATCTCGCTGCTTTACTTCCGCAAACTGGTATGTTCGGAAACGAGTCTACGTATGTATCAAGTCCAACAGATTTGATTGGAATTACCAATGCGTTGCAAGTCTACTCGGTTGACTACTATCAAAGTACTACAAGAGTTGCGGCCGTTTTAGCTACACAAACGTCAAACGGAATCTACGGTCATTCGAAAGCAATTTGCGATCGCTTAAACAATTCAAGTCTAGAAGATGTGAGAACTCTTATGCTAAACGGCTATGAAATTGTGATGATTAAGATCAGAAGAGCTAACGGCGCTTTAGAATACGGTTTGAACTTTTCGGTACAGCAACTTACCGAGGAGAATAAACTGCACAGCTATTGGAATATCGGACAATATCCGAGTGGCAATTACTGTAATTTTCAGGTTTGGGGTTCATCTATGGGGCAAGTTTGTAGTATAACAAATTATATTTTAAGTCAATTTCAAAATGAAGCACCTTTAACAGAAGATTTTTTAACAAATAGAATACCAACTGTGTTTGTGAAAAACGGCTTTTATAAAAATGGTGCATTAAAGCTCAATCTAATCAATAAAACAGCAGCTACAAGCGTAACCTTTTTAGGTAATAAGAAGGAAACAGAGCTTGCATCACTTGAAACTGTTGCGCAAAATATCCCGCTTACGGGTAGCTACGAGCAAGAAATAACCATAAATACAGGCGGATTGTTTGATATCGGTTTTACGATCCAAGGCAATAATGCGACGCAATTTGATGCGCTTTACTTGGCCGATGGTCCGTGGGGTTTAGACTACATCGAGTCGGAAACTACTGTTACCCAATTCGAAATCACTAACGATAACACGCCAGTTGAAGCAGATGAATATAAAATTGAACGAAATGCCACAGTAACAGGCTCGGTTTATGGAACTGTAAATTTGTTTAGAAATATTTTGCCGGGCGAACTTACTTTTGATACTTCGGGCTACAGTTCGATTCGCTTTACGATAAAGAACACCTTGCCTGTTGAAGTTGTTTTAGTTACGCAAGGCTTAAGCAATTGGAACAACAGATTGCGCATTTCACTTCCCGCACACGAAACCGAAACCGAAATAACAATTCCACTAACGGATTTTGTTAACACATTTGGCGAAGCTTACAATCAAGAAAATGTAAAAGACATAGTATTTTCTACTTCTGGAAATTATAACAGCTACCAACCTTTTAGTATCAGCGTGTCAAATGTAACTTTTGGAAATGCATCCACTTTAGCAATAACACCAAACGAACCTCTATCCTTCAATCCATTATATAATTATCCAAATCCCTGTCACAACTCAACAACTTTAGTTTTACCTACGCAATCTAATTTTGTGTTTATCAGAATAATAGATCAAATGGGTAGAGTTGTTGATTATGGAAAGAAAGAGGTTGATCAACTCAACTATGAAGTTTCCATCAATACGGAAAACTTAACCTATGGAATTTACTTTCTAGAAGTTACCACAGATGAAAACAAAAAGTTGTTTACCAAACTTCTTAAAAACTAAATCGTCTTAGTTTTTAGAATCTAAAAAGGCTGTCAATCGACAGCCTTTGTTGTTTCATCATTCTTTTGCGTTTTAAAAATAGGAACGCTAAATAGGTTCCATTTCAAGCGTACCCCCATTTCAGTAAAAGTAAAACCGGCTACAGAGGCCGATGCGATATTACTTCTTCCTCCATACAAATTGGCAAGCAATCGATCTGAAAATTTATAACCAAATCGCAATTGAAAACGATACGTTGATTGCTTATCGTTTGATTCAATAAATTGATATCCGAAAGCCGCGTTGATGTTGTAAAAAAGTTGTTTAGACTGGATCGCTTTTTCGTCCTTTAAGAAATCTACAAAAACTTCGTAGGCATTAAAACGCGCCGGGCTGAAGTAAAAAGTAGGAAGTTGATCTTTAAAAGTAATATACTGGTAATTTAAACCCGCTTTTAAACCCGACTTAGGAAGTATCGAATAATACAACGATGTGAATAGTAAATTTCTGGTGTTGTTATCTGTTTGAGATGTGTAAAAGTACTGCGTAAACCAGCCGAGATTAAAGTTAGTTCCAACATTGTAGTTCAAATAGTAATTGTTGGTTGCTACTTGTCGATCAATCAATTCGGTATTAAAATTTTGCAATTCGCGGCGATACCCAACTTCCAAATCCTGCAATTTATAGGGTTTAACTTTGAAATATGCGTTAAATAATGCTTCGGTATAGCTGCTGCTGTTGGTACTTGCCGAGGTAATTCCGGCATCAAAGTAAAAACTTGCTTTAGGATGAAATTTATAACCAAAACCGAGCAACACATCATTAGATTTGGCGTTTAAATCGACAACTTTATTCCCAGTTTTACGATACTGGTAGTTTCCGTTGATTGACCATTTTTGTGAAACAGGCACCGACACTAAGGTTCTTGACGTATATGCGGTATTGTTTCCATTATCGAAAGAATAACTAAATCGCTCCTCTATAAAGGGCGTATGCTCTTCGTGCAACTTCTTTAAAAAGTTGGTGGCGTCGTTTTGCTTTTCGAAAATAGTTAGTGTTTTATAAGCAGCAGCATATGCTTTTTCGGTTTCGCCATTAGCAAAATAGGCATTAGCAATTCCTAAATTTCCGTCGAACGACTTTGAATCCGCATCTAAAATAAGCTGATAATACTTTATGCTGTCTTTGAACTCGCTGATGTAAATTGCTAAAGTGGCTGATAGCGCTAAAACCCAATTTTCGTTTCCATATCGAGCAGTTAATTGTTTTATTTCCAAATCAGCTTCACGATATTTCTTATTCCAAATTAAGGCTTGAACGTGGCGCTCTTGCGTCTGTTTTACCAATCGTTCTCCCGTCGTTGTTGTTAATGCCGCAATGGCTTGATTTGATAGTTTTAATGATGCTTTATCTTTTCCGTCGATGTGTTCAACTAATGCGAGGCCATTTAGAGCAATGAGCGGGTTTTCTTTTCCCAGCAAATTATACACCGCTTTACCTTTTTCGATGTTCTTTGTAATCAGATACAAATTAGCTTTATTGAGTAAGGTTTCTTGATCGTTAGGGAAATCGCATAGAATTTCATCGTAAAATGCCTCTGCTCCCTGGTAATCTTTCTCTTTTACTTTTTCATTTGCATACCCTAATTTAATGTACTTCCTAGAAACTTTAGCTCCATTATTTTCGGGCGCTAAAGCAATAGCTTTCGTAATGTATTCTAAGGCTTTGCTATACGATTGAAGATTAGATAAGGTATTTGCATAACCTAAATTAGCGACAAAATTATCCGGATTTTCCAAAATCAACTTTCCGTAAAACACTTCCGCATCTTCAAACCGTTTATTCCAAAGTAAAGCTTCGGCGTAATTCAGTTTAATTTCCAAATCGTTAGGGAACTCTTGATTTAAGATAGTGAAAAGTTCTAGTCCCTTTTCGGGTTTCCCACTAAGACCTACGGCTCTAGCATAACACAATCGGGCCGTTTTGTTTTGTGGATAGCTTTTAAGTACAGCATCGAAAAAGGTTTCAGCTTGTTTAAAATCGCCACGTTCTAGCAGCGAAAAGCCTTCCTCCATATTCTGTGAATAGCTGCTAAAGAATATGAAAAATAATAAGGTAATTCTGCAGAAGTGGTTCATTCGTCGAAAGTTAATGGATAACGTGTGCAAATTAGGGATAAAGGCACATATTTCATCTACAGTAAACGGGCATTCGTCGAAATCTACGCGCCAAAAAGAGAAAGCCGAAGCATCTTCGCAGCGTCAAAACAAAAAATAAACTACAACAAGTAAAAATTATGGCTTTACAAATAACTAACAACTCAGGAGTTTTTGAAATTATCGGCGATCTAAATTCTCAAAATGTGATTTCGCTTTACGATCATTTCGATAAATTATTAGATCGATCTAAAATTGTAACCTTATCACTCAACAATCTTTCAGATATCGATAAAACGGCTATTTCAGCAATAGCTTCACTATACAAAAAAGCAATGTCGCACAACAAAGTTCTTTTTATCATTGGGCAAGAGAATTCAAAAATCAGCGAACAATTCCAGACAGAAAGACTAAGTTACATTCTTCAAAGAGATGTATTGTAACTTATTGCAGGAAAACATTTTAGAAACACCAAACCTTAAAAAATGCATCTAAAACGTCTAAGTGCTCAGCAGTTTTTTATGGGCAGCATGCTGGTTGTCAATATTGGGAATTACACATACAATTTAATTCTCGGAAGACTATTAACTCCGGCGGCTTTTGCAGATGCAGCAATTTTAATTACGCTGTTGTTGGTACTTTCTTTTTTAGGAATGACATTTCAAATCGTGACTTCCAAGTACGCCGTTTTATATCATTCAGTGAAATTAAATACGGTTTTGAAGCTTTTGAGTAGAGCAGCTTTATTGGCCGGATTTGCTATTGGTTTGTTGATAGCCGTATTTGCGAAAACCTTACAACAATTGTTAAAGACAGAAACACACGAAATGTTTTTAATTTTTGGGCTAAGTGTTCCGTTGTACTTCCTTATTAGTGTAAACAGAGGGCTTTTTCAGGGAAAACACCAATTAAATGCAATGTCTGTTACCTATCAAAACGAAATGATTGTAAGATTGTTCGTTACTATTTTCCTAATTGCATTAGTTTCAATAATTCCCAGTTCTATAACTATTGCACTAGGAATTTTGCTTTCGTGCATTGTTGGATTATTCCCGTTCCAAAAACGAATACTAAAAAGTAACAAAGTTTTTTCGACATCTGAGATCAGTTCCCGTGAGATTGCTATCTTTTTTTCACTCACAGCTTTCTACGAACTCACGCAAATTATCATAAATAACAGTGATATCCTTTTGGTAAAGCACTTTTTTTCAAACGATCAGGCAGGCGTATATGCGTCACTCGCTCTTATCGGAAGAGTCGTCTATTTTGTGACGTGGATGTTTGTGATGTTATTGTTGCCAGAAGTTATCGAAAAGCATAAAAACGAAGAAGATACTGCGCCTACTTTACTTAGGTATGTCGGATATGTTGTTATGTTGGCTGCGGTAATTACTTCGGTATGCTTCCTCTTCCCCGACTTTGTTGTTTTACTATTGTTTGGTAAAAGCTACTTGAGTATCGCTCCACTATTGTGGAAATATGCTTTGGCTACATCGATTTTTGCCGTTGCAAATATTTTTGCATATTACTTCTTATCCACTGGTAAATTTCTTCCGGTTATCATCTCTGCCCTTCTTGGCTTAACGCAAATCATTCTAATCGTTTTATTTCACAATTCGTTAGAGCAGGTAGTCGAAATGCAAATTATCTCAATGCTTGTTCTACTTTTCTTTCAGCTACTATTTTACTTCGTCAATAGAAGGAAAAGGTTCGTCTAAGGCAAACGCCCATTCATCGAAATAAATAACGTAAAGATTCTATTTAATAGAATTTTGAACTGCAATTAAAATAAAATATAAAAGGTACGATCATGAAAATAGCAATTGTTACGGCTTTCCCTCCCAGCAAAGTAACCTTAAATGAATACGGCTATCATCTAGTAAAAAACTTCGTCCAGAAAGAAGAAGTAACTGAATTGGTTTTGGTTACAGATTACACTGCGGAACCCAAACAGCTGGATTTTAAGAACAGCCACAAAGTTTCGGTTAACGAATGCTGGAAATTCAACAATTACACCAATCTGTTCACTATTGTGTCGGCAATTATAAAGGAAAAACCCGATGCGGTATTGTTCAATTTACAATTTGTAAAATTTGGTGATAAAAAAATACCCGCTGCACTAGGTTTACTCATTCCTATGATTTTAAAGATGTTTGGCTGCACTTCCGTGGTATTGTTGCACAATATTTTAGAACAAGTAGATTTAACAAATGCAGGTTTTACATCGAACAAAATAGCTAAGAAAATTTACAATTTCATCGGAACACAGCTTACCAATTGTCTTTTGAAAGCCGATGCAGTAGCCGTAACAATAACTGCTTACGTATCTATTTTGAAGGCAAAATATAATGCGCAAAATGTAACTTTAATTCCGCACGGCAGCTTCGAATCGCCGCAGTCGGTAAATTTTGATTTACCCGAAGGCCCTAAAAAAGTTCTAGCTTTTGGGAAGTTTGGAACCTACAAGAAGGTTGAAATTCTAATTGATGCCGTGGAGCTTATTCGGCAAAAAAATAAAGAACCTCTTGAAGTGGTAATCGCTGGAACAGATAGTCCGAATACACCTGGTTATTTGCAATCGGTAAAAGACAAATATGCTCATGTTGAAGGTCTGACTTTTACAGGGTATGTGGAAGAAAATGATGTAGAACAAATTTTTAAAGAAAGTACGATAGTGGCCTTCCCCTATACTTCCACTACAGGTAGTTCTGGTGTTTTACATCAAGCGGGGAGCTACGGAAAAGCCGTCGTGATGCCTGATTTAGGCGACTTGGCACTGCTCGTAAAGGAAGAAGGCTATCAGGGAGAATTTTTCAATCCGAACTGTACTTCTTCGTTAGCCGTTGCCATTCAAACGATTCTTGAGGACGATAACTACAGAAAGCGAATCGCTCAAACCAATTTCAATGCCGCATGTTCGTTATCCATGGACAAAATTGTGGAAATGTACTTGAATAAGTTTGAAGAATTGCAATCAAAAAAGAATCCTCAATTAATCGTTGGAAATATATAAAAACGACGGCTTTTTTGCTCCCTTTTCATCGATGAAGCCAAACTTTTTCTGACGATTCTTCTGCCACGGCCATTTACCCGCAACCTGATCGGGAACATGCGGAAAATCATAGAGCGTCCACGACATAAATGCAAGATTATTCTTTTTGAATAAGGCTTGCATTTTTTTATGATATTCGGCTTGATCTTCCTCATCTTCGCCAAACCACCGCCAAAAACCTCTGTAAGAAGGAATTCCAAACTCTTGAACTACCAACGGCTTTTTGGTTGCTCTCTGTAAATTGTTGTACTCGTATTCAAAGTCGGCTATCGAATGGTAATAATGAAAAGAAACAAAATCGACCTTGTCTTCAAGATTCTTTGCTTCAGTTGAATTAGACCAGCCAATTGTAATCAAATGATTAGGATCGTGTTCTCGCACAACTGTTATCATTTGCTTGACCCAGTTTAAAACGTTGTTTTTATCGCGACTTTCAAAATCAAGATTCGGTTCATTTTTAATGTCCCAGGCTGCAATGGCTTTATGATTTTTAAATTCAGAAACTAGCTTTTCAGCGTGCCTACCGGTTAAAGTCCAACTTTCCAAAGTATAATCGCTGTAAAAGTCAAACAGCGTCACTACAACTTTTAATCCTTTGGCATGTGCGAGATCTAGTAGAATTCTTAGTTTCTCGATCTTTTCAGGTTTGAGGTTTGCCTTTCCAAAATCGTCATATTGAATAAAAATTCTAATCGAGTTTAGCTTTGCAGATTTTATAATATCAAAATCTCTAGCAATAGTATCTTTATTAAAGGCGTCGCCAAAAGTGTCCCATGCAGAATTTTTTGGATAGTAGTTTATTCCTTTGAACGTAAATTCAGAATTTTTAAATAGTATCTTATTTCCCGATACGCTAAATTCAGGATTCTTTTTAACCGTATCGGTTGCAACGGGAATAGCCGACATTTTTTCAATATGCCTAACGCGCCAAAAACCGTCTTCTAAAAGCATCATTATCTTATAGGTAGCCGTATCTTGAACTTCGGTAATCAATTTTTCATTTTTAAAAATGCGCTGAAATTCAATTACATTTTTATCTGTAAACACTACTTGTTGCCCATCTTCACTGTAAAACTCTAATTTGGGATGATGCTTTAAAGAAGTGCTTTCAATGGAAACATGATTTCTTAAATTGTAGTCAATCGACTTAAATAGATTAACCCGTGCATTTTGTGTGTAAAAATCTTCAATTCCTTGCTTATCGTTACTTTTCAGCGATTTATTCTTGACGTACCAAGAAAATAAATAATCTTTCTCAATTTTCTTCAAAGTTGTAGGCTCCATTTTACGCCCAATATTTTTCAATTCATCCCAAGTAACCGCAGGTAAATACGTGTCTACTGTTTCTCTCTCCAAATGAAGCATCGAACTTCGATCGGCACCAGTATTGAGATAATTCAAAATATTACTCAGACCTAATAATAACAGCACATTTAGCACAATAAATGAGCTTACCAATAAAATCCGAATCATGCTTCTATTGTTGATGGTCATTACGTAAAATTGGAGTTTTCTTGGAAATACCAAGCGTTTTTATTTCTAATTGAAAATTGCCTGCTGCAAGGATGTCGTCCGAAATCTCAAAAAATGCTATTCCCTTTGAGGTTTCTTTTTCCAAAGTAGCTACGATCTTATTCTTTTGCAAAACGTTTAAGACCACAGTAATTCCATCGGGAACCAACTGATTCATAAAACTTTTGATCGGGCCAACCCGGAGCGTTCGATTATTGTGACTTAAAGCATAATCAAACGAAGCGGCTACCGGTTTGTAATTTATTGTTATTGAGTTACTTTCAGCAATTCCCATAACGTAGGCCTTAACTTGATAGCTGTCTTGGTGATCTGGATGTAAAATTTGCGCGCTTGCAATTCCGTTAATCGTAGCTCCAAATGTCTTCAACAACATATTTTCTTTAGTTCGAATGATGAAATACACTAAGGTACCATCGCTAACAACATTTCCAAACTGATCGCGAATTATAGAAGTTGAAAAACGGGTAAGTTGGTTTCCATCTGCAAATTCATGATTTCTGGAATAATTGATAGAAAAGTCTGTCGCAATATTCGGATAAACTTCGGTTTCAATTTCTTTAGACACAGTATTTTCACATTCAGTTGAAACTAAAATCTTGCCGGCTTTATCTGGCGAATATATGTTATACCAAGCAATAAAGTTGTTGGTCCGCAAATCCAAAGTACTAATGTTTTGAAGAAACTGATATTTCAATTTCACGGTAGTATTCGATTCTTTTGGGTTGTCGAAACCGTCTGTTGGCACAACCACCATCATCGAGAACTCTCTTCCTCCTGCCATAATTTTTCGAGGACCGAAATAATTTTCTAGAACTGTTTTAGTTTTTGGATTCGGAAGTATTTGTAATGTACCCGATGCTATCGACTCGTGTTCCAGAATCAAAAACCAAGAGACCTTTCCCGTTTTTTCACAATAGTTCTCCGGTAGTTCAAATACGTAATTACCTCGATCTACGCTCGCTTCTAATAGTGTTTTTCCGTAGGAATGAATGATGAAAAGCTGCGGTTTTTCGCTGTTTGACTTTGCTGTAAATTCTAATTTTATCGGAGTTCCGGCTGTAAATTCTGTCGCCTTTGTTACTAAAACCAAAGATTCAATTCGCGCAACCTCTTTTCCAATAGCTAATGCTAAAAGAAATAGTGTGAAAATCAAAAAGAGTATGTTTCGTTTTCGATTAATCATCGTGGATTGCCGATGTAATTGTTGATTTCAATTTTCACATAATCAAAGCCTGCTCCTTTTACGCGCTGCAGCTGCTGCTCATTTTGGATTTGTTTTCTGTTTGGAACCACCGCTTTAGAAATTTCAGCATTGTTAAGGCCGTTAACGAAACAATTCTCCAACGATGATTTTATTGTTTTGCAAGACAACAAATTCAACAACTTATAATCAAAACTCTTTTTACGCTGTACGCGAATACCTTCGCGCATAAAGTAATGATCAACATAAATGAGTTCTTTATTTGAGTTGTAATATGATATCAGCAATTGCGGTATCGTGCTTTCTTGAATGCCGTAATTAAAAAGTGTTCCGCGTAGTAGTCCTTTTTCTATATGCATATCTGATAGCGCAACTTCGGTGTACAAATCAGTGGTAGCAACATTTCCCGCGCATTGAATGTCAAAAGTTAGCGGCTGGTCGGTAATTTCAGAAGGAGAAAATTCATTGGGATTAAAAGTTTTAGGTTTCAAGTCTGTATTTTTCACCCAAGCTACATCTTCAAAATCTACCTTAAAACTGCTGATTTCCATCGGTAAGAGTTTGTGTTTAATTTCGTATTTAGCATTGAAAGATGCCAATCTCTTGTCTTTTTTACCGTACAAAGTAGCTTTTAAAACCACATCGGCAGGAACGTTATCCACATTTTGGACTTCACCGATAATTACGTACTTATCGTTATGTCTAATTAATTTAGCCGATAAAATTTCGAGAACCGGCTGTTTTAAAACATCGTCGTGATAGGTTTGCTGCGTAGTTAATATTCTTCGGCCGTGCTTGAAAAAGGCTGATTTATTGTTCGAAATAAATTGATCGGGCGGAATATCCGCATCTACTTTACTTGGTAAGATAAACCACTTTCCCGCTTCTTTCACCAAATCGTGTGTGTAGTTTTTCTCGATAATTTCCAGCGGTGTAACCCATCTAGTTTTCGCAATAACTTTCGCTGTATTCTCAGTTTGAAAGAGCTCCTCGATAGCTACGGCATCTAATTTACCGTAAGAATTTAAGACACCATCTTGAACCGCCGTTTCTAGTAAAAATTGGGGTAAGGATTTTTTTGCTTTAGGATATAAATAAGAATGCGCCCGCTCAAATTCTTTAAAATCAAGCGCGTCGTAATACGATTTTACCACATTGGCAGCTGTTAATTGTGGTGTATTATTTAGGTAAAACTGATAGGTGCAATAGAAAACAACTAGCAAAATCAAACCGCCCCACAGCTGCAAAAGCTGGAGCAATTTAGGAGGGAAAAGTACATAGTTGCTTTTGAATTTTAGAAAATCGGAAGGCAAAACGGGTTTGATTTTTAGAGCTTGAATAAAAATCATTTGAATATTCAAGATAAAAGCCACTACAATTGTGAGCATGGGAATGATTCCCCACATTAGTTTTTGATATAAAGGAACTTCCTCAAAAGGAAGAATTTTTGGCAACGGTGAAACATTCAACTTCTCCCATACCATAATCCCATTTTCAAGCTGTGTTAATCGATGCCAACCACAGAAGTACAAAATGGGGTCATAGAATTTATCGTTGGAAAAAACATATTTGAGATTGTATTTTTCGGGAACTGTTAAAAATTGCTGTAACGAACCTATTCCTTCTAAACCGCGAAACTTTGAATTTTCTAAACGCTCGACAGCACGAGAGGTGAGTTCGGGAAGTCGCCTTGCAGAATGATAATTACCATCAACTGTTAAAGCTCGAGTCTGATAGGAAAGCGTTGCCATTTGATCTCCAAAGCCAAGTGGCAGATAACGCCATTGATCGTGCTGGTCTTGATTCAGAAAATTGACGATCGGAAGTGTATTAATTTTTTGTGGCTGAAACGGCCTAAAAAAACCTAAAGTAATGGTAAAAATAGCCATAAAGAGAAAGGCTCCCGCAAAGAACATCGAAATAACTTTGTAATAAACAGAGCCAAATTTCTCCTGTATCCGAGTTCGTAAATCGGCCTCCACTAAGCGGTACACGAATTCGCCGAATATGGGTAAACTCATTAAAGCAGCCCAAAGCGTAAACCGATCGAGAGTTAAAATATTAAAGGCATTAGAACCTAGTATTTTAAGAGGAATTGGCGTTGTGCCACCTGTTCCCAATAAAGTTAGTAATGAGATAGATAATCCGAAAAACAAATAGCGCTTACTGAAATACCGATAAAATATGTACGGAAGTATAAACAATAAAATTCCCCAGGGAATGAGGAAAAACATCAAACCAGACGACGCAACTTCAAGAAAATTATCTCTACTTCCGTGTGGAATAGGAACCTGCGTTATCGGATTCTTTTTAGAATTAATCCAATACGGAAGTATGCAAAAAAGGATTAAAAAAACAGCTGTTACACCAAATGCAACAATTCGCTTCCATAAAGACAATAAAGAGTTTAGAAATAACTTTAAATTGATTTCTGCGTAAGCATGTACCTTTTCTCTAGCCACATCCATTACTGTCATTCCAATTAACGGAAAAATGAAGAAAATCATCCCAAACAAAGGGGTAACATGATGTGAGCAAACCGTTACGGCGATCAACGAGGTAGCAGTGAAAAAATACTTTTTAGTTCCTGTTTTTATCCACAAATAAATTTCGGGTAGTGCGTGCATTAATACAGAAATACCAATGATACTCGGCAACTGACCGAAAATGTGGAGTGTTTCTATAAAAGATGAGGAAAAAACAGCCACTAAAGCAGCGTATCCGGCTACATCGCGATTTCCAGTAATAACTAACGAAAAACGAAAAACACCCGTAATAAAGAGAATTACAGCAAGGATAGCGACTGTTATCAAGCCAAATTTTAGGCCTCCCAAAAGCGACAGCAAACCGATGCATTGGTGAACCAGCGGCGGATAACCCATTACCGTAAAACCGGTATACCAACTATAATTCCAAGGTTCAAACCAACTTTGAGCGTAGTGATTGCCAAAAAACATATGGATCAAGGCATCGTACGAATTTTCGAGTGTGAAAAAAATGACACTAGAGTGAAATACTACGCCAATTATTAATGCAATCAGTAAGTATTTATTTGATTTTTCTCGCACAAAGAGTCTGGTGTTTAATAGATACGGTAAAGATACTGATATTGAAAAGAAAATAGAATAAAACGCAACTACACTTATCCTCAGTTCATCGAATGAAAACCTACCATTGGTCTAAAAATCAAAACATGAACTGGTAAAGAAATATACTTTCGCTCCGAAATTCAGAATTAAAAACTCTATCATTATGAAAATATTAATCATCGACGACCAAGAATTAGTAGTGCTTTCTCTGTACAAATGTTTGACTGATTTAGGCTATCAGGTTGAAAGCTCAAACAACGTATTTGGTGCCATCAAAAAGTACGACGAATTTGAGCCCGATTTAGTGATAGTTGATATAAATATGCCGGTTTTAGAAATCGACAGCCAAAAGAATGATACTACAAACATTAATGAAAAAGCCTCTGGCTTAGAAATCGTTAAATACATAAAAAAGATTAAAAGACACGCAACTCCAGTTATGATTTTATCCGGAAACAACGAAGAAGAAATCATTGTCAAAGGTTTTGAACTTGGAGCTGAGGATTATCTAAAAAAACCACTTAGTTTGAGCGAGATTGGTATTCGAGTGGGCAAATTATTAGGCACGCAAACCGATTTTACAGTAACCGACAGAGCCAGAAATAGAAACATTCAAAGCACTTGTGTTGGTGTTGTAATTCCGTGTTACAATGAAGAAAATAGATTAGCAGTTACCGAATTTAAAACATTTATTCATCAAAACTTGGGATATCATTTGTGTTTCGTTAATGATGGAAGTAAAGACAACACACTTGGCGTCTTGGAAGAAATCCGGAAATCAAATGAAGATCGGGTAAGTATTTACAACTGCGAAAAAAATGTTGGAAAAGCAGAAGCCGTTCGACAAGGAATGCTTCATTTAGCAAAAGAGAATCAGTTTGATTACATCGGATTTTTAGATGCTGATTTAGCAACAAATTTTGAAGACTTCGACGAACTCGTACAAACGATAAACAATTCCAGCTACAAAATCGTTAGTGGATCACGTATAAGCCGCATGGGAGCCGCCATTCAGAAGGAATCTGCTCGCAAAATAATTAGTAAAAGCATTAATCTAATTATCCGAAAAGTATTGCAAATGGACTTCAACGATACGCAATGCGGCGCGAAAATAATGTCGAAGGAAATCGTTGAAAAGACATTTCAGAAAAAATTCTTGACCAAATGGTTATTTGACGTAGAAATTTTTATGCGAATGAAAAAAGTTTACGGTAGTGAAAAAGCAAAAACGTTGATTTGCGAAAAGCCACTTAACCGTTGGATGCACGTAGATGGCTCTAAACTATCTTTAAAAGACTCCATGAAAATTGTCGGCCAAATTGGTCAAATCGTGTTACATTACCGTTAAAACGAGTATCTAGGCACCAACTCGAACGAAATCTGCTGTGAATTCTGATACCAAAATGCCTCTCATCTTTAAACAGAAACCACTAAAAACCTAAACTTTTAACCACAAAGATTTGATAGTAAGGAATTGTAGTTTACGAACCATCCTTCAATCCTTCAATCCTTCAATCTTTTAATCTTTTAATCTTTTAATCTCTAAATCTCTAAATCTTTAAATCTTTTAATCTTTTAATCTTTTAATCTTTTAATCTTTTAATCTTTTAATCTTTTAATCTTTTAATCTTTTAATCTTTAAATCTTTAAATCTCACAATCTCACAATCTCACAATCTCAAAACCCTAAACCACAAACCCATCCGGCAGAATCGCACCTTTTTTAACCACAATAATGCCTTCTTTTACCGCAAATAAGGGCGTATTTTGGTTTGGTAAATGCGGACCGCCGTTCAAAACAACGCCATTTCCGATGCGGCAATTTTTATCGATGATCGTGTTGTTCAAAACACAGTTCGTACCGATGCCGATGTTGATGATTTGCTTTTCAACGTTTTGTCGGATTTCTTCCAGATTTTGATAATAATCGTTACCCATCAGGTACGAATTGGAAATAGAAGTACCGTAACCAATCCGACTCCGAATTCCAACCACCGAATGCTTGATCGCAGCACCATTAATGATACAACCTTCTGCAACCACAGACCGATCGATAGTAGTTGCGCCAGTAATTTTCGAAGGCGGAAGTACACGAGCACGCGTGTAAATTTTCTGTGAATTATCGAATAAGTTAAACTGCGGAATATCGTCTGTTAATCCCAAATTAGCTTCGAAAAACGATTCGATGTTTCCAATATCGGTCCAATAACCTTCGTATTGATAGCTCAGTACTTTATGTTTACCGATGGATTGCGGAATGATTTCCTTGCCAAAATCTTTCGTGTTCGGATTCGACATTAAATCGATAAGTAACTGTTTGTTAAATATATAAATACCCATCGACGCCAAGTAGTGCTTGCCCGCAGCAGCCGATTCAGCGCTAACATCAGACGTCCACTCCGGCAACAACGATGCGTCTGGCTTTTCAATAAACGAAGTAATCCAACTTTGGGCATCGGTTTTTAAAATTCCGAATTCGGGTGCTTCTTTAGACGTAACGGGTAAGGTAGCAATCGAAATCTCGGCGCCGCTTTCGTGATGTGCTTTAATCATTTGGTTGAAATCCATTTGATAGAGCTGATCGCCTGAAAGAATTAGTGCATAATCGAATTGGTGATTTAAAAAGTGGTTCATGCACTGGCGCACCGCATCGGCAGTTCCTTGAAACCAGGTCGGATTGTCCGGCGTTTGTTCTGCGGCCAAAATATCCACAAAAGCAGTACTAAAATGGCTGAAATGATAGGTGTTTTTGATGTGCTGGTTTAACGATGCCGAGTTAAACTGCGTTAAAACGAACATACGTTTGATATCCGAATTGATGCAGTTGGAAATCGGAATATCAACCAAACGGTATTTTCCAGCAATCGGAACTGCTGGCTTCGAACGTGTTTCGGTTAAAGGATATAATCGAGAACCTTGTCCGCCACCTAAAATTATAGCTAAAGTACTTGTATTCATGGAAATGTATTTTGTTTTGAGGTTTGTCTAGATTAAGCTTGTTCCGGTTTAAAATTTGCTTGCACGGAACGATAAAAATCGAAAGTTTGTTTTGCGATAGCGCGCCAACTAAAGTGATCGATTACACGCTTTCGACCCGCTTTTCCCATCGCAATTGCTTTGGATTCGTCGCGCAGCAGCTCATTCACCTTTTCTGCAAAAGCACGTTGAAAAGCCGCCGGATCCTTGGGATAAAAATCCGACTTTGAAACCGGCTCCAACGGAATTAAAAAGCCCGTTTCTCCTTCGGTCAAGATTTCGGGAATTCCTCCAACCGCGCTAGCTACTACGGGAGTTTCGCACGACAGTGCTTCCAAATTAATGATGCCAAAAGGCTCGTACAACGACGGGCACGCAAAAACGCGCGCCTTACTGTACAAAATGCGAACCTGCTCTCTCGGCAGCATTTCTGAAATAAGAATTACACCCGGCCGTGCTTGCTGCAACTTGGCAATCAACTGCTCGGTTTCTTGAGCAATTTCAGGCGTATCGGGAGCGCCGGCACAAAGAATTATTTGGCAATTCGCATCAAAATGATGTGCTGCAGCAATGAGTTGGGAAATACCTTTCTGACGAGTAATGCGCCCTACAAAAAGTACAAACGGAATGTCGGGATTGATGCCATAGCGCTCCAGCAACGAATCGTCGGAGGTAGGTGCGTAAAAATCCGGATCAATACCGTTGTGAATTACCGTGACTTTATCGGGATTTACCTGATACGAATCAACAACATCGCGTTTCATTTGCTGGCTTACAGCAATAATCCCATCAGCTGTCTGGTAGGCATGTTGCTCAATCCAACGTGAAAGAAAATAGCCGTTTCCGAGCTGCTCGACTTTCCAGGGTCGTTGCGATTCCAAACTGTGAGTTGTAAGAATCAACGGCACTTGTAATAATTGTCTGGAAAAAACGCCGGCTAAATGGGTATACCAAGTATGACAGTGTATGACGTCTGCCGTTGGTGTAGCGGCGGAGATATCAACGTTTCGAATTAAATGTTGAAATAACTTCACTTGAAAAGCAGCCGATTGTAGTATTTCGTCATTGGCTTCGATGCCCTGTACATGCAGTCGTTCACTACTTTCGTTCTGATCGCCAAAACAGCGAACTTCTACTTCTGCGTGAGCTAATAATTCCTGACAGAGAAAATCGACGTGTACACCAGCGCCACCGTAAATGTGTGGTGGAAATTCATTCGTAAAAAGCGCTACTTTCATGCAAAAAGTTGAGTTAATTTCGATTCCCTAAAATTGCAAATAAATTTAGATATTACAGGTAGTTTAACCTATATATTAACTCAACATTCAAAATTAAACGCGATTTCTAGCGAATTCGACAAGCATTTGAATTTTTGTTACTAAAGGTCGTAACCGACGACTCATTATAAAACTCACGAAATGAAAATTAGCGCACCAATTCTGATTTTTCTGCTAGTGCCGTTCCTCAACATTAACGCACAAAACTGGAAGCAACTCAACACCGAACCTTACGCAGGTAAACAAGACGACATCTGCTTCATCAATGAAAATACCGGCTGGTATGTAAATGGATTCGGAAAAGTTTTTCACACCAATAACGGCGGCGAAACCTGGACCAAACAATGGGAACAAAAAGGCAGCTTTTTTAGAACCGTTGCTTTTATCAACGATCAGGTGGGTTTTGTCGGAACCGTAGGCACCGAGTATTTTCCAAACGTAACCGACACCATTCCGCTCTATCGAACCCGCGACGGCGGTACATCTTGGGAAGCCGTTTCGTATAAGGGTCCGTATGTGAAAGGATTATGCGCCATCGATGTGGTTAAAGAACAATACATCAATCACGGAAACATCGACTACAAATACCATCTTTTTGCTGTGGGCCGTGTCGGAAGCCCTGCAAACCTGCTCGTTTCGCACGACGGCGGGGAAACTTGGCAATCGAAATCGCTGCAAAACGATTGCAAAATGCTGTTCGATATTAAAATGTTGAATAAAAACCTTGGATTTGCCTGTGCCGCCAGCAGCGACGATATTTCGCAATCCCATGCCGTAATCCTCAAAACAACCGATGGCGGCAATTCCTGGAAAAAAGTATACCAATCGGCACGACTGTTCGAAACGACCTGGAAAGTTTCATTTCCGACGCCGCAAGTGGGTTACGTAACGATACAATCGTACAATCCCGATCCAAACGTCAAGCAACAACGTATCGCCAAAACAACCGACGGCGGCGAAACATGGACGGAAATCAATCTCATTGAAGATGCCGCTGCGCGCGAATTTGGAATTGGTTTTATCGATGAAAATCACGGATTTGTTGGTACGATGAACAGCGGTTTCGAAACCAAAGACGGTGGAAAAACCTGGACGAAAATCGATCTGGGTCGCGCTTGTAACAAAATTCGCATCTACCGCAACAGCGCCAACAAAGTTTACGGCTACGCTATTGGCGTGAATGTTTTTAAATGGACGGAAGAGTAATTGGTCGAAAACCGAATTTTGCTAGCCGAATGCTCCTCTGCGAAAGCATATTAAACTGTGAACAACTGCCTGATAAATATTCTTAATTCTGCTAGTCAGTTTTTTATCTTTGCCGCTTCTAACTCAAATTAGCTTATGAAGCGAAACACACAACAACTCCAAGACCTATGCATTCAGGTTCGACGCGACATCCTGCGCATGGTACACGCGGTAAATTCTGGGCATCCCGGTGGATCACTCGGCTGTACCGAATTTTTCGTAGCTCTGTACCAAAACATCATGGATCGCAAAGAAACATTCGATATGAATGGCGTAGGCGAAGACATTTTTTTCTTATCAAACGGACACATTTCGCCGGTGTTCTACAGCGTTTTAGCGCGTTCGGGCTATTTTCCAGTTTCCGAATTAGCCACGTTCCGACACATTAACTCGCGTTTGCAAGGACATCCAACTACACACGAGAAACTTCCGGGTGTACGAATCGCTTCAGGTTCGTTAGGACAAGGTTTATCGGTAGCCATTGGTGCTGCACAAGCGAAGAAATTAAACGGCGACAGCAAATTGGTGTACTCGCTGCACGGCGATGGCGAATTGCAGGAAGGTCAGAATTGGGAAGCAATCATGTATGCTTCGGCTAAACACGTAGACAACTTAATCGCTACAATCGATTTAAACGGAAAGCAAATCGACGGATCGACCGACGAAGTATTGGCTATGGGAAGTTTGCGAGCTAAGTTCGAAGCCTTCGATTGGACGGTAATCGAAATTAAAGAAGGTAACAACCTTGACGCAATTATTTCCGGCATGAACGAAGCCAAATCGCTTACCGGAAAAGGAAAACCCGTTTGTGTGTTATTGCATACCGAAATGGGTCACGGCGTTGATTACATGATGCACACGCACGCATGGCACGGAAAAGCGCCAAACGATGCGCAATTAGAAGCCGCTTTGGCACAAAACACCACTACTCAAGAAACCGATTACTAGCATGAAAAAATATACAAACACGGGAAGTAAAGACACGCGCTCAGGATTTGGCGCCGGTTTAACGGAACTTGGACTTAAAAACCCGAATGTGGTTGCGCTTTGTGCCGACTTAATCGGTTCGTTGAAAATGGACGATTTTAAAAAGAATCATCCCGACCGATTTTTTCAAGTGGGTATTGCTGAAGCGAATATGATTGGAATTGCGGCCGGTTTAACCATTGGCGGTAAAATTCCGTTTACGGGAACTTTTGCTAACTTTTCTACCGGACGCGTGTACGATCAAATCCGTCAGTCGGTGGCCTATTCAGATAAGAATGTGAAAATATGTGCGTCGCACGCCGGTTTAACGCTGGGCGAAGACGGCGCTACGCACCAGATTTTAGAAGATATTGGTTTGATGAAAATGCTTCCGGGCATGACCGTTATCAATACTTGCGATTACAACCAAACCAAAGCGGCTACTTTGGCCATTGCCGACCACCACGGACCGGTTTATTTGCGTTTCGGACGCCCAGTGGTTCCGAATTTTATGCCTGCAGATGAGCCGTTTGTGATTGGAAAAGCCGTGCATTTGCAAGAAGGAACCGACGTTACGATTGTAGCTACCGGTCATTTGGTCTGGGAAGCGCTTTTAGCTGCCGAAGCCCTCGAAGCAGAAGGAATTTCGGCTGATGTTTTGAACATCCACACAATTAAGCCGTTAGATGAGGAAGCTATCTTGCAATCGGTTGCAAAAACAGGCTGTATAGTTACTGCCGAAGAGCACAACTTTTTAGGTGGTTTGGGCGAAAGCGTTTCGCTCGTTTTGGCACTAAATAACCCACGTCCGCAAGAGTTTGTAGCGGTAAACGACAGCTTTGGTGAAAGCGGTACGCCCGAACAATTGATGGAAAAGTACGGTTTAAACGCCGCATCGATTGTGGCAAAAGCTAAAAAAGTTATCGCAAGAAAATAATTTTAGTGGTTTTTTAGGGCAGCATTTCGCGCCTTACACTACAAGTACACACAAAAAGTCGCACATCCTTAAGTCGTTTTTGGGCTTCCGTTGGTCGCCACAAAAAAGCCAAAGGCTGTTGCGGCTTTTTCTTTGCGCGCTTTCCGTTGCAGTCGCGGCTGCGGGCAATCGTTACCAAAAAACAATGCTAACAAACTATGTGTGTATCGACGACTTTCGCAGAGTGGATAGTTTCTTCTTTACTTATATTAAGCGCACTATTTTGTGTTAACGACAGCAGCGAAAACTTGCTGCCAGCGGCAGCTGCCGAGCAGTAACCCCATAGCTATCGAGGGCAGCGAATGGCGTGGCGTACGTCCGCAACGAAAATTAGGCACAGAAAACACCCAAAAAAACCCGACGAATCGGGTTAATGTGTTAGTTACAGTTCGGGTCGAGGTGTCGTTTTTGAGTTCCACCTGGACAAGTTGGAATTAACTCAAAAGGATAACGAATATTGTTCTCGTCGCGCACTTCAAAACGTGTTTGGACGCGATCGCCGTCGTCGTCGATGTCGAAGAAATCTGGCGTGTTATCACCATCTGTATCGTCGTTAAACGGATTTCCGTCGTTATTCAAGTCTTCATATTTGGTTAGTACACCGTCGCGATCGTGATCTCGCTCACGAATGGTATGCAAACGGATGGTGAAAACCAAAGGCGAATATGCAGGAATACCGGTTCGTGCAGCAGAAAAATAAGCTAATCCGCTAGGCAAAAAAGCAACGGCAACTCCGGAATTTTGAAATGAAAATGTTCCGTCAGGATTATTAATTATACCTGTTGAGGCATTCATCCCACTTAAAATTTGTCTAAAACCTGAAATCGAAACGGCATTGGTTTCAGCACTTGTTACTGGTGGATACGTAAACCACAAACCGTTTGCATTGCGATCAAACTCGGCATTATCTAGTTTCCAACCGCGATAGCTCACGTAAGTAGAATCGATCGATTTTGCGGTTGCGCCACCACCGGTGTTAATCGTTAAATAGTATAGTTTGTATTGCGTATCGTCCACAAGTTCGCCATCAACTGCATTCGAGGTCCTATTGTCGTTTTGCACAATTTTGGATTGCAGCGGATAAGCAGTATTGTCCCAAATGGATATTAAATTGTCGGGATTTCCTGTTGGTATTGCTGTAATTGAAACGTCTGGTTGTCCGTCGATTGTGGTAACCGTTAACGTATGCGTTTTGAGATAAGTCTCGATCGCTAAAATATCGGCTGTGTACTGTTCGCCGTAATCGCGAATTGGCGCACTGTTATTATCGTCGTCTCTATTACAAGAAATTAATGCGGCAAGAGCTAAAAAGAGCGCCGAGAAAATCTTAACTTTGTTCATGTAAGTCGTTGCTAATTGAGCGCGCAAGATACAATTTAGATTTTTTTGAATTCGAACTTTAACGCCTTATTTTAAAATGCGAATAGACAAGTTTTTGTGGTGTGTTCGATATTACAAGACTCGGAATATGGTAACGGAAGCTTGTAAGAAAAACCAAGTGTGGGTAAATGGGCATTTGGCAAAGCCTGCAAAAGAAGTTTTCCCCGGCGACGAAATTGCGTTTCGGCGCGAGCAATTAACGCGCACCATTAAAGTCTTGGACTTGCCTTCCAGCCGAATGGCAGCTAAATTGGTTGATATTTATCGCAAAGACATTACGCCTGAAGAAGTTTATCAGCAATACGAATTGCTACAACTCGGTAAAGATCACACGCGCCGTTTTGGAGAAGGCCGACCAACAAAAAAAGACCGTCGCGATTTTGAAGATTATCTCAACGAAGAATCTGTTTCCTTTGAACCATGAGCCAACACATTATACTCAACCACAACGAAATTAGCCACAAGATAACCCGAATGGCCTACCAGATTTACGAAACATTTATCGATGAAGATCGCGTCGTTATTGCTGGTATTCAAGGAAATGGCCATCGATTGGCGCAACTACTTGCCGAGGAAGTTCGCCGTGTATCGCCATTACAAACGATACTTTGCGAAGTACAACTCGACAAAAGCAATCCGCGTGGAAACATTAGCAGCACACCTGTACGCGAACAACTTGCCGATACTGGTTTGGTGCTTGTCGACGATGTTTTGCATTCCGGAACAACCTTGATATATGCTGTCCGTTACTTTTTGGATATTCCGCTTCGAAAATTCAAAACAGCCGTTCTGGTTGATCGCAATCACAAAATGTTTCCCGTAAAAGCCGATTTTAAAGGCATTTCGCTGTCGACTTCACTACAAGAACACGTTGAAGTGGTTTTAGACGGCCCGGAACGCATAGCTTATTTACGTTAAAAATCGATAAATCTCATCGGCAACCTCTTCGGGAGTTTTGCCCGTCGTTGAAACGATGTGCTTTGCAGTTCGGTAGTAGTGCTCGCGCTCAAATAAATGCTGACCTATATAAGTAGGTAAATCCTCGACAGCAGCTAATAGCGGGCGTTGTTGTTTTTCGTTACTCAATCGTGCAACCAAAGTGGGCACGTTGGCTTGCAGATAAAAAGAGAGGTGTTGGCTGTTAGCTATGAGCTCGGCGTTGTTTCCGTAACAAGGTGTTCCGCCTCCTAAACTGATCACCAAAGGCGATCCGGCGTTTAATAATTCTACAAGCAATTGGTTTTCAATCTTCCGGAAATAAATTTCACCGCGATTTTTAAATAAGTCGGTGATCGATTGCTGTTGTTTTTCTTCAATGAAAGTATCGAGGTCTTGGTGTCTTATTGCTAACTTCTGCGCAAGCAATCTTCCTACGGTCGACTTACCAGAACCGGCGTAACCCATTAAAACAACCGATGATTTTAAGCTAAATTGCTGCATATAAATAAGTTATCAAACACGCAAGAAAAAAGGTAAATTTATAGGAATTATGTGTTGAAATATACAGAATAACGCTGTATATTTGCACCCGCATTCAGCAAAGTTAAAAAGACTCGATAGCTCAGTCGGTAGAGCACATCACTTTTAATGATGGGGTCCTGGGTTCGAGCCCCAGTCGAGTCACTTTTTTTTTGCTTTATGTTCCAGACTCGATAGCTCAGTCGGTAGAGCACATCACTTTTAATGATGGGGTCCTGGGTTCGAGCCCCAGTCGAGTCACGAAAGTCGGACGTTTTGCGTTTGACTTTTTTTATACTCGGCCAAGTGGAGAAACGGTAGACTCGCCATCTTGAGGGGGTGGTGCTCGTAAGGGCGTGTGGGTTCAAATCCCACCTTGGTCACATGTAAAGTCTGTTTTTAAGCAGACTTTTTTTATTTCCTCTCGCTTCTGCTAAGCAAACTATCAAGGACAAATTTAAACTCCAGACAAGAGTTGATTAAACAAAATCAAATCTACTTAAACAAAAAGTCGATTGGGATAAAAATTATTCTCAAACTAAAAAAACAATCCACTAAAAAACACTTAATTAATTAAAAAACAGACATTTAAAAATAACTAAAGATTTTTTTCTTCAGTAAATCAACTGTTTAAAAAATCCTAAAACTTAGCCAATAAATTATTTTGTTTAAGTATTTACCTATATTTGTTAAACAAAATAAGACTATGGCTTACGTTAAGAACATCCTGACGATTAAAGATCTCGAGAATTTGAGCGGCATTAAGGCCCACACGATTCGTATTTGGGAGAAGCGCTACAATGTCCTCGAGCCAAAACGAACCGACACCAACATTCGTTATTACGATTTGGCGAGCTTACAAAAGCTGCTCAACATTACTTTGTTGCACAATCACGGTTACAAAATTTCGAAGATATCAAAATATCCCGAAGAACGAATTCCGGAATTAGTCAACGAAATAATCTCGAGCAAAAGTGTAAAAGTTCATGCTATCAGCGATTTCAAACTCGCCATGATGAACTTCGACCAGACACTTTTCGTTCAAACGTATAATAAATTGCTTTCAGAGAAGCCGTTCCGCGAGATCTTTCATGAAATCTTTGTACCCCTTCTCAACGAAATAGGCTTGCTGTGGCAAACAGATACCATTAATATCGTACACGAACATTTCATTAGCCACCAAATCAAACAGAAGGTTTTGGTTAACACCGAAAAAGCACAATTAAATAGTCCGCAGTACACGGATCGAACCTACGTACTGTACCTTCCGATGAATGAAATTCACGAATTGGGAATTCTATTCGTAAACTACGAAATCATCAATGCCGGTTTTCAAACGGTGTATTTAGGTGAATCCGTACCTCTCGAATGCCTATCGGACATGAAAAAAGCTTTCAGCAACATTACATACGTGACGTATTGTACTGTCGAGCCAATTGCCGAAGAAATGAATACGTATGTAAAAGATCTGAAAGAAAATTTACTTAACGACGACAGTACCAAAATTGTTTTGCTTGGAAAGCAGGCGCAATTAGTTTCCGATAAACTTTTAGACAGCAGAGTTACTGTATACGAATCTATTAATACTTTCATTCGCACACTTTAGTTTTTATGTCTCAAAAAGTTTCTGTTATTGGTTCTGGATTTTCGTCGCTTTCTGTTGCTTGTTATTTGGCTAAAGCCGGACACCAAGTTCACATTTATGAAAAAAATAATTCGATTGGCGGACGCGCACGCCAATTAAAAAAGAATGGCTTTACATTCGATATGGGTCCAAGTTGGTATTGGATGCCCGACGTTTTCGAACGATTTTTCGCAGATTTTGGCAAAAGTGCCGCCGATTACTACACCTTGATAAAGCTTGCTCCTGCGTACCGTGTTTTCTTTGGCGCAGATGATAGTGTGGTTATCGACGACGAACTCGCCAAAATAAAAGCCACTTTCGAAGCAATTGAGCCCGGAAGTGCTGCCAAGTTGGAACGTTTCATGAATACAGCTCGCGACAATTACCGAATTGCCATTGAAAATCTGGTGTACCGTCCGGGCGAATCGCCTTTGGAATTAGTAACTCCAGAAACGATCGGAAGACTAACACAATTTTTCTCGAACATTAGCGCTGATGTCCGCAAGCAATTTAAAAACGAAAAACTGCGGCAAATACTAGAATTTCCGGTACTGTTTTTAGGTGCAAAGCCAGAAGACACGCCGTCATTCTACAGTTTTATGAATTTTGCCGATTTTGGTTTGGGAACCTGGCATCCAAAAACCGGTATGTTCGATGTGGTGGCTGGCATGCACAAACTTGCTTCTAGCTTAGGAGTAAGCTTTCACACCAGCGCAGCGATTTCTGAAATTGTTGTTGAAAATGGTATCGCGAAAGGAATTCGAGTTAACAACGAATTCATCGGATCGGATGTAGTTGTTTCAGGTGCTGATTACGCGCACAGCGAACAATTGCTACCAAAACAATACCGCATGTACAGCGATAGCTATTGGGATTCTCGTGTTTTCGCACCCTCTTCCCTATTGTTTTATGTGGGATTTAGCAAGAAGTTGGAAAACATTAATCACCATATTTTGTTTTTTGATACCGATTTTAAAGCGCATGCTAAAGACATCTACGAAGCTCCCAGATGGCCCGACGAACCGCTGTTTTACGCAAATTTTCCTTCGCTAACCGATGCGACATGCGCACCAGAAGGTTGCGAAGCGGGTTTCTTTTTAGTGCCACTAGCACCGGGAATTGAGGACACAGCCGCACTGAGACAACAGTACTTCGATAAAATTATGACCCGTTTTGAGCGCTTAACTAAACAAGACGTTCGAAATTATATTACCTTTAGTGAGTCTTTTTGTAAAAATGATTTTGTTTCCGAATACAACTCGTACAAAGGAAATGCTTATGGAATGGCCAATACTTTACTTCAAACGGCCTTTTTACGACCCAAATTACGAAGTAAAAAAGTAAAACATTTATACTTTACCGGACAGTTAACCGTACCAGGACCTGGAGTTCCTCCCGCCCTGATTTCAGGAAAACTTACCGCCGGTTTAATTGAAAAATATTCTAATCGTTAAAGTTTAGAACCTATGAAAGCATTATTTGATCAAGTTTCCGGAAGCTGCAGCAAAAAAGTAACGACCGCGTACAGCACATCGTTTTCAGCAGCAGTTAAAATGCTCGACAAATCGATTAGACAAGACATCTACAACATCTATGGATTTGTTCGTTTAGCCGACGAAATTGTGGATACGTTTCACGATTACGACAAAAAAACCTTATTCGAACGTTTTGAAACCGACTTAGAAAATGCGTTAACAGACAAAATCAGTTTGAATCCGATTTTGAATGCATTTCAATACACCGTGCACAAATACGACATCCCGCGCGAGTTAATCGATGCGTTTATGTACAGCATGCGTTTGGATTTACACAAAACTGTTTACAGCACGCCGGAAGAGTTGGCACAGTACGTGTACGGATCGGCTGATGTGGTCGGATTGATGTGCTTGAAAGTTTTCGTCAAAGGAAATCAGGCACAATACGATGCCTTAAAAGTTCCAGCCATGAAATTGGGCTCGGCTTTTCAAAAGGTGAATTTTCTTCGCGATTTAAAAGCCGATTTCGAACAACTTAGCCGAACGTACTTTCCAAACGCCGATTTGGCAAATTTGGACGAGAACTCCAAACGTGCAATCGTTAAAGAAATTGAAGCCGAATTTCGCGAAGCCTTCGACGGCATATTACTGTTACCAGATGCAGCTAAGTTTGGCGTATATACTGCTTTTGTTTACTACCAGAAGTTACTCAAGAAATTAAAATCGACGCCGTCTGAAAAAATTAAATCAGCACGTATACGCGTTAACGATTATCAAAAACTGCAACTATTTGCGCGCTGTTATGTATCTTACCGCTTAAATTTATTATAGTTATGTGGATTCATTTTCTCGTTTTCTTCCTGACTTTTTTTATGATGGAATTCATGGCTTGGTTTACCCACAAATATGTCATGCATGGATTTCTTTGGAACTTACACGCCGATCACCACAAAAAAGACCACGACAGCTGGTTTGAACGCAACGATGCTTTCTTCATTTTTTATGCCGTTGTAAGTATCGGATTTTTCCTGTTGTGGAATAATGGTATTTTATCAATAGGACTCGCCATTGGATTAGGAATATTTGCCTACGGATTGGTATACTTTTTAGTGCACGATATTTTTATACACCAGCGTTTTAAATTGTTCCGTACGGCAAACAGCCGATATGCAAAAGCCGTACGACGCGCACACAAAATGCATCACAAACATATTGGTAAAGATAAAGGTGAGTGTTTTGGAATGCTCCTTTTTCCGTACAAGTACTTCAAGAATAGCTAAAAAAAGTCGCCCAATGAGGCGACTTTTTTATCAAATTCAATAACTAACCTAAAAATTATTTAAACGTGACTGCGTTATTTTACAAAAGCTTGTAATGGCTTTAACTGATCTAAATTTAAATCCCCTTGTTGCATAAGCGGTAATAAAGCGGTGAAACTATCTGCGGTCATATCGGTTCCTAAAATTCGGACCAACGCAAAACCATTTTCACTTTCATATCCAAAAAGCACAAACTCATTAACTTTATCGCCCTCTGAAAGCGCTTTAACCACGGCACCTGCTTTTCCTGAGCCGAAGCGCATTAACTGTTCGTATTTTTTATCTTTCAAGATCTCCGATACTTTAGCTTTTTCAGCACCGTACAGCGAATCGTTGGTTTCGCTCTTTTTGAAAGCCAAAACATTCACTTTCTCAAACTGTGCTAGCGCTTTCGACTGTTCCACGGTAAGTTTCGATTTATCCAAGCCGAGCATTTGAGGAGAGATATCTAAAAATATAAAGTCTTTGTTTTCCTGATTTTCGACGAAATACGATTCGACAGTTGGGTCGGACTTGCATGAAGTCAGTGTAATTAGAAGTCCAAGAAAACCAAATATTAGCTTTTTCATAATGTTACTTTTTTGTTTTTGACGCGCCTTTGATATCATCTCCACCGGGCAAATTCATTTTATCTGTTAGTACAGAAATATCGTCTAAGTCGAATAAACCTGTTAACGACAAAACCACTGATTCTTCTTTAGCACCGCCTTCGATGAACATCAAGAGTTCTGAAATTTGATTCCCACGCCCGCTCGATTTCACAGCAATTCGGATATTCTTACCCTTATCGCTAACTCGCATTAAATCTTCCAGACCGGCAGTTTTCATGTATTTTATAGCTGTAGCTTTCATATCAGCTGCAATTTTCGGATTACTTGTAGTGAAAACACGAAGGTTGTCTAACTGCTTCACTAAATTCAGATACTGCTGTCCCTCTTTATCCTTACTGTTTACTTTACCGATCATCTCAAACATTTTCTTGTTGACGATCACTGCCTGAACATCATCCGGACCATCGAACTTATCGAACACCGATTGACCAAAAAATAGCGTTGGAACTAAGGCCAAAACAACTACTAAAATGAACTTTTTCATGATTTACTTATTTAATTTTGATTGATGATTACTTTTTTCTTCTTTAAAAACTTTGCTTTTACTTTCTTCTACATTCTCTAGGTACTGCACGCTTTCTACGCCTTTGTTAATATGCCCCGACAACATCATCAGAGCCTTTTCAGTTTCTTTGTAGGCTACATCTGGATCGTTAATAACACCCGACCGACCCACATTTGGCGTTCCAAAAAACGAATAGTATCCTATTCCTAAAAGCACTACTACTGCCGCGGCAATCGAGATATAGGTAAACTGACGCTTTTGCGAAGCATACAATTGCTTTACCGGATAACTAATTTCTTTCTCTTGGTTAAAGTACCCGAAATAGCCCTTGTAAACTTCTAACTCTGGAGCAACTTCACCAGCAAAATATGAGGCTAGCAGCTTTTCTTCTGCCAGAGTCGTCTCGCCTTCAAAGTACTTCTCTAATAATGCTTTAATTTCTACTAATTCCATACTGATCCAATTTCAACATTTGTTCCCGCAGCTGCTTTCGCGCTCTAGATAAAGCCACTCGCACAGCTGTTTCATTCATTTCCATCACTTTTGCTATTTCAGCAAACTCATATTCTTCAACCTCTCGCAGCTGCAAAATCAATCGCTGCTGCTCGGGTAATTGTGCCATTAATTTCTCAACAATTGCCAATCGATCTTCTGCCTCTACCTTTCGAAGTGTTTGCTGCGAAGCATCCTCAAAATAATGATGCTCTAAGGCGACATTCGAAGATCGTTTTGCCTTCAACTGATCCAAACAGTAATTCTTTGTGAGTGTCATTGCAAAAGCCTCAACACTGCCCAACTGCTGTAAAGAATCACCTTTAGTCCATAATTTCATCAGTACTTCCTGCGTCGCATCCTCAGCTTCTTCGGTACTTACAAGCAACCGTTTAGCTAATCGGAACATCTTGTTCTTGAAACCTGAAGTTATCGATATGAAATCCGTTGACAGCAAGGTTTGGTTTGTTGGTTATACAGTGAAGACGAAACACAAACAAATTTGTTACTCAAACAAACAAATTTTGAAGAAATTTAAAACAAAACATCAAGCAATAAACATAAAGTACTGAAAATCAGTAATGTAATTTAATTTTATTTGAAATGTTTTGAAAAAGTTAATTTCTAAATGTAAATCCACTATTAGTCAGATAACTCGTATATTTACTTTGAAAGGCGATTTGAATACAGAAATGAAAAAAATGAAACTTATTCCAGCAGTAGTTCTTGCATTAGCAAGCAGCATACTCTTCACGGCCTGTGAAGATCAAGACGACAAAATTGAGCGCGTCAGCGGCCTCGAAGTTCAAGACTTTATTTATCGGGGCATGAATACGTACTACCTTTTTAAAGATCAAATCCCGGATTTGGCAGACAATCGGTTTTCTTCTGCAACAGACTACCAAGATTACCTTCGCGGATTCAACAGCCCGGAAGCGCTATTCGCAGCGCTAAAAGCACCTGAACCCACCGATCGATTCAGCATCATCGTTAACGACTACGATGTTTTAAATAATTTATTCGCCGGAAATACAACAACCACCGGCGTCGAATACAGTTTGTTCTACGAACCTGGTTCAGATACCAATATTTACGGCGTAGTTAGGTACATTATACCTAATTCGCCTGCTGCTGCACAACCTATTGCGCGCGGCGATATCTTCACAGGTATAAACGGCCAAGAACTTACCGTTTCTAATTACCGAAATTTACTCAACGCTACAACGCTAACGTATAATCTAGGAACCTTCAACGGAACAACCGTTACGTCGTCAGCCGAAGCAGTGACCGTTTCTCGAGCAGCAGTTACCGAAAATCCAGTTTTCTTTAAAACGGTTTTCATTCGAGGCAATAAAAGAATAGCCTATCTAATCTACAACGGTTTTACAGCAAACTTCGATGCCCAACTCAACGCAGCTTTTGCAGAATTGAAAGCGCAAAATCCAACCGATCTGATTCTCGATTTACGTTATAATTCAGGCGGAAGCGTGCTTACGGCATCGCGACTCGGCGCTATGATTACCGGACAATTCACTGGGCAACTTTTTGCTAAATACCAGTACAACAGCGATATACAAGCGCAATTCGAAGCCACGAATCCCGATCAATTGCGCATTAATTTCCCAAACAGTATCGACTCTGCTCCGATAAACAGCTTAAATCTAACTAAAGTTTATGTTATTACAACTGGTTCCTCGGCTTCCGCATCCGAACTAGTAATCAATAGTTTGAAGCCCTATATCCAGGTTCGTCAAATTGGTACTAAAACAACTGGAAAAAACACCGGATCCATCACTTTGTACGATTCGCCTACATTCGGAACGCAAAACCGAAATCCGAACCACAAATACGCCATGCAACCGCTTGTTATTAAAACAATTAACGCCGATAATTTTGGCGATTACAGCAACGGTATCGAACCCGATTTGAACATCCCTGAACAAGCACAAAACATGGGCGTACTTGGCAATGAAAACGAGCCTTTACTTGCAGCTGCACTCAATTATATAGAAACAGGCAATCGTCCGGCGAATCGCAATATCTCGAATCCACGGCCATTTAGCGACAGTAAAAAACTAATCCCTTTTGCAACTGATATGTATTTGCCAACGAAGTAGTTTTTTTATTTGGGCGTGCCCCGCCTCCATACTTCCGGCGGGTCGCGTGCTCCGCTAAATCTCTAAGTCCGCGTTCGAAAAACGAAAGTGCGTCCGATGCAAGCTTTTAAACTTGCAAACCGACGCACTTTTTCATTGAAAAGTCTTTCCAAAATATAGCACCCAATAAGCACCATCCGAAAATTAGTAGCTTCGAACGCGAACTTAGAGGATACCGCTGCGCCCCCTCACGCGGGCAATCGTTACCAACGTTTAGTCCACAAAAAAGAATCCGTTCGGAATCAATCCTACAGCCAACGTATGTTCCAAAGTTCCAATCGCTGAATACACAAAAACAGCACCTGCCGACTGATAATCTTTAGCATCTGCCACGAAAATCTGATCGTCTTCAACAGCAAAACCGTATAATACTTGAGCTTCCGAAGTAAATAACGGCGTATCGGTAACCGCTGTTGCCGTTAACGGGAAACGATATACTTTACTGTCTTTAGTAAAATAAAACGAACCGTCTTCAAGCGTGAGATTAGCACAATTAATCAAGGTTTCTGGAAAAGCAATCGTTTCAGTAATCGCATTTGTGGCTAAATCAATTTTAACCAACTGCGATGCTGCGTCGAAATTCGAACACAAAACGTATAAAATTCCGTTTTCTTCTTCGATTGTATTTGGTGCCAAAGGCGTACTGATCTGTGCTGTAATGGTATTTGTAGCCGGATCGATAATTGTAATGCCCGTTCCTACTCCAAAAGCACCATTCGAAACTATAATCTTTCCGTCCTCTTCGATAATCCGCTCAGCAGCCGTATTAAGTGCAATATTGGTGATGTGCGTATAAGTAGTTGCATCAAATACCGCTACATAATCGTCGGTTGTTGTTAAAAAACTATCTTGGTTAGTCACGTACAAACGGTTTCCATGCACAACGCCGTATCGCGGCACTGCTAGATTCGTATCGATTTTATCAATTAGTGTAAAATCTTCTTCATCCACAACAGTTATTACATTCGAACCGTTAGAAACAATATAAATCCGATCGTCTTCGTCAAAAACCGATTGCACAAAAGCACCTAAACCGTCGCCTCCATTTAAGGATCCATACAAATCGTTGGTAGTTACGTTGTACGCATCGTCTACGTAACTTAAAGTTCCGCCCGACATGTTTCCTTCATTGATTACAATAAAACCATCTTCGAACAGACCATCCGAATCATCATCCGATTCGCTATCCGATTCGCTACAACCCACAAAGAGTGCGCCAGCTAAAATCCACAGGACATTTTTAAACTTCATTTCCATAATTATAAATTGAGAGTTAGATTAATTTGATAAGTACGTAAAGGCATTGGCCTATTTAAAACCGTTTGAAACGCGGTATTGTATAAATTCTGTGCAGCAAATGACACAATCATGGGAAAATTTGAAAAATTATAATTCAAATACAGTGAAGCGGTCGAAAACGCGTCCAAAGCGCCGCCACTGTGATCGCTCCGAGTTTCAACTGCGCTCACCCACTGCTGATTATATAAAATCTCGAGCGACTTATAACTGTATTTCAAATTAAAAACCGCCTTATGTTCAGGCACATACACCAATTGTAAATCGGTTTTTGTATTTATACTCTTTGTGTAAGCATAACTGCTGCTAAGGGAAATCAAATTATTTCCAAACTTGAAATGATAATCGCCTTGCAGTTCTATTCCAGTAATATCAACTTCATCGGTATTTTCAGGTCGGAATTGCCCCGACGCGCCCGGAACCCAGCGAATCATATCGTTCACCTGATTTTGAAACGCCGTAAGGCTCAGATTCCAATCTTTCTTCGCAAACTGCAAACCCAACTCGTATTGCCAAGCATTCTCGGCACGTAAGTTCGGATTACCTAAGGTATTCCAATACAAATCGTTAAATGTAGGCGCTCTAAAATTTCTAGACACGCCCATACGAACTGCAAGTTCTTCCGCGAAAGCGTGCTTGTATCCTAACGAAAATAAAAACGGACTTTCGAAATCGCTTACTTGCTCTTTCCGCAATCCCAATTCTATCAAATCGGATTTATAGGGTTGCCATGCCGCTCCCAAAGCGGTTGTAAATGTCGTACGTTGTTGGCGGTTAATATCGGCACCGTTGGCAAAAATTCGTTGTGCATCAGCAATAGTAGTAAATCGCAACTTTTTTGTCAACTGATATTTGAATTCGTAACGCGCTAAGGCTGTTGCCGCATAAGCACTTTGATAATCGGGTAAACTTCTGTTGGAATCGTACTGATAAACTTCTCGTAAAAAACCTAATCGTATTAAATGTTCCACCCGGTTTCTACGATTCACAAATTCGGCTGAATGTCTGTAATTAAGATCGGTATATGCGGTCTTTACATCAGTGGGGAAAACTAGCGAAAAGTTGCGGTATTGCTGCACATACTCATTAAAAAAACGCAACTCGGAATGCTCTGTTAACTTTCTTAAAGCTCTAAAATTCAAAGAATAAACCTGATAATCGCCATTACTATTTCGTCGACGACGATTCGGAAATTCGTAATCATTTTCGGCATCATTTAAGAAAAAACTTCCCGCTAAAATCCATCTCCCACGCCGAATTCTACTTTCCGCGAAAGCGTTATGGTTGTTGTACGAGCCGTAAGCATATCGAATTTGATGCGCACTGCTTTTGGAGAGATCAAAATTGTTTTCAAGATGAACTGAACCACCGATGGCACCGCTGCCGTAAAACGTGCTTCCACCGCCGCTACGAACGCTAATATCCTGATAATTTGCTGTTTGGATGGTATTAAAATCGACCTGCCCCAAAAGCACCGAATTTATGGGAATGCCGTTCCAAATAACCGCTGTCTGGGCTGCTGTAGTTCCGCGAAAGGCAACCGAAGCTACCATACCAGCACCGTTTTCCTTGACATAAAGCAATGAATTAGCCGATAAAATTTGTGCTAAAAATGGATTCGCGAAACGCGGCAACGAGTCGGCTAAAGAAGATACCACATGAGTATTCGAAAAATCGCGCAAAGCCGTATCGGTTAGCACCACTTCTTGCAGTGCAACAGCTTCTTGGGCGCACGAAACATGGGCATACGCCAACAAATAAAGGCAAGCTAATAATGCTTTGTACTTCATAAATTCGCAAGTCTTTATTCCCGAAGACTTTTCGTTTTTGATTATGAAGTGGCAGGTCTCCTGGCTTGCGTCTTTTTGTCGAACCTTCCCGTTTGTCACAGTGGTATGCAGAACTGACAAAAAGCTTGTTAGCTTACAGTTGCGGGTACAGCTATGGATTTTAACCATATTCCCTTTTAATGCACAACCAAATGCACTGTGCAACCAACTTCGCGGCAAAGATAGCATTCGGGAATTAATTTAAAACCCTTTCGAAAAATATTTTGGTTATGCTACCTTTGGCGCCATGAATGCACGAATGCTCCGCTTGAAAATCATCGTAATCTACCTATTTCTTGCCATTGCTTTTCAATGTAAAGAAGCTCCAAAAAGCAAAACAGAAAGTGGAATAAATAAAATTACCGAAGCGAAAGGTTTCTCGTTATACCATTACAGCAATTTTAAAATTCTAAGTGTACAGGATTACTTCCCCGGAGCCACACAGCAATTTAAATATGTATTGGCTAAAGATCGTGCTCAAGTTCCGGATTCATTAAGAAATTTACAGTTCATTCAAATTCCCGTTACTAAAATTGCTTTAAGTTCGACTACGCACATTCCCTCATTAGTACTTTTGGGAGTAGAATCTCGTTTAGTAGCTTTTCCAAATACGAGTTATATTTCTTCGCCAAACATTCGAAAAAGAATAGACGATGGAGCGGTTATCGACTTAGGTTCGAACCAAGAAATAGATTTAGAAAAGTTAGCCGTTTCGAAAGCAGAGTTGTACGTTGGATATCAAATTGATCAGAGTCGGAATTTAAACGAAACGCTAAAAAGCATTAATATCCCGATTTTACTTAACGCCGATTGGAATGAACAAACCGCTCTGGGAAAAGCTGAATACATTAAATTTTTCGGGGCACTTTACGGCAAAGACGCCGAGGCAGATAAAATTTACAACCAAATCAAATCCAAATATTTACAACTGAAAGAAAAGGTAGCTTTAGAAAAAAATAAACCAACTGTAATGGCAGGGGCACTTTTAGAAGATAGTTGGTATGCGCCGCAAGGAAATAGCTGGGGTGCACAATTTATTAAAGATGCAGGCGCTTCATATATTTACGCAAACACTACTGGAACCGGAAGTTTAAAATACGATTTGGAAAAAGTATATCGCGATTGCAAAGCAGCTGATTATTGGATTGGTCCGGCTCAGTTCGAAATGCGGCAGCAATTATTAGAAGCCGATTCGCGTTACGGAAAGTTCGCTGCATTTCAGAACAAAAAAATATACAGTTACAGTTCTAAAAAAGGTGCAACAGGCGGTGTTTTGTTTTATGAACTTGCATCGAACCGTCCTGATTTAGTTTTAGAAGATTTAGTGAGTATCTTTCACCCACACCTACTTCCCAACCACAAACCTTACTTTTTCACGGCAGTTTTATGAAATTCTTCCAAACACAGTCTTTGAAAATTACAGTCGCTTTTGCGCTGCTAGCACTGTGTTTTGTAGCTAACATTTGTACGGGAAGTACCGGAATTTCTTTTCGGGCAGTTGTTGATTACGTTTTTGGCAATACCGATGAAGAACTGAGCTTTATCATCGGAAGTATTCGCATTCCGAAAGCGCTGACAGCACTTTTTGTAGGCATGTCGCTTTCCGCAGCTGGATTGGTCATGCAAACATTATTCCGGAACCGCTTGGCAGGCCCATACGTACTCGGCTTAAGTTCCGGCTCGTCGTTGGCAGTAGCTTTCCTTTTGATGGGTAACTCTATTTTACAAGGAAGTTTGTCAAATTTCCTGAATCAACCTTATTCGATCGCCCTTGCGTCATTCGCGGGTAGTTTGGCAGTACTTTTTTTAGTTTTAGGAATTGCAAAACGGGTTGCAGACAGCTCGACCGTTCTCGTCGCCGGAATTATGATTAGCAGTTTTGCCGGAGCAATTACGGGCGTTTTGAGCTATTTTACTACAGCCGAAAATTTGCAACGATACACCTTTTGGAGTATGGGCAGCCTCGCTAATTTAACGGGAATAGAATTGTATATTTTAGTTGTAGTTAGCATTTTAGGAATACTATTGTTTTTACCCAAATTAGGCGCTTTAGACAGTTTAATTTTAGGAGATCAATACGCACAAAGTATGGGAGTAGCCTTGCAACGAGCGCGTTTCTATTTAATACTGGTTACTGCATTATTGGTGGGCGTTAGTACTGCATTTTGCGGACCAATTGCTTTTGTTGGTTTAGCCGTCCCGCATTTAAGCAGACAATTATATGGTTTAAACACACACCAAAAGTTATTTCCATTAACTGTTGCCACTGGTGGTACCATTATGCTTTTAGCTGACCTATTATGTAAACTTCCGATTGAAGGATGGAATTTGCCAATCAATGCGGTAACTTCACTTATTGGTGCGCCAGTTGTTATGTACCTAATCTTAAAGAATCGCAACGTTTAAAATGCAGACTATGAAATTAGGTTTGGAAAATTTGGTGGTCGGATTCGAAAAAAAGCAATTAAACGAACCATTCTCTGCAAATTTTAAAGCAGGGACTGTTTATGCAATTTTAGGACAAAACGGAATTGGAAAATCGACTTTATTGAAAACTATTGCAGGAATCCTATACCCCATCGGCGGAAGCTGTCTTTGGGACGGTACAAATCTGCAACAATTAACAACTGAACAGCGCGCAAAAAAGGTTGCTATTGTTTTGACGGGCCGACCTTTTGTAGCCGACTTGACTGTCGAGGAATTGATTGGCTTGGGAAGAAATCCGCATAAAAGTTGGTTTTACAAAGAAAGTGAAACGGATCGGGCGCTCTGCCATGAAGCGGCAACTATATGCAACTGCCTTTCTTTTCTGAACAAAAAAGCGGTTGAATTAAGCGATGGACAATTTCAGCTTGTTATGCTCGCACGCGCAGTGGCACAGGATACGCCGATACTCCTTTTAGATGAACCTACAACGCATTTAGATCCGGCAAAAAAGTCGGAACTGCTTTATATCATTCATAAACTTGCAAATGAAAAAGGTAAACTAATACTGTTTTCTACACACGACGTCGAATTCATGTTTGAGGCGGTTAACGAAGCGCTGGTATGTACTTCCGACGGTTTTCAGCTGGAACCCGTTGTCGATATAAAAAATACTGCTGCTTTAAATCGGATATTTCCTTCACAGTTCTTAACTTACAGCGAGAAACTTCAACAATTGAAATACCGTTAAAACCCATGCACGTAAAATTTATCGTCGGATTGTTGGTGCTGTTTACAAATGCGGCCTTTGGGCAAAAGATAACTCTCAACAAAGATGGAATAAAAGCTGTACCCATCAGCGATACTCGATTTCTACCCGATCTAAATGACGACATTACAAAGTGGGCAGAACGTAACTTTCGAAACGGATTCGATTTTCAAGATCGTGGGGAAGTTATTCGAATAGAAACGCTACGCCGAAATGCTTTCACCTACTCAAATCTCGGCGAAACTTACTCGTATCATGTGAAAGTTCGCTTTACTTTTTACTTAACGGAAGGAAAACGTCAGCTACTAATAGAAATCCTGAATTTTATGGACGGTCAAGAACCAAGTTCATTAAAGGTAGAATCTTTGTTTACTTCTAAAGGTACAGTTAAAGATGAAATGTTTGAAGCGGTAAAAGGTCTGGAAGAGAATCTGCAACGAGCTGTTTCGCGTTTAAACCTTCAATGGAAATAAAATAAGCGTAAGAAAGCACATTAGTATCTAAAAAAATGATTGCAACTAAGCAACTTTTCTAAAAAATTTACATCCTCGAATCGGCAGATTTAACAAAAAAATGTCGCAATTACGAGTTTACATATTCAGAATTAGTTGAGTTTTGAATCCTTGAAAGCTTGTATTTACAGCAAGAAATAAGTTGCAACTGCCAATTTAACATTTGAATTAATAAAAAATTCAAAAAAAACATATCAAATTCTTACTTTTGAAATCATTTTGCCAAACATATGAGAAAGTACTACGCCTGGTTTATTGTTTGTATCCTTGGAACAGCAGCTTTAATTGCATCATGCTCCGGAGATAACGACGATGATGAATACACGCCTGTAAGTCCTGTTAATGTGGATCTGTCGACCGTTCCATACGCTAAATTATCCGATTACAAGTTTTTTGAAGGGGATATGAAACTTCAGAATCCTTCGCTCGGAGTTTTACCCTACGAGCCGATCAGCCAGCTATTTACAGATTACGCTCACAAAAAACGATTTGTGTGGATGCCTAAAGGCGTAAAAGCTACATACAATGGTGATGGAAAAATATTAGAATTTCCGACCGGTTCCGTAATCATAAAAACGTTTTATTACGATAATGTGCAGCCTAGTAATACAACTCGGATTATGGAAACCCGCTTATTAATTAAGAAAGCGGACGGATGGATTTTCGCAGAATATATCTGGAATGACGAACAAACGGAAGCGAATTTAGTTACAGAAGGTGGATATCGAGAAATCAGTTTCATAAACGAATATGGAAACCTTAAATCGGTTAATTACAGATTCCCGAGTAACGGCGAGTGTTTAACTTGTCATAAAATGACGGATAAAGCAATTCCTATCGGACCAAAACCGCAAAACCTAAACAACAATTACACTTTTGCAGATGGCTCCAAAAATCAACTGGCAAAATGGGTTGAAATGGGCTATTTGGATAGTAATTATCCTGCACAAATAAACACCGTAGTTGATTGGAAAGACACTTCAAAACCATTGGAAACACGTGTTCGCTCGTACATAGACATCAATTGTGCTCATTGCCATCAGGAAGGAAGTCACTGCAGTTACCGCCCAATGCGATTTGCTTTCAGCGAATCAACTACAAATACGAATCTCGGAGTTTGCATGACGCCACAAGATCCGCTCAACGATGGAACCAGTGCTATTGTTTCTCCTGGTCGGATTGCACGTTCTGCCCTCAACTCACGATTGAATACCTCTGATGAAAGTATTCGAATGCCATTACTTGGACGCTCACTAGTTCACGAAGAAGCTGTGACCATGATTCAAGAATGGATTAACTCATTACCTAACTGTAACTAATTACCATGAAAAACAAACTACTTTTAACACTCTCCGTCCTGTCTTTGCAGGCAGCAGTAGCGCAATCAAATTGCGAGAATGCCGTTCCCGTTACAGCCGGATTAACAGTTGTTCCGACGATTACTGGAACACCTCACACAACTTTCTGTAATACTGGAGATCCAGCTACGGCAGCAAACTGGTACGTGTACACTCCTACCCAAGACTATTCGGTAACGATAACGACCGACTTGCAGGTAAACCTTAACGGGGACACTCGCTTTTCTGTGTATTCTGGAAGCTGTGGATCGCTTACTTGTGTTACTGGCGATGACGACAGCGGAGTATTAGGAAACCCAAGTTATCTTTCTGTAGCAGAATTCGTAGCTACCGCAGGAACAACATATTACATTGCTTTTGATAACAACTGGAGTGCCAACGGTTTTACTTTTTCTCTGATAGAAAACGAATTCGTCCCACCACCACCACCGTTTATGACCTTTACCCAACAGTCGATTTCAATAAGCGGAGGATATCAGAATTGCATAGTTGATATGAATGGTGATTATTTAGACGACATTGTTTCTATTGCTCCAAATCAAGTCACTGTTTTGCGTCAAATTCCAAACGGAGGTGGATTTACCACAATTCAAATGTCTGCACCTTCAACAAACTACATGCCTACATGGAGTGTTGCTGCTGGAGATATCGACAAAGATGGTAAGAACGACTTACTGTATGGAAATGGCTCTGGTGTTGCTTTTATGAAACAAAATGCCGCTGGAACAGGATTTACCTTAATGCAAGGAACTGAATATGTTTTTTCACAAAGAAGTAATTTCATAGACTTAAACAATGATGGTAATCTAGATGCCTTTGTTTGTCACGATGTGCAACCAAATGTTCGCTACCTAAACGACGGAAACGGAAACTACACATTTAGTCAGGGGGGGCTTGGTGATTTTCCTTCCGGAGGAAACTACGGCTCCATCTTTGTGGATTACGATAATGACGGCGACCAAGATTTATTCATAGCAAAATGTCGTGGTGGCGCTTCTAATGCGAAAGTTGACGAATTACACCGAAACGACGGAAATAACACGTGGACAGATGTAAGTGTTGCCGCTGGAATGAATGAACCATCGCAATCTTGGTCGGCTGCGTGGGCTGATTATGATAATGATGGGGATATGGACGCCATGATTGGTGCTAGTTCATTTGCAGATGGCGGACACAAACTAAGAAAAAACAATGGAGACGGTACATTTACCGACATTACTGTAGGATCTGGGCTTGATACCTTTGCAGCAACTAACATCGAGAATAACGCTCACGATTATGATAATGATGGATGGGTTGATATCTTCATGGGTAATAATACTATCATGAAAAATAATGGTGACTGGACTTTTACACCAAAAACTATAGTGCCAACTAATGGACCTGTAGGTGACCTGAACAACGATGGTTTCTTAGATATTCAGAACAACAATCAAATTTACTTATCTAACGGTAACGGTAATAATTGGACTAAGATTTGTTTAAATGGCGTTCAAAGCAATAAAAACGGTATCGGCGCACGTATAGAAATGTATACTGCGTCTGGTATGCAGATTCGCGATGTAAGAAGTGGTGATGGTTTTCGTCATATGAGTTCACTTAATACTCATTTCGGACTCGGATCTAACGAATCGATAATTAAAGTAGTAGTAAAGTGGCCTTCTGGAATAATCGACGAATTTTGGAATCCGGAAATCAACAAAGCAATAATCCTCACAGAAGGGCAAACGCTTTCTACTGACGGAGCTTCACAAGATATTGTAAGTGTGTATCCAAACCCGGTTCGCGAATCGCTAAACATCAAAGCAGATGGTTTTGAACTCGACTCTTACGAAATCTTCGACCTTACCGGAAAGAAAATACAGAAAGGATTGGTAAAAAACAACAACGTGAATGTTTCTAACCTTACTACTGGGACATATGTTGCCGTTATCAAAACGACTGACGGTAAGAGCAAAACAGCTAAGTTCATTAAGAAATAAGCTGCACGTTAAAGCAATAAAAAAAGGCGTCGCATTTTTTTGCGACGCCTTTTTTATGAAGTATTTTTTTTAAAAAACACGAACTAAGTTAAATCCAAAGAAGATGTTAGCGGTACTCCAATCACCGGTAGTTCTGCCTAAGAAACCTGCTTCGTGAATACCTTGACTGTTCGAGAAATGCATCTGAAATACGTGACCTCCTGTTTCTACATCAACTCCCACAGAAAGCGGATTGCGATACGGAGAATCTGCTGAGCGATTTAAATGGGCCGCATAATCAACATTGATGGAAACACGGTTACTTATCTTATATCTCCCACCCATTCCAATAGCAAACTGGCTATTGTCTTGCGAATCAATATCTACAAAATTCTCATGAAAGAAAGTTGGTGCCAATTCGAGCGATAGGCGCTTTGAAAACTTCCGCGAAACCAACAATTGCGAAACATAAATCAGACGATTATTAAACTCTAATCTCGGATAGATCGCTTTATCCAATTCATTGTTTATTCCCAAACTGTTAAATCCAACTATGGCTACCGGGAAACCGCCAACTTTCTGACGTACCAAACTGTACTTCGCCGAAAAGTCGTAAGCCTGTTCGCTTCGCCCAGCTGCAATAGTAAGCCAATCGGTTGCGCCGTATAAAAATTTAAGCTGAGTAACGGCATTATCAAGTCCAAAAAAATCTTCGAAACCTGTTTCAATAGAAGCAAATCGGTGCGCTACAATGAAATAGAAATCGCCTTTCGCTGCTAATTTCGTTGATTCAAGATTTACAATTTTCAGGGCTTTAAAAGCCGATTCTACCACAGGCTCGGCTTTCGCTGTGTCGATTTCATTCAGCAAATCATCTTGCGCTTGTCCTCCAAAAAACGCCAATAAACAAACTAGTAAAATATTCTTTTTCATCTTATTCTGTAATTAATGTTGCATCTACAATTTTATGTTGCTCGAGCAAATCGTCGAAACCAACATAGCGTCCTTTCACACGAACTTCAGCTCCTGCTGCAGGTACGGTTTCAGCCATTGTCAAGGTAACATCTACTCCATTGTCTATCAATAAGTTCTTCGATTTTAAATCTGAAGACGTTACTTTCCCGTATATAACAATAGTTTGATCCAAGAATTTTTGAGTTGTTTTCTCGGCAGATTGAGTATATTGCTCGTTGAGTTGCGCAACCGAAAGCGTTGCTACAGCATCCTCAGAAGAAATATCCCGATGCCCTTTGTAAACGTACTGATAGCCCAAAAAGCAGAGCAGCACAAGAGCGGAACAGATGATGATAATTTTTTTGCGATTCATAGAAATTGTTTTGTAGATTTAAAAATAGATAAAAAGTTGAGTAATATGATGTATTTACGATATCTAATTGTAATAAGTTTTGCCGCGGCACTAACTTCTTGTACAAACGATAGTACAAACGACTTAATAGCGGAAGTTCCCGCAGATGAAGCGGTACTTTATTCGCGCGATATTGCACCCATTGTTTCTAACAGCTGTACAAATTGCCACGGCGCCGTTCCTACTTTAGGTGCTCCGATGCCTTTAGTAACCGCTGATCAAGTACGAAATGCCATTTTAAACCAAGATTTACTCGGACGTATTGCACTTCCTAACGGCAACGATTTACTTATGCCGCAAGGTGGCCCGCGTTTTCCCGATGCAACAATAGAACTATTTGTGCGTTGGCAGCAAGACGGCTTTCAAAATTAAAATCCAAAAACCATGAGAAAAATACTCTTTTTATTCGCTATCCTCAGTACAAGCCTGTCGCTTGCTCAAAAATTAACAACAAAAACGGGCAAGCTTGCCTTTGAAGCCAGCGTTCCGGGTTTTGAAGAAGTTAAAGCTAAAAACGAGAATGTTACCTGTGTTTTAAACAAGGAAAATGGGGAAATTGCAACATTGGCGCTCATGAAAGCATTCCGTTTTAAAATTGCATTGATGGAAGAGCATTTTAATGAAAATTATGTGGAAAGCGATACCTATCCAAAAGCTACTTTTAAAGGAAAAATCACGGGATTTAATGCCGAAAAACTCACTACTTCGTGGACGGAATATCAAATCAAAGGCAAACTTGAAATGCACGGAAAAACCAACGACGTTACCGCAGCAGCTAAAATTAGAAAGAACGACGGTGGCATCGAAATTCAAACCTCATTCAACGTAAATGCCAGCGATTATGCGATTAAAATTCCGAGTGTCGTAAAATCGAAAGTGAGCAATAAAATAGACGTAACAGGAACGTTTTTACTGAAGTAGTAAAATACAAGCTTGATTTTTCTGAAATTACTCTAGAGCTAAAATATCAATCCGATTACTGATTATAATCTAGCGCAATAACTGTGTTCTTTAATAAGATATCATCTTTTAAACCAGTAAGTAAACGACTATGATACGCATTCTAAAACTTGCGAAGCTCGTTCTTTGTAGAATTTTCAGTGATTTTAATTTGGCAACTCTACTGCGGTTACGTCGTTTAGTTTGTCAAGTTCCAGTATAGTTATCGTATCATCCGGCGCATCGAAATACATCATGTTAAACTTCGCACCGTACTTAATTTCTGTAAACAGATAGCTGGAATTTGCTGCCACAGTAGTACAAAACATTTCGTCGAAAGCTTTGATAAATACTAAAATTTCTCCTTCAATTTTAGCGAAATCTGCTGCTGTGAATTGATAGAGCGGACTTTCCTCCGTAATCGGATGAACCACTGTCCACGATAAGGTTAGCAAATTTACGTGCTGCATCTCAAGCGGTAGCTGATAGAATTTATTGACCTTTTTTCCGTCTTCTTCAACGACCATTCCTAAGGTAATTTTGACATACGCATCGGTTAAATTGGTGTTTTTAAAAGGAACCAAACGCAACATCAGTGCGGTACCACCGCGATATGGAGCAATTACCGCACAATCGGAAAATTTAATATACGCACGCGGTCTGCTAAAACGTCCGAAAAACAATCCTGTTGCAATGGAAAAACTCAGCAAACCAACTAAGGCTTCAGCAGCGGCTAAAGTACTCGTCGCAAATCCGTTTGGTGAAATATGACCGTAACCCACAGTGGTAAAGGTTTGAGCCGAGAAAAAGTAAGCTTTTCCAAATTTTAGCCACTCAGAACCATTGTTGTCTATGCCGTTTAAATACTCAATCCCAATAAGATAGTACAAGCTGGCAAAAACTAGATTGATTGCGAAATAGAATCCAAATAAAATCGACAAGAATTTCCACGTAGGCATGTCGAGCATGGTGTGATACCAACTGATCCGATCAAAAAAAGAAAGTCCGCGTTTACGAATATTCGCGGAGCCGTCTTTATTCACAAATCTGCCGCCGTAACTGGTAGCGCTGGTGCCAAATCCGGAGTTTAGCTCGGCTTTTGCTTTCTTATTTTGTTTGAAAAATTCCATTAATCTAAGTAATCAAAAATTTCGCCTTCTTCGCAAACACGATCAATAACCATTTCAATTTTCTCGTTGTACTTTTCAGCGAAAATTAATCGTTGTCCGACGAAAATACTGTCTAAAATTCGCAGCAATTTGGTTTCGTTTCTAGTGGCAACCATATCTTCCAGCTGATCGACTGCAATTATTTTCAAACGATTGGCGTTAAAACCCGCTCCCGCAAAAATTAATGCCGCTTTACTTATTGGCGCTACCAATATGTCGATTCCTTCACTGATTTCATTTTTCTCGACATCGATATCTCGTTTGTCGTAAACGGGATACAGCTTTAAGTCGAGCGAACTAAACAAAGAAGTTGTGTTGAGTACAAAAGCATCCACCGCCGGATTATCAGGTAACAAAACTAATGCTCGAGGCGATTGTTCGTGGGCGCCATCGAGTTTTTGAGCCACATGCATAGCTAAGGCCGTAGTTTTTCCCGAACCTTTTGGAGCGAGAACGGCAGTAGTAACGCCCGATTTAATCAGCGACCATGTTTCTTCCTGCAATTCGGTCGCTGTTGTGGCGCCCAAATCGTTTAGCCACTGTGCTACTTCGGGCTTAATTTTCTTTAAATTCATTTACTGGCAAATAATTTTACATCGTTTTCCGAGATTTCTTGTCCGCTCAAAATAATCAAGCGTTCAACCACATTGCGTAGTTCTCGGATGTTTCCTGTCCAATCGTACTCTTGCAATAAGGTAATTGCCGATTCCGAGAATTTCTTAACAGCAGTTCCTTGTTCTTCGGCAATTTTGGCAGCGAAATGATTAATCAGCAACGGAATGTCACTTCTTCGTTCGTTTAGCGAAGGAACTTTTATCAAAATCACCGCCAATCTATGGTATAAATCTTCGCGAAAACGTCCTTCGGCAATTTCTGTTTTTAAATCTTTGTTTGTAGCCGCAATTACGCGAACGTTTACTTTAATGTCTTTATCGGCACCTACACGTGTCACCACATTTTCTTGAAGTGCGCGTAGTACTTTCGCTTGCGCGGAAAGACTCATATCGCCAATTTCGTCTAAGAAAATCGTACCACCGTCGGCAGCTTCAAATTTCCCCGCACGATCTTTAACGGCCGAGGTAAAAGCGCCTTTAACGTGTCCGAACAATTCGCTTTCAATAAGTTCCGAAGGTATGGCAGCGCAATTTACTTCGATCATTGGAGCAGCTGCCCGATCGCTTTGTTCGTGTAATTGATGGGCTACTAATTCTTTTCCAGTACCGTTTGGTCCGGTTATCAAAACACGTGCTTCTGTTTTCGCTACCTTCTCAATCATGAGTTTAATGTGATTGATGGGCTCGCTTTCGCCGATCATTTCGTAGCTTTTGCTAACTTTCTTTTTAAGAATCTTATTTTCAACTACGAGCTGTTTTTTGTCGAGCGCATTACGTACGGTGTTGAGCAAACGGTTTAAATCGGGTGGTTTTGAGATGTAATCGAAGGCGCCGAGTTTCATCGTTTGGATGGCCGTATCCATGTCGCCATGACCAGAAATCATCACCATAGGAATTTCCGGCTTTATTTTTTTTACAGCTTCTAGCAGTTCGACACCATCCATTTTCGGCATTTTGATGTCGCATAGAACTAAATCGTAATCCGAATTTTTGATCTTCTCGAGTCCGCTAACGCCGTCTTCAGCTTCTTCGACAGCGTAACTTTCACTTTCTTCTGAAAGAATTTTTATCAATACACGGCGAATAGCCGCTTCATCTTCAATAATTAAAATTTTACTCACGTATTAGTCGTATTTCGTCCATTTAATAATTTCTTTCCAAGTTGGTTTCTTGCCGTACATTAAAATTCCGACGCGATAAATTTTTGCTGCAAACCAAACTACCAGCACAAAAGTGGCAAAAAGCAGAACAATACTTAAAATCACTTGCCAAATGGGCACACCAAACGGAATGCGCATAAGCATTACAATTGGCGAAGTTAGGGGCACAATACTAAATACTGTGGCAACAGTTCCGTGCGGGTCGTTGATTACGGTAAAAAAGCCAATATACACACCCAGCACCAGTGGCATAATGATAGGAAGTAAGAATTGTTGCGAATCGGTTTCGTTGTCGACGGCTGCGCCAATGGCTGCATAAAACGAACTGTAAAGGAAGTAACCGCCGATAAAATACAGCACAAACGAAATTAATATAGTTGCAATGGGCAGATCCCAGACAGCTGCAAGTAGTTGTTGAATTTTGGATGGATCGACTTGTTCGGCTGCGGCATTGGCAGCGATACCCGCCGTTCCGCCCGTTTCGATTCCGAATACTGCCGATGCTATGGTAAGCAAAGTGATTCCGAGCACAATCCAAATTCCGAATTGCAGCAAGCCGGCGAGCGAAGTTCCTATTATTTTTCCCAACATAAGTTGAAATGGCTTTACTGAGGAAATGATAATCTCGATAATTCGGTTTGTTTTTTCTTCGATAACGCTGCGCATCACTAAATTTCCGTAGATGATGATAAACATCATGATGAGATAACCAAAGCCACCACCGATAATGATTCGGATTAAGGAAGCGCCTTTGATGGTGTCTTCACCCGAAGATTTCTTTAACTGAATGGAAACGTCGGCTTGTGCTTTATTGATGGCTAACGTATCGATTCCGGCGGCCTGATAATTTTGTGCGGTTAGTTTCTCGCTCAGTTGGTCTTCCAAGTCGAGTATTAACTCGAGTGGTGCACTTTCGTTCGAATAGTACTGCGTTTTTTGTGCAATTTCATTGGTTTTGGTCGTTGCGGGAACAACTAAAAGGCCGTCGAATTTTTCGGCTTTAACGCTGTCGCGGAGGACGGCTACCGCTAAGCCCGAGGTGTTTACGTAGCGGTATTCTTCAGTGTTTTTTAGTGTATTGAAAATGACGTTTGCCGGATCGTGAACGGCAATTCGGCGTAAATCGGCTTTCATGCTTGCCAAATAGCCAACTACTGCCGCGATTACGACAAAAATCAGCGGACTCAAAAATGTCATTACGATAAACGACTTATTTCGCACTTTCGCGATAAACTCGCGCTTGATGATCAGCTTTAAAAGGCTCATATTAGTTTTGAGTTACGGTTTGAATGAATATGTCGTTAACGGAAGGGATTTTCTCTTCGAAATGCGTTACCATACCGTTGTTGAGCAGTAATGACAGTAGGTTGTTAGGCGTATCGTTGCCAATGGCCACCTCTAATTGCAGCTCTTGATTAAGCGATTTGAAATGCGTTTGCGCCACCGTATATTTTTGGGTTAATTGATACAACAGTTGTTCGGTATTTTGCGTGAGTACGCCGATACGGTACGTTGCGGTTCGGTACTGGCGCTTTACGTCGTCGAGTTTGCCTTCAATTAGTTTGTTTGACTTGTGAATTAGCGCAATGTAGTCGCACAATTCTTCGACGCTTTCCATGCGGTGTGTCGAGAAGATAATGGTGGAACCTTGCCGTTTTAGTTCGAGAATTTCGTCTTTGATCAAGTTGGCGTTTACCGGATCGAAACCAGAAAACGGTTCGTCGAAAATGAGTAATTTAGGTTTGTGGAGTACGCAAACAACAAACTGAATTTTCTGCGCCATTCCTTTGCTTAACTCCTGAATTTTCTTGTTCCACCAAGAGGTAATTTCGAGTTTTTCGAACCAGAAGTCGAGTTGCGCTTTAGCGTCTTTTTTAGACATCCCTTTAAGCTGCGCTAGGTACAAACATTGTTCGCCTACTTTCATGGTTTTATACAAACCGCGTTCTTCCGGCAAGTACCCAATACTCTGAATGTGTTTGGGTTGAAGCGGTTCACCGTCGAGAATTACGCGGCCGCTATCGGGCATTGTTATTTGGTTGATGATTCGGATTAAGGAAGTTTTTCCGGCGCCGTTGGGCCCTAATAATCCGTAAATGGAACCTTTAGGAACCGAAAGCGATACGTGGTTTAAGGCCGTGTAATCGCCGTATTTTTTTACAACATCTGAAACTTCTAGAATGTGCTCCATGCTTGGCTGATATTTGTGTAAAGTTAAGAAAAGCATTACAACAGTGGGTCGCATTTTTCGAATTTGAACGTGGGAAAAAAGACGAAAAGTTGCGAACTCAAATACGCTAATAAACCAGTTCTGATTGCGTAGAACAGACTTTATTGTTGATAAATGAGCCTTTAACGTGGGAAGTCCTGAAAGCTAATCGATTAGACTGTTGTTGAACTCGATTTATGTTCTTGCGAAACGCCGGTATTCCCAGAATAGCGCGCCTTATTTTCGACTAATTGGATGATTTACGCCTTTTGTTTTTGAATTGATTTGCGGAAATATTCGTGTAAAACGATTTTGAAGCAGCGCAATTTTTTTGCGAACGTATTGTGGCGCACGTTTTTGCAGTAGGGGTTGCAGCGGAAAGCTTTTTGGCTGCTTGGCTTGGCTGCGTTGGAGCGAAACGGCGACTGAAAGAAGCCCTTGCAGCCCGTACGCAGACAGCCGAGCGGCGAAAAACTTGCAGCGAAAAACCCGACGGCGGCTGGTAGGGATTTCCAGTGAACGTCCGCCGGACTGCCCAAAGACAAAAACAAAATCATTTGGGTGCTGATTTCCAGATAAAACCGTCGAGCAAATAATGGGTAAATTGAGGTACACTAAGCAGCGGAACCCAGAGAAACTGCCAGGAATTGTGGATTTGAATTGGAAATGTGAGGTGTTCTTGCCAGACTAAACCTTCCCAGAGTAGTTCTTCGGCGAGACCTAAACACAATAAAACAGCTATAAAGATGGCAACATATTTAGTGTATCGCGTTTGCCGTGCTTGGGTGCTGCTTTGCGTGCGCACATACACCAGCGCCATGTAAGGAATGCCGTGTGAAACGACATTTAATAGGGTGAATATTAAGTCGTTATTGAAGTGCACTATACCGAAATACCAAGACAAAGCAGTGCTCCACAGCAGTAAATTTTTGGGCCAGTTAAACGATTTGGTTTGAATAAAATTGCGAACCACTTTTGTGTGGTAGAGCAGCAAAATTGCTAAATATGCGTAGCCTAAAATACTTCGTAACAGCGGCTGGTTTGACGTAAAAAACTCGTCTTCGAGAAACCAATTGAAGTTTCGTGCCGGACTCAAAAACCAATACAACATTGGGTAAATTGTTGCTGCATATATGGTTAGGGTATCGATAATCGGCATGGGTTTCGATTCGAAGCGGGCGTAAATTTTAAAAAAACCGTACTGCTGGCGCACAAAATGAAAAACGGCGACGTACGCTAAAAACGACCAAAAAACGAGTTGCCCGAATGCCATTAGCGTGAGTCCGAGTACAAAACAAAACAGGGGAAGGCCGAGTAATAGCTTGCGATTTTCTCGACGATACGCGCGATTGAAGTAGGTTTTAAACAAGGTTGCATACACGTGAGCGACATCGATAAACACAATTAACACGAGCCAAAACAGGGTATTATATTGTTCTTGGAGCTCGGTAAACTGCCGGTGAAACAAGAGTACCAGCAGCAAGGAGAGCCAAGTTGGACCGATGATGAAGAGTAAATCGGTTTTCGGTTTATGAATCCACGCTTGTGCCATAGATGTTTTCGACTACATGAATACCTTGATGAAATGCTTCTTCGAAGATCGAAATTCCGGACAAATCGGTGTGTGCGAAGAAAATTTTATTGTCGATTGGTTTTGCAGCTTCGCGCAGTGCATTGCCAGACAAGAAACCGGGCGTTGGACTAATCATGCCGTGCCCCCAGCGATAGATTTCGATTTCTTCGATAAATGATTCGATATTCGGATGTGCAATTTTTAAATCGTTTATGATTTCGGACTTCCAGAAATCGGCTGATTTTTGATAGAGTGATTTTCGCGCTTTTGCAAGATCGGCTTTCGAGAATGCGCGGTAGTATGAAATTACATCTTTACCTGTTTGTTGTTGCAATTCTTGATGGCGGTTGTTGATGTATCCCAGCCCTACTCCACCGTGAATCACGTTATCCCAAGACAGCGCATTTTCGAAGTTATCGCTAAAATCGCGCAGTGTGATTGCCGCAACCAACCAAGGTGCGTAGTTAAAATGTGTGCTCAGCTGTCGTTGTTTCTCAAACAAATACTTGTTGACGTATTGCGGTGTGCAAACCAGCACTTTTTGGGCTAAGATACGTTTACTTTGGTTGGCTTTTTCGTCGAAAACCAAGGCTTCAACTCCTATTTCGGTAGTTTTAATGTCGTACACCAGTTGCGAAGTCAGTGTTTTATTCGCAGCGTATTTCAGTAAGTGATTTTTAAGGCGTGCGTTTCCCTCGGGCCAAGTTAATACAGTATCGGCCTGTTCATTTCCTTGATCGAACTTACGTGCTGCGAAGTAATGAATTCCGGCGTAAGCCGAGACAAAATCGATTCCCAAACCAAAATCGTCTCGACAGCAATAATCAATATATTCAAGTAAAGGATCTGAAGTAAATTCATTGGCAAGGCACCATTGTTTCATGGTTTGCTGGTCGATGGCACGCAGTTCGGGCGTCCATTTTACTTTAGTGATAGGAATGGCAAAGCTATATGTATCGTCGTTTTTCTGCCGTCGAAACGACTCCATTTCTTGTAAAAATCGGTCGATTTGCCGCTGATCGTCGGGTGAGATTCCGTATTTGGGAATAATACCGTCTTGCCAATTATTTTTGATGAAGAGGCGTTCTTCGGGATCGAACACTAGTTGCGTTTCGTCGAAGATGAGTGTTCCGTCGGCTTGAATGTCGCGAACAATGCCTGCTTCTTGCAAAAAGGCAATTAGTGGCTTATCGTCCTTGTTGGGAAGCGGTAAGTAATGAGCGCCTAAAGGGAACTTACTGTGTTTGTTTTCGCCGTTACGTGAGTTTCCGCCGACTTGATTTTCCAGTTCGCAAAGGAGAAAATCGGTTTTTCCAATTTTAGTTAAGGCACGAGCGGCAGTCAGACCGGTGATTCCGCCGCCTACAATAAGTATTTCTGTTTTAAGATCTTGGGAAGGTTTAGGAAAATTCTTTGCCCATAAACGGTGTCCGAGCACATGTTTGGCACCAGACAGTTGCAAAATAAGTTGTTTTGCTTTGCTGGAACATGCGCCTGCAAGTGCCGAAAAAGCAAGAGCTGCTGCACTGAGCTTTAGAAACTGACGACGGCTATTGAACATTTCCCCATTCTTCATCGAAATAGCGCACTAGAATTTGGTTATTCAATTTGTTTACTTCGACCTCGGGAGCCAACATATCGCGTGAAAACGATGTTAGATCGGTAAATTTATAGTTGTAGAAACGGAGTTTTTCCACCTTACGCCGCACCGCAAAATTTTGAAACGGCTGTGGCGATGCTAAGGTAAATCCCCAGGCTCCAAACGATGGCACATAGGTTTGATAGGCTTGTGCGTGTGGTAGAATTGCTTTTATTGTTTGATGAATGCACCAAAACGACTTCGGTGCAAAGTAAGGCGAAGTCGATTGAACCGCTACCAATGCATTGGGAAGCAAGCGTTTTTGAAGTTCGTCGTAAAAATTAAGCGCATAGAGTTTTCCGATGCTGTAATTGGATGGATCGGGGAAATCGATAATTACAACACCGTATTTTTTCGTGTTGGTTTTAATCCACTGATAAGCATCGGCGTTGAAAACGCGAACTTTTGGATGATTTAGCGAATTATGATTTAGCTTTTTAAGCACATCGTTTTGCTGAAAAGCGTTCGTTAACTGTTGGTCGAGATCGATTAACGTGATGCTTTTAACTTGCGGATATTTAAGAATTTCGCGCACGGCCATACCGTCGCCGCCGCCTAAAATAAGCACATCGGATACGTCTTTAGCCAGTGATAATGCAGGGTGAACTAAGGATTCGTGATACCGATACTCGTCGGCCGAACTAAATTGTAGGTTGTTATTTAGATACAAACGGTAATCGTCGTTTTTGTGCGTCAGTACCATGCGTTGGTAGCGTGTATTTTTACTGATGATTATATTTTCGCCGTAGAGTTTATTTTCGGTAAATGCTTGAATATAATCGGTAAAAATGAAGCAAGTAAGTAAGATTAAAAACGAGGCTATGGCTTTTCCTTCCAGCCAATACCGTTTGGGTAATTCGTGACGTAGTAATCGGCATAACAACCAAGCAATAGAGATGTTTATCAGTCCGAAAAACAACGATGTTCCCATGATTCCGAGTTTGGGAACCAAAAAAAGTGGGAAAAGAATGGAAGCCAATAGCGCACCGATGTAATCGAAGGTAAAAACGTTTGAAACCAAGTCTTTGAAAGCCACTCGATCTTTCAAGATGTTCATTAACAGCGGAATCTCCAAACCAACTAAACAACCGGTTACGAACACGAAAAGGTAGAGAACAAACTGAAAGAAATCGACTTGCTCAAACAACAGAAATAAAACAACCGAGCTTAAACCGCCCACCAATCCGATTAAGATTTCGATATCGATAAAAATGCGCAGCAAATTACCGGTTAGAAATTTAGCCAGATAGGAACCAATTCCCATGGCAAACAAATACACGCCAATGATGAACGAGAATTGCTTCACGGAATCGCCGAGCAGGTAACTCGCTAAGGCGCCAGCTACTAGTTCGTAGATGAGTCCGCAGGTAGCTATCGTAAATACGGCACCGAGCAATAGTAGCTCGAATCGCTTGCGTTTATCCATGAATAGCGGCGCTAACAATCATAGCAATAGCAATGATGAAGGCTCCTAACACGATCGCTACGGCGATATTTTTCTCGTGTACGATCTGTTTCCAAGTATTTTCAGGTGTAATTTTTTCAATTAAAAAGTAGCCTAAAATCATGATTACGATTCCAATAATCGAAAAAACGATAGAATTGATAATCAAATTGATGTTTAATTCGCTCATAATGCTGGTTATTTGTGGTAAATTCTTGATGAGTTATAAATATTTCCTGTGCTTTGCGGACGGTATGTTTCTGTTTTCACACAGTCGCAAAATTCGTTTCCTTGAAATTCAGAGTAGGCATAAACCCCAAAAATGAGGCCTGCAATAGCGATAATAAGCGCGTTTTCCCTAAAAAATGTTTTCACTTCTTCCATACTACTTAATAGCGATTTTCTTCAAATTTGTCTTTGGCAATATAGGCAGCAATAATCAGCACCACGCAAACTACAAGTACAATCCACATATTGTGGTAGACGGGCATACCCGATTCAGCTCGAATATGAACGCCTGTAGTAGTGGTATCGATCTCGGACTTTGAAACGTTGATGATAAAATGGTATTTTCCTGCCGGTACGCCACAAAAATTAAACTCGTCGGATTTTGAACCTTCTGTCCAATGCTCGCCCGCTTCATAACCTTGATAGAATTCCAAATCGCGTGTCGCATAAATTTCTTCGTTGGTTTCTTCATTCACCAAACCAATGGTTGTCGACGCCCACGAATTATCAACCTCCGACGCTAAATGAACAGTAAGTGGCGCGCGACTTCCCGTTACTTCGAATGAATTGGATACAAGGTCACTTGCCGAAGCACCGTTCAATGGAACAAAAGCATCGTAAACTATTGTGGCTTCGCGATTATAGTTGCGCAACATCGTAATTCCGATTACCAGCAAACACATGGCTAACAGAATTTGCGCTACTCGAAAAGGTTCAAAATAAAAAGGTTGTACCAAACCAGTTCCGTAACGACCTGCAAGTTTTGAAAGTCGGAATGCCTTCTTCACGGTAGGTCTCGGCAAATGCGCTCCTTTATACCAAATGGTGTGCGTTTCGTCGTATACTTCGCGACTAATAATCAGCGGCGGTGCAATAAATTCGGTTACTTTCGAGGGTTGAAGCACATCTTCTTCAAAATAACCAACTGCCAAACGCACTCGTGGTGTAGCAACCGCCAAACGCGTGTACGTAATTTCTTCGAAATTCTGATTTTTCTCAAAAGACGTCATATCAACAGTCGCATCCAATGCCTCCATTTTTATGAAGTGCCCTTGCGATTCGCTGATGTACAGTGGCTTACCGCTCTGTGTTTGCAACAGGTATTCGCACCACGACTCAAGACTTTGTAAGCTTTTTATCACTAAACCTGTTACGGTGTACGCCTCGTTATCGAAGGTTCCTGAAGCACCAACACTTAACGATCGTTCAAAATAAAACGGCTTAAAAGTTTCTTTCACCACCGCTTTTGCAGCTGTATTATCGAAATAGCGCAAACACGATACACAGCCAAAAAAGTTGACTTTAAAAGTAACATCGATCGTTTGCTCGTGATTACAGCTTGGACAAGTAATGGTAGTTTTCATCGGTATACTTCAGAAATTGAAACTTCATTAGCGGCGAAAAAAGTTCGGTACTTTTCAACGACAGTGCGTACTTTTTCACTGTTGTCTTGCAGGAAGTTACATAAATAAACATCAAGTGTAAGTAACTGAAATTCAGGCCAAGTATGAATACAAATATGTGATTCTTTCAAACAATACGAGGCAGTATAACTCTGATTTTCAAACACAAACGAACTCGCACCTACTATTTCCAAGCCTAAATCCGCGCATAAATCTTGAGTAAACCCGTGAAATGCATCAAGTTGAGTTAGTTTTTCTGCGGCAATTTGCTCAAAGCGGCATAAGGCGTGTAATCCGGGCGAATAGGTCGAAAAATCGGTCATGAAAGCATAGGTCGTTAACGGTTATAAAAGTAGTAAAATTTAGATTAAAATCAATGATTATTTGGGCGTTCCCGCCGCGCACAACTATTTTTTTAACGTGAGTTCGATATAAAAATCAAAGTTAGAAATCATTTAAATAGTTGATTACGAGGCGTATTTTCTTTGGGATACCGAGGTATCTCTAAAAAATACAACGACGTAAGCGACTGTTTAAATGATTAGCTGTAAAAAATAGTATAGAATATATTAGTAGCTAATCTAAAGCTTTCATTTCAAGCGATCTAACAAAGGTTTTTATGTCGAACTCACGTTTTTTTAGGTGCGGCGGGCGGTGTTTCCGCTACAAGTACGCCGTTGCAGCACGGGCAAAAAAAGCAAAATCCACGGCTTCTGAAACGGAGTTCAATTAAAAATCGAAGTCAGAAATCATTTAAACTGTTGATTACAAGGCGTATTTTCTTTGGGATATTGAAATATCGCAAAAAAATACAACGAAGCAAGCGACTGTTTAAATGATTAGATGTCCGTCCGACCGACTTTTAATTGCGCTCTGTCAAACATTAGTTGACCTACAAACAGCTTTTGTCGAACTCTCACTATTTAAAGTCTACAGCGATATGACAATGATTTTTATCGAACTCCGTTTCTTAGGTCGCCGCGGCTGTTGCATTTTGCCACGAACTTCAACGTTGCGCGCTTTTCGCTGCACCACCTAACGCAGAGAAAATCGTTGCCAAAAAAAACTGTGCTGTAAAAAGATCAGTGCACTGTAAGACATTGAGATATCTTTTTAAAAAATCGACTAGATATCGACAATATGTAACGTTATTGAAATTTAAAATTATTTATACGTAATATTGCAATAATTACAAAATCAAAATATTGATTTTCAGAAATTTAATGCCAAAATTAATTTTGCATTTCAGCCAAAAAAAACGCTTCAAAATTCGTCTAACTTCGCAAAAAAACACATATTGATTTTTAAGCTAGAAACGAGCCAAAAAAAAAACGCCTTTTTTGAATGGAATTAATGACAAGATTAGCTTTCCTGATCTTTAAGAGGGAAACGAGCCCAAAAAAAAACGCCTTTTTTGAATGGAATTAATGACAAGATTAGCTGCGCTGATCTTTAAGGGGGAAACGAGCCCAAAAATAAACCGCTTTTTTGATTGAAGTTTACGACAAGATTAGCTGCGCTGATCTTTAAGGGGGAAACGAGCCCAAAAAAAACCGCCTTTTTGCAAAAGGCACGGTTTTTTTTGTCGGGATGACAAGATTAGCGCCGCTGATCTTTAAAGAGGAGACGAGTCCAAAAAAGACCGCCTTTTTTGCAAAAGGCACGGTTTTTTTGCTCAAGCGTCTTACGCTCCTTCGGGCTTAGACGCTTTAACAAAAAAACCGGCTCTCGCCGGTCTTTTTTGTCGGGATGACAAGATTCGAACTTGCGACCCCTAGCACCCCATGCTAGTACGCTACCAGGCTGCGCCACATCCCGAATTTGGGCTGCAAATATATTCAAATTGCCAGCAGTTTTCTACTCGTCAATTAAAATTTCTAGCATTTTTATAGCTGCTAAACTGATGCGAGTTCCAGGTCCAAAAACAGCAACGGCACCCGACTCAAATAAAAACGGATAATCCTTTTTCGGAATCACACCGCCAACGATAACCATAATGTCGGGGCGACCCAACTTCTCCAGCTCAGCAATCACTTGCGGAACCAAGGTTTTGTGTCCGGCTGCTAACGACGAAACACCTAAAATATGGACATCGTTTTCAACCGCTTGCCGTGCAGCCTCCGCTGGTGTTTGAAAAAGCGGACCAATATCCACGTCAAAACCTACATCGGCATAACCCGTTGCTACTACTTTGGCACCGCGATCGTGTCCGTCTTGACCCATCTTTGCAATCATAATACGCGGACGTCGGCCTTCTTTCGCTGCAAAACGATCAGCTAATTCACGGGCCTTTAAAAATTCTGGATCTTGCGCTATTTCTTTACTATACACGCCACTAAATGTTTTTATATCGGCTTTATATCTTCCAAAAGCTGCTTCTAAAGCCGAACTAATTTCGCCCAAAGTTGCACGAACTCGAGCGGCTTCAATCGCTAAATCCAATAAATTATCGTTGGTTTGTGTTGCCGCGCTCAGTTTTGCTAACGCAGCATCGACCAATGCTTGATCTCGTGTCGATTTTATCCGAACCAATTTCTCAATCTGTTCTGCACGCACTTTCTGATTGTCTACATCTAAAATCGACAATTCGTCTTCTTTCGGCAAACGATATTTGTTAACGCCCACGATGATATCCTTCCCAGAATCTATGCGCGCTTGCTTTCGTGCTGCCGCTTCTTCAATCCGCATTTTTGGAATCCCGGCTTCTATAGCCTTCGTCATTCCGCCAAGCGATTCAACTTCTTCAATCAAGGCCGTAGCTTTTTCCACCAACTCAGCAGTCAGTTGCTCGACATAATAGCTTCCACCCCACGGATCAACGGTTTGCGTGATGTTGGTTTCTTCTTGTAGGAACAACTGCGTGTTTCGCGCAATACGTGCCGAAAAATCGGTGGGTAACGCGATGGCTTCATCCAAAGCATTGGTATGTAGCGATTGTGTTCCGCCAAAAGCAGCAGCTGCCGCTTCAACAGTAGTTCGTGCCACATTATTAAACGGATCTTGCTCTGTTAAGCTCCAGCCCGAGGTTTGACAATGTGTACGTAAAGCCAAGGATTTTTCGTCTTTTGGTTCAAAAGGTTTTAGCAAATTCGCCCACAGCAATCGCGCGGCACGCATTTTAGCTATTTCCATAAAATGGTTCATGCCAATGGCCCAGAAAAACGAAAGTCGCGGTGCAAAATCATCAATCGCTAAGCCCGCTGCCAATCCGGTTCGGATGTATTCTAAACCATCGGCTAAAGTATAAGCCAATTCTATTTCGGCTGTAGCGCCGGCTTCGTGCATGTGATAGCCCGAAATGGAAATAGAATTAAACTTGGGCATGTTTTTACTCGTATATCTAAAGATATCGGCAATAATTCGCATGGAAGGTGCTGGCGGATAGATGTACGTATTTCGTACCATAAACTCCTTCAAGATATCGTTTTGAATCGTTCCCGCTAATTTCTCCGGACTCACACCTTGCTCCGCTGCTGCGACGATATAAAACGCCATAATCGGCAAAACCGCGCCGTTCATAGTCATCGAAACCGACATCTCATCAAGTGGAATACCATCGAACAGCAATTTCATGTCTTCCACACTGTCAATGGCAACGCCTGCTTTTCCAACATCGCCAACCACGCGCTCGTGATCCGAATCGTAGCCGCGATGCGTCGGCAAATCAAATGCAATGGATAAGCCTTTTTGACCGGCAGCTAAATTTCGTTTGTAAAAAGCGTTACTTTCTGCAGCGGTCGAAAAACCCGCATACTGTCGAATTGTCCACGGCCTGCGAACGTACATGGTAGCATAGGGTCCGCGTAAAAACGGTGGAAATCCAGCGCCAAAATCCAAATGCGACACCGATTCTAGATCGGTTGCACTATAAAAATCCTTAATCGGAATTTTCTCTGCCGTTTCATAGGTCGCTTTTCCATCCGGAATTGCAAAAAATGCATCTTCGGGCAGAGCGAGGTCACTTATATCTTTTCTTTTCACTGTGTACTTATCTTAAAGTCGTAACGTCGGCTAATGTGGTTTCGGTTAATACCTTCCAGAATTCCGGCGCCAATGGTTACTCCCGTACCTCCTGCAATCACTAAAAAGGCGGCTTCGCTTCCGGCAGTAGCCAAAATAATACCTGTTCCTACGATAACTAAGCCACTAATTAGAAGTACTTTTTTGAGCGTTTCGAATTTTTTGGGCTGCATTTTTATTGCACCAATTTGATCGAGCGCGAAAATATTATCGTCGATTTTGATTTTATCGTCTTCGGTGAAGCTCAAAACGCCAACGTATTTTTGTCCTGAAACGGTTCGCATTTTCACGCGAGTTCCCTCGGTATAGCTTTCCACTTTACCTGTTTCTTTGTGAATCATTTGAAACTGTTTTTGCTGTCCGAATACGGTACAAGTCAATAACAAAAAGAGGTAAATTAATTTTTTCATAAGGTTGATTTTTCAGATTTGAGGCGTTCTTGTTCGATGTTTTCTGCGAGGCGTTTTTGAATTAATGGTGCAATTATGGTTTTGCGCGCCTGCACCTTTAGAAACGGATATAATTCAAGCTGATCATTCATTACATCTGCCGAATTCTTAAATTTATTCGTTCCAATAAGTACGTGCTTTCCTGCGTCAACCGCTTGTTGCTCGGCGTCGGCTTGTAATTTAATTTGGGCTTGAATACGTTCCTTCTTTAGAGATGCGATAAATCCACCGTCGGCTTCAATTTGCTTTAATTTTTCGAGTGCCAAACGGGCCATTTGCGCAGTAAGCGATTCGATAAAATAGCTGCCGTCGCACGGATTTTGAACCTTGTCGAGATGCGCTTCGTGCTTCAGAATGAGCAACTGATTCCGGGCAATTCGGTTACCAAATTCATTTTCTTTATGATACAAGGCGTCGTAAAGTCGGTTTTGAATAAAATCGGCGCCGCCTAAAATAGCCGACATGCACTCGGTGGTGGTACGAAGCATGTTTACGTTGTAGTCATAAATGGTTTTGTTCCTTTTCCCAGGAATGGCAATTAAACTACATTTTGCAGTAATTCCGAAGGAGTTTGCCACGGTTTGATACAACAAACGTAAGGCACGAATGGCGGCGATTTCAAAAAAATAGTCGCTTCCTAATTCGAGTTGAAATACCACGTCTTTTGGTTTCGATTGCTGGTTGAAGTATTCGACCGCATGAGCCAAGGCAAAAGCAATGGTTTGCACCGGCGTTGCGCCCGCATTGTGATACACACCGGCGTTTATGTAAATGGTTGGCGTTTGATTTAAAAACCCGAATTGCTTATCGGAACCCGAAAACCAATTGCCAGTAGCGGCTAATTCGTGAATCGGATCAATGAGCAATGTAACGCCTTCGATTTTAGACACTGCTGCAAAAAAAATCTCGTCGTAAAACTGCGGACGCAAAAAAATGGGAATCTGCAGCGCCAAAAGTGCAGAAAAAGTCATCTGAAAATCGGTTATACGCTCGGGAAGATCAAGAATAATTGCTTCGCAACCTTTGGCTACAAGCTTAGTAGCGCGTTGAATGGTTTTATCGACATTCTTGACATACAGCGTTTCCGTAATTTTAAAAGCGGCAGTTTTAGGTACTGCGGGCAAGTGCGTTGCGCGATCTTCGGCATTGTAAAAGGGTTTAACTTTAATACCGTCGGAAGCGTGGCGCACCACCGTTTCGTTGTAGTCGGCACCTTTCAGTTCAAACTGAATCTGCTGTTTCCATTTTGCCGCCGAAACGTTTTCAAATGCGCTGAACTGTGATTTAATATCGCTCAATTTTACGTGATTTAGAATGATGAATCGATTGTATCGCCTTCGTATTCAATAATATAAATGTCTTCGCTATCTTTTTTCATATAGTATTTTTCGCGCGCATACTTTTCAACAAAATCGTCGTCTTGCAGCACTTTAATTCTACTCTGATCGCGTTTTATTTCTTCTTGATAAAAGCGTCTGTTTTCTTCAAGTTCTTCTAGTTCTCGGTTTACAGTTTGGTGTTCGAGAAAGGAATAGGTGTCGAAAAAGAGCATCCAAACGGTAAAGGCGATAAAAATCAGCACGTATCTGCTCCCAAAAATTTTGAGAATAGGATATTTTTCGACCAGATTTTTAAGTTTGGCTTTCATGTTATGGTTGCTTTCGCTTTCGCGGAAGATAAAATAGCGCTATAAAAATAGCAAACTTACTTGATACGTTGGTTAATTACGGCACGAACTACATCGATTGCAACCGTATTGTATTTATCGTTTGGAATAATGATATCGGCGAATGCTTTTGTGGGTTCGATAAACTGTTCGTGCATGGGTTTGAGTGTGTTTTGGTACCTGTTAAGTACTTCTTCCATGTCGCGTCCGCGTTCGGCGATATCGCGTTTGAGTCGGCGTATGAGGCGTTCGTCGGAGTCGGCGTGCACGTAAATTTTGATATCGAACAGTTCGCGAAGTTCGGGATTGGCGAGGATTAAGATTCCTTCAACGATCATTACTTTCCGCGGATGCGTAATCACAGTATCGCCGGTACGGTTGTGGGTAACGAACGAATATACGGGTTGGTGGATGGTTTGTCCGGATTTGAGTTCTTTAAGATGCTTTACGAGCAGTTCAAAATCGATTGCCCGTGGGTGGTCGAAATTAATGAGTGCGCGTTCTTCAAAAGAAAGGTGGTTGTTTTCGCGGTAGTACGAGTCTTGAGAAATAATTCCGACTTCGGCTTGAGGTAGTTCGTTCATAATTTGATGAACTACGGTTGTTTTTCCGCTGCCTGTTCCTCCGGCAATTCCAATAATGAGCATAGGTTGAAGGTTGGTTTCCGGAAAGCAAAGGTAGGTAATACGGCGACGAAATTTGAAGTGGTGCTTTAAAAAAACTGTCGTTTTGCGAAATCTTTTGCACAGTTGCGAGAAAAGTAACGACAAGTGGCTGCAATAACGCGCGCTTGTTTATTGGTGTGCCTAGAAAAAAGTATTTGGCACTACATCGCAGAAAAAAATAGGTTGCATGTGGATGAAAAAAGTATATCTTTGCACCCGCTGCGGGGTGTAGCGTAGCCCGGTTATCGCGCCTGCTTTGGGAGCAGGAGGCCGCAGGTTCGAATCCTGCCACCCCGACCGAGTAAAAAACCGACTGAGAGGTCGGTTTTTTTGTTTCCGCCTTTTTTAAGTCAGAAGGAAACTTAAAAAAGGCGGAAACAAAAAAACACGCATTTGATAAAATGCGGTTTTTGACTCGAGACAACCCCATTCTCAGGATCAGCGGAGCCACGCGGAGCTAATCCTTAAGCCCGAAGGAGCTTTAAATTTAGGGAAACAAAAAGACTCGCATTTTGCAAAAATGCGGTTTTTTACTCGAGGCATCCCCCATTTCAGGATCAGCGGAGCAACGCGAAGCTAATCCGTAAGCCCGAAGGAGCTAAAAAACGTGAGTTCGATAAAAAATCTTCGTTACACCGCCTTAATTACTTTATTTACAATTACAATTAAGATTATACGCAGCTAGGTTCATTTGGCTGACTAATCTGGTTTTATTCTTACTTGAATCCGCAGATACTTATTTATCTTCTATTTCTAATTCGTCGAAATCCTTTATATCCGTTAATTTAAGCAGCGGTCTCGGTTTTCTGTCAAGGTATTGAACTTCGAATATGCCTTCGCCATCAAGCGATTCTAGCATCGTATTTTTTCTGATTTTTGTCTTATTCGTCAAAAAGTTAATACTGGTAGCCTCTTCTACAATTGGACCCCGATTGCTGCTTCCTTCATATCCAATAAGTACAAAGTTTGATGCTTGCCAGCGAAAACAATATTCCCAATACCCATACCTGCCATGCCCATAACTAATGTATAGTTTTGACTTCTTAATTTCTAAACCCAAATCAGGCGGCATGTAATTTCCCCCATCTTCTTCTGCACTTGAAAAGCAGGTCAGATTTTTTGCCCTCAGTACATACGTTCCGTTTTTCGCAAACAATACAATCAAGCCGCGACGGTTGCGATTTACTTTCTTTCCGTAATAATCTACTACCCAATTAGCCGGATTCGTTGCTTGCACGAGTAAAACACAATCAATAGTCTTGTCGTTGTTTAAATCGCCATTTGTTATCGAAACGAGTTCGTATCCTTTGGGAATAAACTTACGCGGATCAGTAGTAGCTTTCAGTTTTGGTGCAGGACCAAAGCTGTTAATTACGTTTAACGATGCCGCAACCGCTGTAGTGGTATAACAAAAACAAACGATAAGTACTGTAACTACTAGCAGCCGAGCTCGAGCAACAACCCCGAAAATACTTTTTAAAACCGATTTCTCCTTGAATCGAGTTCGAAATGTAGTTTCGCAACAATTTTTAATGCTATTTTCATTCACCTGCGCAGACTTTTTATGTACCCTATTCATATTATAAAAAGGCATTAAAACTACTGTAATTTAATTATTTAAAGCTAACGTTTAAGCATTCGAAAAATTGTTGTTGTACGCTTTTTTTTCAGACGAGATCTCCCCCGCGTTAGGTGCCGCAGCGGATAGCCCGTAAGAAAATTTGTGCTGCAAAAACACAAACAAACGGGCGACCCAAGAAGCCCGGTTGTGCAGCCGTTTTGCGCACCAATTTTTGCGGACTAGCAGCGAAGGAACCGCCCGCCGCACCAAAATTCCACTAAACGAGCGGCGGGAACGCCCAAATACCAACCTACGAAACTTTTCTTATCAACAAATAGATATATCTGATTGCTTTTTTGAATTTCATATCACGGGTAATTTTACATTTGCAACTCTAAATTTATTTTTATGGCAGAACATCTTAAATGTCTCATTATAGGTTCAGGACCTGCGGGCTACACAGCAGCAATTTATGCGTCGCGCGCCAATATGAACCCCGTTTTATATCAAGGAATGCAACCCGGTGGGCAACTTACCACAACCAATGAAGTAGAAAATTTTCCGGGCTACGTGCACGGCGTAACCGGACCCGAAATGATGGTGCAACTCAAAGAACAAGCCGAACGCTTTGGTACACAAGTGCGCGACGGCTGGGTTACGAAAGTTGATTTTAGCGGACCCCTACACAAAGTTTGGGTAAATGACACGATCGAGATTCATGCGGAAACAGTGATTATAAGCACCGGTGCCTCGGCAAAATACCTGGGCTTACCCTCTGAACAACACTACTTGCAACAAGGTGGCGGCGTTTCGGCCTGTGCTGTGTGCGACGGATTTTTCTACCGCAACCAAGAAGTTGTTATTGTAGGTGCGGGCGACTCGGCTTGTGAGGAAGCTCATTACTTATCAAAACTTTGTAAAAAAGTAACGATGTTGGTGCGCAGCGAGAAATTTCGCGCATCGAAAATCATGGAAGAACGCGTGCGCAAAACCGAAAACATCGAGATTTTAATGCATACCGAAACCCTCGAAGTTCTGGGCGATGGAAATGTGGTTACGGGAGTTACCGCCTTGAACAAAACTACCAACGAAACCATCACCATTCCGGCAACGGGTTTCTTTGTGGCTATCGGACACACACCAAACACGGCAATTTTTAAAGATTACTTGAATTTAGACGAAACCGGCTATATTTTAAACGTACCGGGTAGCTCAAAAACCAATGTTCCAGGCGTTTTTGTTGCAGGCGACGCCGCCGACCAAGTGTACCGCCAGGCTATTACCGCGGCAGGAACAGGCTGCATGGCTGCACTCGATGCCGAACGTTACTTGGCTTCGTTGGAGTAATGCGAAACTGGATTTACTTTTTTCTGGCAGTATTACTTGTTAGCGGCGGTCTCCATAAGGCAGCTGCTCAACAAGCAGACGTTGTTACCGACAGCAGTGCAGTTGATACAACCCACGATTACAAACTCAAACATTTAATTGTTCCTGCAGTCTTGTTTTCATACGGGATCGTTGCACTAGAAAGCGAAAGTTTGAAAACACTAAATAGCGACACGCGCGACGAGCTTAAGCAACATATTGATGAAAAGCTGAGTATCGACGATTTTACGCAATACAGTCCGCTTGCAGCCGTATTTGTGTTGCCTAATCTCGGCGTAAAACCGGAACACGATTTAGGAGAACGCAGCATCATTGCGGGGACGTCTTTTTTAATTATGGCGTCTACCGTTACTATTCTAAAAAACGTGTCTAATGTTGAGCGCCCCGACGGAAGTTCCGACAACTCTTTTCCGTCAGGACATACTGCCACTGCTTTCATGGGTGCAGAAATGGTTTATCAGGAGTTTAAAGACGAAAGCATCTGGTACGGCGTTTCAGCCTATACGGTTGCTGCAGGAACGGGCTTTTTTAGGATGTACAACAACCGTCACTGGCTATCCGATGTTGCCATGGGAGCTGGAATTGGTATTCTAAGCACGAAACTTTCGTATTGGTTATTTCCCGAAATTTCAAAGCTATTCAACAAAAGTGAATCCCGTGTTCTAAATAACATGGAAATTTCACCCTATGCCGACCAGCAACAGCAAGCAATTCGCGTGTTGTACCGCTTTTAGTAGCCGTTATTTCTCCGCCTTCTTAAACAAGCTCGCGCTGTCGGCAAACAGTGCTAAATCCACTTTGGGTGTACCGTACAGTTTAATTTCCGATTTCCCAGAAGCTTTTATTTCGCAGGTTTTTGCCGCGTGAATACTGGCTTCGCTAAATGCTTCGGTAGCAATTTCGACTGCCTGAGCCGTTAAGTTGTTTGCAGTTAAGGCGCTGTTGTTGTCGAGGCGGTATTTGGCAAGCTCGGCGTCGCCTTCCAGTTTAGCAATAGCTTTTTGGTATAAATCGGTTTGCAAAGTCGCCGTGTTAATTAGTGCTTTAACCGAGGTCGTTTTAAGTGCCGTCAGGTTGCATTCGGTGGCTTTAATGTTAAGTTCGGCCGAAGCGTCGTTATCCAACTGTACACTTATTTTCTCGGTTTCCGAGTTCAAGAAAAGTTTGGCTTTATCGTTTATTTCAAAGCGAATATCCTTCACTTTTATCGTTTCCAGCACATTGACAACGGCGGTTGATCGCGCTACGACCAACTCGAGCGACGGGTCGTACATTATTCTGATTTTAAACGCTTTATAGCCCGTTGGAATTTTAATGGTAGATATCACAATCGTTCCTCCGTTCAGTTTTAAATCGAGCGCATCTTGCAGGTTATCGTCGGCTTCCAGTTCGATTCCCGGCGTTGCTGCCGAAATAAGCGACACTTCAATATCGTCGGCAATTTCAATTTTATTAAACGCCTCAACTTCCTTTTTTTCAATCTTAACAATTTTCGAACCCTTAACTTTTGGTTTGGTTTGCGCAGTGGCAGTTAGGGCAACAAGTAAAAGCAGTGCAAGCGTATAAAATGGTTTCATGTGTTTTGTGTTTGAACAAAGATATTGAAGTGATTTAAAAATCAAAGTCAGAATTTTAGAAGGTCTTTTTTTTCGGCAACAACGATCGCTCAATTTCCATTTTTATTTGGGCGTTCCCGCCGCGGGTAATTTAATTTTTCAAGGTGCGGCGGGCGGTGTTTTCGCTGCAAGTACGCCGTTGTCACTTGGGCAAATTCGGCAAAATCCGCGGCTTCTGGGGTCGCCACGGCTGTTGCTATTTGCCGTAAGTGCCCACTTTGCGCGCTTTCCGCTGCACCACCTAACGCGGAGAAAGACGTGCGATAATTCGGAATGGCAAAAGACTAAACGGCTTTGTATTTTTTAATTTGTAATATTACAATATTACCCGAAGTAAATAACTGTAATACATACGTTTAAATGCATTTTTTCTTTCCGAAAAATCAACGATTTACTTTCAATAAAAGATAACTGAAATTTTAGAAAATTAAAGCGTTTTTTGCTACTTCAAACTTTTTTGAAGAGGAAATATTCGTTCAAAAAGCATAAAAAAAGCCGAACTGAAACAGCCCGGCTCTTTATCATAACTAATCCTAACCTACTATCTTAATTGGCGCCTACGCTGCCACCTGAACTTGTCTTGGTATTAATCTTCTCAGGAACTTTCACGTAAACTATCGAACTTCCGCTCGAAGCATCCGCATTTAGCTCCACTAAGGGTGCCACACGAATCGTGCTTCCGCTACTTCCCGAGGCAGTAACTTTATTAGAACTCAATTCGGCAGCGTTTAGCGAACTTCCGCTCGACGCGTCGGCAAACGACTCTAATGCTTTTCCTTTTACTTGTAACGAACTTCCGCTCGAAGATGAAAGTCGAATCACATCAGCCTCAGCTTCTACACGTAAGGTACTACCGCTGCTCGAATCGCAAGTTAGCTTTGTACCTTTTATAGTGGAAGTCGATTTTAATGTTGCTCCGCTAGAAGCTTTCAAAACTTCGATTTCTGGTACCTGTACAGTTACTACCGGTGTTTCTTCGGCGTCGTAACTTCCTGTTGAACGTACTTTCAATACATTTCCTTCCACAACAACTTCAATGAGTTCTTGTAAATTATCATCTGCGGTTACGGTAATTTCCGTTGATGGATTTTCCGAAACGCGTACTTCGATTCCTGTCCCGGCATCGATACCTGTGAAGGCTGCGTTAACTGTTCGTGTTTGGGTAACAATTTTTCCGCTTCCCTTTACTCCCCATGGATTTCCGCCACAAGCTGCAAAAACTAAGGCGATGGCTACGGCTACAATGATTCTTGTAATCCAGATAATTAATTTGATCATTTGGTTTTGATTTTAGTTACTGTTCCGTTTTCAGAAATGATCAACGTACCGTCTTCGGTCGTTTTGGTTTCTATATTCTGACGACCCACTTGCACTTTTGTTACAATCGTATCGCCAATTTTTGTTTGCGTTTGAATAACATCGTTAAATTCATTCTCACTTTCCGGGCAAGTCAAACATTTTACCTGATCCGGATAAACCTTATAAAGATACTCATCTGAGCTGTAATGCAAGTTAAAGAAATCGTTATCAGTTATATCGAAGTCCGTTACGTTTTCGGCGGTCTTAAAAGTAACGCCTTCCGGTAAATACAAGATGATTTCTACTTCCTGATCGCGAAACTTGTTCTTAACATCCGTAATCAAATACTTATTAAAAGTAAGTGTATTATCGGAGAACGTATAATTGTATGTAATTTCTTCTGCGTTATGACGTGCCGCTTTCGACGAATTTCCGTTCGCTATTTTAACAATCTGCACATAAGCTGTTGGTTTTGCCGATTTGCGAATCTCGAAGCTAATGTCTTCGCTGTATATGTATTCTTTGTCGGTACTATCTGTGTAGATTTGAAAATCGTTGTGGTCTCTCGGATCGATTTCAACATCGTCGTTTTCCGCGAACTGTATTAGTAAGGTTTTGTTGAGATCAACTGCAATATCTTGCTTGTTGGTCGTGCGACCTTCGTACGCAAATTCCTTAATTTGAGCGATGGTAAAAGCAATCAACAAAATGATACTTATAATCCAAAAACCTAAAATCGTAAAGTTGAATATCTTCCCTGGCGATTTAAAATTGTTGAGCAACAATTTAAAACCTAACAACATCAAGTAAAAGAACGGAACTCCGAAAGAGATTAAAACAAGAACGCCAATTAACCAAATCGGATAGTCGGTGAAATTCCCACCGCTGTATAAAACCGACCACGGAAATTCAGAAACCAGTGCTGTACCTGTGGCAAATACACCAAAAATAAGGGCAATTAAAACTGGGATACACATTAAAATGATGAGAATTCCCACACACTTCACGAAGATTTTCACTAAAGTTCCGAATGCATCGCCTAACGAATTAGAAACGCGCTGCGCTCCGGTTTGCACACGTTGGCCAGCGGCCGAAAAATCGGTGTTTTTGAAGCGCTCCGACACTTGTTCGAACTCTTCGCGCACCTTTTTTTCAATGTTGGAAATCGTTACGGGTTCTCCGCTCATTTCCAATTTTTCGCTGGTAGTGATCGCTTGCGGAATAATAATCCACAGCGCGATGTAAGCAATAATACCGCTACCAACACCCAAGAACACAAGCGCTACCAACAAAACGCGAATCCATACTTTTTCAATACCAAAGTAGTGCCCTAAACCTGCAGCCACGCCGCCGATCATTCCTTCGTCGATATCGCGGTACAGTTTGCGTGTTTTTCTGTTTTGAAACGTTGAGTCGATTGGTTCTGCAGCAGCTTCACCATCTAAACGATAATCTTCCGGCTGTCCCATAACCGCGATTATTTCGTCTAACTCTTTTAAACTAATCACTTGCTTTCCGCTGCTGTGCTTCTCCGAAATAAGCTCGGCAATACGTACTTCGATATCTTTTATTATCTCATCTTGTGCATTCGCGTCGGATAAAGAACGCTTTATCGCATCAAAATAGCGCGATAACTTTTGGTAAGCATCTTCATCGATGTGGAAGAATAAGCCACCCAGATTTATATTAACGGTTTTGTTCATGATTTCTAGTTTTGATTAGTGATGATTGAAACTGCGTCTGATAATTCGGTCCAAGTATTATTTAACTCGTTGAGAAAAGTTTTACCTAATTCAGTTAGTCCGTAGTACTTTCTTGGCGGACCAGAAGTCGATTCTTCCCAGCGATAATTTAGTAATCCATCGTTTTTTAAACGAGTTAAGAGCGGATAAACGGTACCTTCCACAACCAACAACTTGGCGTTTTTTAAGGTATCGAGAATTTCGGATGTGTATGCTTCCTTGTCTTTTAAGACCGAGAGGATGCAAAATTCCAAAACACCCTTGCGCATTTGAGCTTTTGTGTTCTCGATGTTCATAATTTCATGATTTATTTGATTTTGATTTGATGATGATTAAAACTCACTTCTGATTAGTACTATCTATTGTCTGTTAATTTCTTATGCAAAGATATAAACGAAAACAGGTACATTGTTTTGCATAGTACCTAATATTAACAAAATATTAACAATTAACAAACTGCGGGATTTCCGCAAAGACGTCGTAAATTCACGGCTTAAATACTAGGTATGACCGTTTCTCAGGTAAATCAATTTTTATTCTTTAAGCTGCCTTCCGCCTATTTATGCGGTGTGCGTGTGAAGAAACTCGATGCGCAGAGCTGTACCGTTGGCGTTACCCATCGGTGGATTAATCAAAATCCGTTTAATTCGATGTACTTCGCTGTTCAAGCTATGGCCGCCGAATTGGCAACAGGTGCTTTGGTTATGAATGAAATCCAACAATCGAAAAAGCGAATCAGCATGTTGGTAGCGCGAAACGAATCGGTTTTTACCAAAAAAGCCACCGGAAAAATCGTTTTTACGTGTTTAGGTGGCGAAACCGTTCATAAAGCTGTTAGCGATTTAAAACCCGAATCCGACAACACAACTTTTTGGCTTGAAGCGATTGGAACCAACGAAAGTGGCCACGAAGTTTCTCGATTTCGATTTGAATGGACACTAAAATTGAAAGCATGAAAATGGTCACCAACGTACTGGTTACAGGCGCAACTGGCTTAATTGGCAGACGATTAGTAAACAAACTCACTGCTAAAGGCCTCATTGTACATGTACTTACTACTTCAAAAAGTAAGTTTATCGATCAGAAAAATGTGGTTAACTTTTTGTGGGATCCAAGTACGGGATATATTGATTCGAATTGCATAACCGATGTTCGGAGCATCATACATTTAGCGGGAGCTACCATTGCTAAACGCTGGACAAAAAAATACAAACAAGAAATCATCGACAGTCGCGTAAAAACAGCAAACATGCTGTACGACTTGGTTGCGGCCAGCGAGCACAAACCGGTGCATTTCATTTCGGCTTCGGCTATTGGCATTTATCCAAGCGATAAAAATCGGCTGTACACCGAAGACTTCAGCGAACGCGACGGCAGCTTTTTATCCGAAGTTACCGTATTGTGGGAAGCGGCTGCAGATCGTTTTGCCGACTTTGACATGCGTGTTTGTAAGCTGCGCACCGGATTGGTTCTCGCTACCGAAGGCGGCGTATTTCCGCAAATTTACAATCCGATTAAAAAAGGTTTTGGAACTTGGTTTGGAGACGGTTCGAATTGGCAATCGTGGATTCATATCGACGACATGGTCGAAATTTACGAAGATGCAGAGGCTACTTTTCTCGAAGGCGTTTTTAATGCTGTTGCCCCCTCGCCTACAACCAACCGAATTCTCACTGAAAAAATATCCCATTACGCCGACCGAGCCCTTTGGTTGCCTGCTGTGCCGCGATTTGTAATGAAACTCGTTTTAGGCGAAATGCACACCTTGCTGTTCGACTCGCAACGGGTCTCGCCTGCAAAACTCATGCATAAACGCTTCTATTTCAAATACGAATCGCTCGACGAGGCCCTTAAAAACTTGCTGCAATACAAACACCCATCGCGAGACATTCTAAAACGATAAAATGGTGACAATTTGACACAGCAAACTGCTTTGGCAATATCCTTGCAGTACAGGCGTAAGCAAATTGAGATGAAATTTAAAAATCCCTTTAAATCAGAAGGAAAAATGAGTACGGAGCAAACCGAGATAAATAAGCCGGAAGAAGAAATTATTGCCGAAAATGCAGCTGCTGCTGAAACAACTGACAATGCGTCGGATGTACCGACAGAACCCGAAGTGGAATTGTCGGCCGAAGAAAAGTTAACCGCTGAGTTAGCGGCTGAAAAAGACAAATTCATTCGTTTGTTTGCGGAGTTTGAAAACTACAAACGCAGAACTGCAAAAGAGCGAATCGATTTATTTAAGACGGCAAATCAAGACGTTTTAGTGGCATTGCTTCCGATTTTGGACGATTTCGATCGTGCGGTAGCCGAAATTTCAAAAGCCGAGAACGTTGACGAAGCTTTGTTTAAAGGTGTAAGTTTGATTCACGATAAATTTAAAAGCACCTTGCAAAGTAAAGGTCTTGAACAAGTTGACGTTAAATCGGGCGATTTATTCGATGCCGACTTTGCGGAAGCCATCACGCAAATACTGGCGCCTGAGCCGCATTTGAAGGGAAAGGTGGTTGATGTAATTGAAAAAGGATACAAATTGGGTGACAAAATCATCCGATACCCAAAAGTTGTAACGGGAAATTAAGATGAAAAAAGATTTTTACGAAATACTTGGTGTTCCGCGAAATGCCGATGAAGCGACCATCAAGAAAGCCTACCGCAAAAAAGCGATAGAATTTCACCCCGATAAAAATCCGGGTAACAAAGAAGCCGAAGAGCAGTTTAAATTAGCTGCTGAAGCTTACGAAGTGCTAAGCGATCCGCAGAAACGCGCCAAGTACGATCAGTACGGGCATCAGGCTTTTGAAGGCGGCGGATTTGGCGGTGGCAATATGAACATGGACGACATATTCTCGCAATTTGGCGACATCTTCGGAAGTGCCTTCGGTGGTGGTTTTGGCGGATTTGGCGGAGGCGGCGGACAACAACGACGTGTAAAAGGAAGTAACCTGCGCATTAAAGTTCGTTTGACGCTCGAAGAAATTGCCAACGGCGTTGAGAAGAAAATCAAAGTTAAACGCAAAGTTCAAGCTCCAGGCGTTCGCTACAAAACCTGCGGAACCTGTAACGGACAAGGCCAAGTAATGCGTGTTACAAATACCATTTTGGGTCGCATGCAATCGGCGAGTACCTGCCCTACCTGCGGCGGTGCTGGACAGATTTTAGAAAACCGACCTGCTAATGCCGACGCACAAGGAATGATTGTAAACGACGAAACCGTCTCGATTAAAATTCCAGCCGGCGTTGTTGATGGCATGCAACTAAAAGTTTCGAATAAAGGAAACGACGCGCCAGGAAACGGCATACCGGGCGATTTGTTAGTGGCCATTGAAGAAGTTGAACACGACACCTTGAAACGCGAAGGCGAGAACCTACATTTAGACCTGTATATTAGTTTTGCCGAAGCGGCTTTGGGTGTATCGAAAGATATCGAAGCGGTAAACGGCAAGGTCCGTATCAAGCTGGAAGAAGGTATCCAATCCGGAAAAATTTTGCGTTTGAAAGGCAAAGGAGTTCCGAACATAAATGGCTACGGCAACGGCGATTTATTGGTTCACGTAAATGTGTGGACACCCAAGACTTTAACAAAAGAACAGCGAATCTTTTTCGAAAAAGCGCTTACTGATGAAAACTTCATACCGCATCCAGAAAAAAGCGAGAAATCTTTTTTTGAAAAAGTTAAGGACATGTTCTCGTAATAAAAAGTATTTTTTTACTTTTGATAAGTACTAGGCAACTAGTAATTTCTTTTTCATAGCAATTTTTCCCATCCTTGTGCAAACGAGGGTGGGTTTTTTGTTCATAACCACCATAATTATAGGTATTTAAAACTATACCACCTTTAATTATCTGGGCAGTCTTTCCCTCCCAACTCTTCGTGTCGTAAGCTTCACAACCCTTCAAAGTGGTTCATCAATTGTTGAAATGCTGCCTGCGTCGCTAAAGTGCTGCCTGAGTTTGGCGAAGGCCCATTTTTCCCTTCCGTAAGGTATCGGAATTTGCTTATTTTCAGTTCCCAATCTTTCAATCGCGAAATTTCGAAATTTCGAAATCTTGAAATCTTGAAATCTTGAAATCTTCCGTAGCTTCCTCCGGCTGTTCGCTATAGTCCGCAAAAAATACGGTTCGTTCACTCGGCACGTGTTGGGCTTCTTGGGTCGCCCACACCTACCGGTTCACGATGCCGTATTTTTCTTACGGGCTGCCGCTGCCATCCGGGCTAGGAAAATCGTTACCAACGTTTGGTGGAAAAACGTATATTCGTTACTGCATGAGTAGAATTTAGGAACAGTAGCGGAAAAATATTTTAATAACGAATAAACAGGCCATTGTCGCCAATCGATCTTCTAAAAAACAAATACAGTTTTTTAGTTTTTTTAATTGTAGCCACACAAATGAAAGCATTTTTTGTCATATCCTTTTTCATTTCAACCGTACTTTTTTCATGTGAAAGTCCGAAGACAAGAACGAGGGCAGATAATTTACCTCCACAAATAGACACATTGCAACGTGAAAGTGCGGGAAAAAGCAATGCAGTAGATAAAACTTCTGAATCATTACCTAAAAACCTTAAACCTGTATTTGGTTTCAGGTTTGAAATTATAGGCGACTTTGACGGGGATGGCAAACGGGAAAAACTAAACGAACATTTCTATTCTAAAATCAATAACAAAGAGTCAAATAAATTTTACGAAAATTTATCTGATTACAGCCAACTCGTCGCCTTAACGATAAAAAAGGAACCATTTTCGTTTGTCAAATCAGATAATTCCCAAGTAGATACTTTACGTATTTATAGTGGTGGGCAACATTTGGGACTTTCATATCTTAAAAATGAAGGCGACTTAAATGGTGATGGCACAGACGAAGTTTCCTACGTGATTAACTGGGCTGATTGGTCAAATTTGAACACTTGGCATGTAGTAACTTATCAAAACAAAAAATGGACAGAACTATATTCATTCCCTATTTGGGACTGGCAACTTCCCGACCTCCCCGAAACTTTCAATCAGTATGGACTGTCCGGTCTTGAGGAGAAAGTCATAAATACAACTACTGATGCTACCAATATGCAAATAGAAAAAGAGCTATCGGAATTCAGTGGTCTTATAAAAAAAATAAATACGAACAGAATCCAAGTAATCTATAGAAACGACGAAGCAGAAATAGATACAATGCTGATAGATTTAAAGTCGATCAAGTGATGCCACAAACAATTGATAATAACAGTACAGAAAAGATGTTAATACCTAATATACCTTGACCGCTTTACCCACCCATACCTTTACCTCGCTGGCACACGAGCTTGCTGAAGTGCTGATTTAGCTTGTCGAAGTGTTACCTGAGCTTGTCGAAGGCCCATTTTTCTACTTTTTTTCATCTTTTCGCTTTTTTCTATTTCTAAAAAGTTCACTAACATTCACACATTAAGCTAAAATTATATCCTTTGTTTTGTAATTCAAGCATCAGATACGTATATTTGTAAATAAAGCACGTATTATGGCAACTAAACTAACATTGACCGTAGAAAAGGCAATTATAGAAAGAGCCAAATCTTATGCAAAAAATACAGGCAGAAGCCTATCTGAATTGATTGAAAGCTATCTCGAGAATATCACGCAAGAGAACTACACTTCGGATGTGTCGCCTAAACTAAAAAAGTTGGTTGGATCCGTCACGCTTCCGGAAGACTTTGATGAAGACACAGAATTGCGCAACGCATTGGAAGAAAAACATTTACGGCAATGAAAATTTTTCTTGACACCAATATTTTGGTCGATTTAATTGCCGATCGAAAGCCGTTCAGTAAACAGGCTATCGAAATTTTTAGCAGCGCCGAGAAAAATAAAACGCAACTTTTTACATCCTCACATTCCGTAGCAACTACGCATTACTTATTGAAAAAATACGTAGACGAAAAAGAACTTCGCGAAATTATATGCAACCTGCTCGAATTTCTTACCGTAATTTCGGTAGATGTTGATATTTTGAAAAAAGGACTGCGCTCCAATCACAGAGATTTTGAAGACGCTATTCAAATCTTTTGCGCCACGACTGTCAGCGGATTAAATTTCATTGTGACTCGAAACAGTAAAGACTTTAAAACAAGTGAAATCCCTGTTTTAACGCCCGATGAAATGTGCCTGAAACTAAATTCATTTTAGCTTAAAAGTTCAAAAGATTTTTAAACATCGCTTCTTCGGTAACGTATTTCCGCGTTAAGGATGGCAGCGGAAATCTTGTTTTGCGCTGCCGCTTACGGCGCAAAACTAATTGCAGCGAACAGCCTGACGGCGCGTGCACTATTGTTTTTGATGCACGATTTTTGCGCCGGAACGCCCAAATTAAAATACTTCCACAAAAAAAGCCGCTCTATAATGAAACTGCTTGATTAAATTTTCACTGACTTGGGATTATCCTCTAAACTTGGCTTCCAGTTCATAAACGTGCTCCAAGATTTTAGCATCTTCATCGCTAAAGCTCACGTGGCGGCGCGACATTACGATCTTTGCCGTTTCGAACGCTTTTTTAGTGAGATACGTCGTAAAACCCGCGGCTCCGCCCCAAGAAAATCCAGGAACGAAATTTCGCGGAAAACCAGCTCCAAAAATATTGGACGAAACGCCTACAACCGTACCTGTATTAAACATGGTATTGATGCCGCATTTGCTGTGATCGCCCATCATTAATCCACAAAATTGCAAACCTGTTTTTTCAAAACGCTCGGTTTCGTAGCTCCACAACTTTACTTCTTCGTAATTATTTTTCAAGTTCGAGTTATTTGTATCGGCACCTAGATTGCACCATTCGCCGAGCACCGAATTTCCGAGAAAACCGTCGTGACCTTTATTGGAATACGCGAAAAGAACCGAATTAGAAATCTCTCCTCCTACTCGGCAATGCGGACCAACAGTTGTTCCGCCGTAGATTTTCGCACCCAATTTCACCACCGCCTGCTCGCACAATGCAAACGGCCCGCGGATGATGCTTCCTTCCATAATCTCGGTGTCTTTACCGATGTAAATGGGTCCGCCGGCTGCATTTAACGTCACAAACTCCAATTTCGCACCTTCTTCTATAAAAATATTTTCGGGCGCAATGGTTTGAACCGATTTTGGAATTGGTTGTGAAATTCGATCGGAAGTTAGCAAGTCGAAATCGTCGCGAATCGCAGCATCGTTTTTAGAAAAAATATCGTAAGGTTTTTGGATGGTTACTACATCTTCCGGAACTTCTAGAATTTCGTACTGGTCGAAATCAATTTCCTCTTGAACCGAGGTCGTAAAAAAGGCAATGATTTCTCCATCTTTAGCGATAGCCTGATTGGCTTCGAGGTTTTGAACCATTTCTACAAGCACATTACTGGGCAGTACAGACGCATCAATCATGATGTTTTCGTCGAGTTCGACCATCGGGAATTTCTCAGAAAGATACTCTTCGGTGAGCGTTGTGATCGTGTTTCCTAGATGGCGTTCCCATTTTTCGCGAATGGTTAAAATACCTATTCGGATATCGGCAACAGGTCGGGTAAACGTAAAAGGTAGTAAGGCATTTCGGTGCGGACCGTCGTAAAGGATGTAATTCATGGTTTCAAAAGAATGATGCTAAAGGTACGAAGCTCCGCGAAAATGCAGGCAAAAAAAAACCTCCCGAATTTCGAGAGGCTTATAGGATAGCAAAACAGCTTATTTAATGTGCTTCGCGTATTTGTTTTTGAATTTGTCGATACGACCAGCAGTATCGATAAGTTTAGATTTACCTGTGTAAAAAGGGTGAGAAGATCTAGAGATTTCCATCTTTACAACTGGATACTCAACACCTTCGTAAACGATGGTTTCTCTGGTTTCAGCTGTTGATTTAGTGATGTACACTTCTTCGTTAGACATGTCTTTAAAAGCGACTAATCTGTAATTTTCCGGGTGGATTCCTTTTTTCATGGTTTTTCTATTTGTGTCGTACTTTAGGTTGATGCTTTCGAAATCGAAAGGTATTCCGCCGGTTCCGACTTTTATAATCAGTTCAAATTTGAGAGCGCAAATGTACAACTATATTTAAATCAGAAAAATAATTACACGAATAAAGTTGCTGTAATTCTTTAATTATTGGAAAAGTGGAATTATAAAGCTTGTAAACTGGAGCAAAGAAAAGGGAATTTGAACCGGTTTTGGTGATCAAATTAAATGTAAAATGTCTTTAAGAATGTACATTCAACGACACTTTACAACGAATTGTCCGTACGACAACTCGCTTGAACGGATAAGGATTCCTGCACGCGTTAGTTTTACTATCTTTACGACCGAAATTTTTATGATTTGAACACGCGAAACATACTTGCCTTAGGATATGGCTTGGCCGGAGCAGCGGTGTATATCGTATTGCAAAGCTATTTGTACTTTGTAAATCCTGATTTGGCTACGAACTTATGGTTTGGGTTGGCGCTTTTTGCGCTACTTATCCTTTTCCCGGGTTTAGCCTCCTATCGCTACCGTAAACTCTTGCGCTACATTTCGTTTAAAGAAGCATTTGGCACCTTCTTTTTGTCTTTAATGGTAATGATTCTGCTTATTTTCGCATACAACACTTTCGTTTTAAATGTGTTGTATTCAGAAGAACAGTTGCTGTATCTTAAAAACTTGCAAACCGATTTTAACATCAGCATCATGGAACAAAGCAATGCAAAAGCTGCCGATATCGAAGAAGCCAGAAAACTTTCAAACGAAATGGATCCAGCAGCGGTTAGCGGTTTGTTCCGTCAATCGCTTATCAAACTTTTACTAATGAGTATCATTGGCATGCTATTTTCGCTGTTAATGAAAAACAAAGCTACTGCTTAACAAAATGAATATCAGCGTCGTCATACCTTTATTAAACGAACAAGAGTCGCTTCCAGAATTGCACACTTGGATAACCAAAGTAATGCAAGCGCACGGCTACACCTACGAAATTCTGTTCATTGACGATGGCAGTACCGACCAATCGTGGAAAATCATTTCAGAGCTAGCCGCTGCCGACACGCACGTGCACGGTTTGCGATTTCTGACCAATTACGGCAAGTCACAAGCTTTACACGCCGGTTTTGCGGCAGCACTTGGCGATGTTGTTATCACCATGGATGCCGATTTACAGGATAATCCGGAAGAAATTCCTGCGCTGTTCCATATGATAACCGCCGACGGTTACGACTTAGTATCCGGTTGGAAAAAGAAGCGTTTTGATGATGTAGTGACCAAAAACTTACCTTCAAAACTTTTCAATTGGGCAGCACGACGCACTTCCGGCTTAGATCTTAACGACTTCAATTGCGGTTTAAAAGCATACAAAAATCAAGTGGTTAAGAACATTGAAGTTAGTGGCGAAATGCACCGATACATTCCTGTTTTAGCCAAAAATGCTGGTTTTAGAAAAATCGGTGAAAAGGTAGTTAAACATCAGGCGCGCAAATACGGTGAAACCAAATTTGGGATGGAACGTTTTATCAATGGTTTTCTCGACTTAATTACCATTTGGTTTTTGTCGCGTTTCGGAAAACGTCCGATGCATCTTTTCGGCGCCATGGGTTCGGTGATGTTCGTCATCGGATTTTTTGCAGCCGGTTTTATTGGAATCAACAAACTTATTCGCTTGTACAGCGATTTACCTACAATACGCGTCACCGATAATCCGTGGTTTTACATTGCTTTAACTACTATGATTATCGGAACACAACTCTTTTTAGCGGGCTTTTTGGGCGAAATTATTCTCCGTACAAAAAACAACGAACCGCGATACAAAATAGCAGAAGAAACCAACTAATTGCACTTTTATTATGGTTAGTACAGACATTTTAGCAAAGATTACTACTTGGAAGTCGGATATTTTCGACGCCGAAACACAGCAACAACTACGCGACCTTGAAGCGCAAGGCGAAAAAGAGCTCCTCGAAGCTTTTTACAAAGACTTGGAGTTCGGAACCGGCGGTATGCGCGGTATCATGGGCGTTGGTACCAACCGCATCAACAAGTACACTTTGGGAAAAAGCACCCAAGGTTTGTCTGATTATTTGCACAGTAGTTTTCCTAATCAGTCCATTTCTGTAGCTATAGCATTCGACTGCCGACACAACAGCGACACGCTGGCGCAGGTTGTTGCTAACGTATTTTCGGCAAACGACATAAAAGTGTATTTGTTCGAATCGCTTCGACCTACCCCGGAATTGAGTTTTGCTGTGCGAAAATTACAATGTCAGGCAGGTATCGTGCTAACCGCATCGCACAATCCACCGGAATACAACGGATACAAAGTGTATTGGAACGACGGTGGTCAGTTGGTTCCGCCGCAAGATAAAGAGCTGATTGCAGTAATCGATGCCTTACAGTATCAAGATATTCGTTTTGAACCTAAGCCAGAGCACATTACAAAAATTGGCGCAGAAATAGACCAAGAATTTATCAAAAGTACCATTCAAAACGCCACGATTTTACAGAAGGCAGGCGCTAGAGACGACTTGAAAATCGTTTTTACTTCGCTTCACGGAACTTCGATTACAGTAGTTCCAGAAACCTTAAAAAGAGCGGGGTATTCGCAGGTGCATATTGTCGAGGAGCAAAAAACACCCGACGGAAATTTTCCCACAGTTGTTTCCCCGAATCCAGAAGAACCTGAAGCTTTGACTTTAGCTTTGGCTTTGGCCGAAAAAGTAGGTGCCGATATTGTAATTGGTACCGATCCAGATTGCGACCGTTTGGGCGTGGCTGTTCGCAACAACGAGGGTAAAATGGAATTGTTGAATGGAAACCAGTTAATGATTTTACTTACAGCCCTTTTGTTAGAAAAATGGCAGTCGGAAAAACGCCTTAACGGAAAACAATTTGTTGGAAGTACCATTGTTTCTACGCCGATGATGCATGCTTTAGCAGAATCATACGACGTGCGTTGTATGGTCGGATTAACTGGATTTAAGTGGATTGCAAAAATGATCAAAGATCATCCAGAACTCGAGTTTATCGGTGGTGGTGAAGAGAGTTTTGGTTACATGGTTGGCGATAACGTACGCGATAAAGACGCCGTAGCCTCAACGCTATTAGCATGCGAACTTGCTACTTATGCAAAAGCAAGCGGCAGTTCGGTGTATAACGAGCTGCAAAACTTGTACGTAGATCTCGGATATTTCCATGAAACATTAATCAGCTTAACCAAAAAAGGCATCGATGGTTTAGCGGAAATCCAAGCGATGATGACTGGATTCCGGAACGATCCGCCGCACTCCATCGCTGGGCAAGCTGTTGTTATGATTGAAGATTATCTGACATCAAAATGTGTCGATCTCACCGTAAATCGGGAAGAAGAACTTGACTTACCAAAATCAGACGTACTCATCTTCTATCTAGCCGACGGCTCTAAGATTGCTATGCGTCCGAGCGGAACAGAACCTAAAATCAAATTCTACGTAAGTGTTACCGAATCGGTAGAAACTCATGAAGAATTACAAGCTGCAAAATTGGAATGTAAAGAGCACGTAGCAGCTATCGTGGCCGATTTAAACCTTAACTAATGAGCAATTTTAAAAGGCTTTTGCCTTATGCGTTGCCGTACAAGCGGTTTGCTTTTCTGAACATCTTTTTCAATGTGCTGTACGCATTATTCAGCACATTGTCGTTCGTGGCACTCATTCCTATGATGCAGGTCCTTTTCGACCAAACCAAACAAACAACTGAAGAGCCAGTTTACACGAATTTCTACGAAATTAAATCGTATTTAGAAGATTACCTTAGCTATTATATCACCAACACAACGAATACGTACGGTGAAGAGCGCACGCTAGCTGTAATGATTGTAGGCATCATAAGTATCTTCTTGTTAAAAAATCTCGCCGATTATTTTGCAATGTTTTTTATAACATTTTTGCGAAACGGGCTTTTACAAGACATCCGTAATGCGATGTACCAAAAAATTGTCGAATTGCCCCTATCGTATTTCTCTGAAAAGCGCAAAGGCGATGTTATTGCACGTATTTCAAACGACGTTAATGAAGTTCAAAACTCCTTTCTTATTATCTTAGAAATGGCTGTAAAAGAACCACTTACCATTTTATTCACGATAATTACCATGTTTGGAATAAGTGTAAAATTAACTTTGTTTGTTTTTGTATTCATACCTATTTCAGGATACGTTATTAGCTTAATTGGCAAGCAGTTAAAGAAAAAATCGGGACGCGCACAAGTAGAGCAAGGCGTATTTTTATCGACCATCGAAGAAACTTTAGGAGGTTTGAAAGTAGTGAAGAGCTTTAATGCCGAAAACCGTTTTATCGCAACTTTTAAAAGATCAACCAATAAATTTTTCCATCTTTCAAACGCCATTTCGCACCGGCAAAATTTAGCTTCGCCCGTTAGTGAATTCATGGGAATTGTAACCATAGCCGTATTATTATGGTACGGCGGACATATGGTTTTGATTGAAAAATCTCTTAAAGGAGCTGCTTTCATTGCCTATATGGGTTTGGCCTATAACATCTTAACTCCTGCAAAAGCTATTTCTAGGGCCAGTTACGCGGTAAAACGCGGTAATGCCGCTGCCGACCGAGTGCTAGAGCTACTGGAAACTGAAAATCCAATTGTTGATGAAAAAGACAGTGTAGTAAAAACGAGTTTTGAAACCTCGGTTCGATTAGAGAAAGTCACTTTTGCTTACGAAGATGATGCCGTTTTAAAGAACTTTTCACTCGAAATCCCTAAAGGAAAAACCGTTGCCTTAGTTGGACAAAGTGGTTCTGGAAAATCGACGATCGCCAATTTACTCACACGTTTTTACGACGTACAACACGGTAGCATTGCCATTGACGGAACACCAATAAAGAAAATGACTTTAGAGTCGTTGCGCAATTTAGTTGGAATGGTTACCCAAGACAGTATTTTGTTTAATGCCAGTATTCGCGAAAATTTGCTGTTGGGAAAACCCGACGCCACCGACGACGAATTGCAAGCCGCTTTGGATATTGCAAACGCTACCGAGTTTGTTCGCCTACTTCCAAACGGTATTGAAACAAATATTGGCGACAGTGGGAATAAGTTATCGGGTGGTCAGAAACAGCGATTATCGATTGCACGAGCGGTTTTGAAGAATCCACCGATTATGATTTTGGATGAAGCGACCTCAGCTTTAGATACCGAAAGTGAAAAATTCGTGCAAGTGGCTTTAGAAAATATGATGCAAAACCGAACGTCGGTTGTCATTGCGCACCGTTTATCGACCATCCAAAACGCCGATTTGATTGTAGTTTTGAATCAAGGTGAAATTGTAGAACAAGGCACGCACGACAGTTTACTAGCGGAAAAAGGAACGTATTTTAAGTTAGTGAACATGCAATCGTTTGAACGATAAGACATAACTTTAGCAATCAATAAATGGTTTACACATGTTTGTTGAAAATGCTGAAATTGCGCTGACATCGGACCCAAATATGATTATTTGGAAGTATCTCGATTTATCCAAATTCGTTGACTTGCTGCTGTACAGAAAGTTGTTTATGTCGCGCTCGGATAAATTCGAAGATCAATACGAAGGTACTTTTAGCGAACCGACCTACGAAGAAATTAAAAAACTAGCCGAATACAAACCCGGATTTCTCGACTACTACAAAGCGCAGCGCAAAAAAGTGGTGATTAGTAGTTGGCACATCAACGAATACGAATCGTTTGCCATGTGGCAAATTTTCACACAACGCAACGAAGGTTTGGCTATTCAAACTACTTTAGGACGCTTACAACAGGCGCTCGCCGCAAACGAAGAATATGTGCAACACATCGGAGAAGTTAATTACATCGACTACAAAAAAGAACACATACCGTTTGAGAATCCGTATTTTCCCTTCTTATTTAAACGAAAGAGTTTTCAGTACGAGCGCGAAATCCGTGTGATTACCGATGTCTCGCCTTACGGTTTGGAAATCGACAACGGCTTGAAGATAGAAATCGACATTGATACTTTGATCGACTGCATTTACATTCATCCCAAGTCCGAAAATTGGTATAAGAATTTGGTTATAGAGCTGGTACGTCGCTTGGGATTTGATTTCCGTATTGAAAAATCAGATTTGGAGAGTGATATTTTGATTTAGATTTTTTTAACTTTTTTAAAAAATCGAGTACATTCACGGAAGAATTTACGAGTCTAAATCTCAAACAAATTAACTATGGAAGCTGTGCTACCTTGCAAGAATTGTGAAAGCGAAACCTCAGGAAAATACTGCTCGAACTGCGGACAAAAAACCGCTACTGTTAGACTAGATCGACAATACCTAATAGACGAGAGTAAATACACGTTTCTACACCTTAACAAAGGACTCAGCTTTACCATAAAAGAATTATTTACTCGACCCGGACATACCGTTAGAGAGTTTTTGGAAGGAAAACGAATAAACCACTACAAACCTGTTTTATTGGTTTTCGTTTTGGGAGGTATTGCGGGTTTAACCATGCATTATTTTGATTACGTAGAGCAAAATTTAACAATAGTTGGCGGCTCCAAAAAACAAGTAAACAGTGTAAAATCGGCTATTCAATGGATGATCGATCATTACGCCATTTTCAATATTTTACTGATTCCGATTTTTGCCTTTTGTTCTTGGCTTTCCTTCAAAAAATACGGATATAATTACATTGAAAATATCGTAATTAACTGCTTTATTGGCGCTCAAATACTCGTTTACACCATCGTATTAACACCAGTTAAATACGCATTAATTATCAATGGCGTATCGCCCTTACTCGCTACGCTACTTGATTTCCCATCCTATTTTTTACCAGCTTGGTTATATATTCAATTGTACAATAAACAGAAGCTTAGCTTTGTAATTTTAAGAATGCTATTATTACTGTTCTTGTTCTTTGTGTTTTTTGTGATTTTAACCTTGGCCATCTCCCTAATCGGCTATTTTAGCGGTTTTATCACGGCGAAGTAACTTACTGTATTTTGTAGTTTTTAACGTCGGCAGCTTTTCCTGGAAGTTTCAGCGAATTGTAATGAATTTTGTCTTCAACATCAAACTTGCCGTTTTTGTTAGAATCTTCAGCAGTTCTGAAATAGATCGTATTTGTTTCTTCGATGAGTTTCCAATCGATTAATTCGTGAAATGGAGCGGTGAGTTTCTCGAAATTAGAACCATCAGAATTACTGATATACAACGCCTTGATGTCTTTTTCATTCAACTGACCGTCGCGATTGGTATCTTCATCTTCCAAGGTGTAAACCAAAAATTGCTGCTTGGTTTTGTCGGCAACCGATTTTAAAAAAGTTGCCGTCTGTATGTAAACAGGCTTTTCACTCAGTGCATAAATACTGTCTTGACCTATTTTTTGAAACTTCAAATTGCTGAGCATACCCGTAATTTCAAAATCTCTGTAATTAGAGATGTTGCTCGGAGCGTTAGATCCAACTTCTCCAGAATACGTATTGGAAGATTTATAGTCGCTGCGCAAACTCAATTTCCCAACCGGATGAATCAAGTACTGCGTACCCGGTATGTGTACAGGTAAGTCGGCAACTTCAATAGAAACGGTGTCAATTTTGGGAACTTCTGAACCTTTTTGTGTACTCGCATCGTAAATAACCTTAGGCGTTTCTTCCTCTTTTTTACAAGAAATTGCTACAGTCGCTACAAGAGCAAATAAAATAAATGCTTTAAGTTTCATACAAAGGCTTTTATCAAAAATACGAGATTATTTCGATGTCTGCCTAAATACGAGCTGTAAATTTCAAGTTAAAAACACGTGTCGTCAAGTAATTCGGCACCCCAAACTGTCGGCTGGTAAAAGTATCTCTCACCCAAGTATTGGTGATCGAGTTTTGGTTGTTGAACAAATTAAAAATCTCTAAGCCCGCAGATAAATCTTTAAATCGTTTCAACCAATGACCATCCGGACGATTTTGATTTCCTTCTGTGAAAACGTACGAAAATCCAACATCGGCACGACGATAATCGTTAAGTCGGTTTTGAAACACGTAAGGATCAGCGTACGATGGACTTCCGCCCGGCAATCCTGTACTGTAAACCAAATTGATGTAAACTTTTACGTTGGGAATCTTTTCCATATAATCCTGAAACAGAATTCCGAACTTCAATCGTTGATCGGTCGGACGCGCAATAAATCCACGATTATTAATATTTTCTTCAGTTTTCAAATAGCCAAAGGTAAACCAGCTTTCGGTGCCGGGAACAAATTCTCCATTCAAACGCATATCGAAGCCTTTGGCATACGCCTCAGCATTATTATTTGCGGCGTAGCGAATACGAACATTATCAACAGTAAACGTATTCACATCCGAAATCCATTTGTAAAACACTTCCGATGTTAGTCGAAACGGTCGTTGCCACATTTTAAAACTATAATCGTGACTAGCCACTAAATGGATGGATTCTTGCGCTTTTACGTCGGGATTTACCTGACCGTTTGGTGCACGCATTTCACGATAAAAAGGCGGCTGGTGGTAAAAACCTCCTGAAAGTCGAAACAACATATCGCGTTTCCAAGCGGGTTTAAAGGAAAACTGGGCACGTGGACTAACTGTTTGCTGTGTTGAGGAATTGATGTTCTCTCCAGAAACGCTCCATTGATGAAAGCGTGCTCCTATATTAAACGTTACGTCGGTACTTCCCCACTTCATGCGATTACCGTATTGAAGATACCCCGAATACCGATCTACTTGAACGAAATTGGTTGCTCTCACGCTTTGAAACGGAACTAGAGGTCCTTCAAAACTTGTGTACGGTTGGTCGTTGCGAATAATGTCTAAATTCGGCGGCGCCATCGAAAAACCTGCGGAATCAATCACCTCATATTCTACTAAACGATCCCGAAAATCTTCTCGTGTGTACTTAATTCCAAAGTCAAAAAGGTGCTTATTCCCTTTACCTTCCTTGTCGAGAATTCGATAAGTCGCTTTGGTTTCGAAGTTAAAAATCAAACCATCTAAATCGTTACGGGCATGTGTAAGCTGATTTCCGATACGCGTTACATACTCTACTTCGCCTAAGTTGTTGCTTCCGATATTCGTGTTTACATCGCCGTAACCGTATCCCGCCAAAATGTCGAAATACTCTTGTTCTACAGCATGATACGCCGAAGCAATGAAGCGGAAATTCAAATTTTCTGTAGGTTTGAAAATCGATTTAAAGGCACCAAACGTGGTATTGTACTGCACATTTTCATTTCCTTCATAGTCGATCACAAGGGCAATTGGATCATCGATGGTTCCAAAGTTGGTTTGCCTAAAAATTGGTTCGTTTCGGTATTGGTTTTGCGCAATATTTCCGAGAAAGCTGTGTTCCCATTTTGAAGACGGACGAAAAACAACATACGTTTGAACATCTGCAAATGTCGGACGGAAATTGGTTTCAGTTTCCTGGGAATTCACGAACAAACTGTTGTCGCGATACCGAACTCCTGTTAAAACCGACCATTTTTGATTCGGAGAAACAGCTTCAACCGAAGCACTTCCACCGAGAAAACTACCTTCTGCGGAAGCGCCAAATTTCGTTGGTGTACGATAGGAAATATCCAACACCGACGACATTTTATCACCGTATTTGCTTTGAAAACCTCCTGCATAAAACTCGACATTTTGTACCATGTCGCTATTTGTAAACGACAAACCTTCTTGCTGGCCCGATCTCACAAGGAACGGTCGATACACCTCAATTTCATTTACATAAACCAAGTTCTCGTCGTAACTACCACCACGCACCGAATATTGTGTACTTAATTCGTTATTCGAAGAAACGCTACCAAACGATTTTATAATGTTTTCGACACCGGCATTCGCACCCGGAATTTTTCGAATAACCACCGGATCAATAGCAATGGCGCCTTCGAGTCGTTTTCGGGATCTCGAATTAAGAATTACTTCTGAAAGCTGCTCTTCGTCGGATTTTAAAACCGGGTTAAATTCAAAAACTTCATTTGGATTCAACTTTACTTTTATTTGATATACTTTTTTGGTAATATGTGTAAAACGAACTGTAATTTCCTGATTGGCTGGTATTTTCAACAAATAGTAACCGTTAGAATTTGAACTGGTTTTGTCGGTATCGGCAATAACGGTCACTCCTTCAATTGGCTCATTATTTTCATTGAGAATAATACCTTGAATACGTGCTGTTTGTGAAAAAACTTGTGCCGTAAAACACAATAAAAAGGCAATGGTTAATCGTGAGAAAGTTGTCAATGGTACCCGTTTAATTTATTTTCCTGTGGAAGAATGTTTCAAATATAGCAGAATTTCCGAGCTCATCGGTAACAATTACGCGCAAGTCGTTTTTACCGTCAACTAACTGGGAGTCGTCAATGAAGTAAGTAAGCGACTTGTCTTTGGGTTCATACTCAAACAAGACCCACTTTCCATTGATAAATCCTTCGTATTTAGAAATTCCGCTTCCGTTATCTGAAACGATAAAAATGATGGTTTGTTGTTTAGAAATCCATTTTCCTTCTTTTATGTTGAAAGCTTTGATGCTTGGAGCGATGGTATCCAAACCAATTCGGAACTGTCCTAAATTCCGCGTGTAAGCAATTAACTTGTTGTTTTGCTTTTTGGTAGGAATGAATTTTAAGCGATTCCCGTCGACGGAACCAATAAAACTTTTTTCAAAAATTTCGGGATCTAAATGATCGGCTTCGTAAGAAATGGTAACGTTTTGATGTGCCGGAATGTCATCTGCTGCGAATTCGAGTTCGTTTTCAGTAGCTTTAAAAAGTATTGGAAAGTTTGCATAAAATGTGAGTGGCTTTACCGAAACTGCAAAACGACCTTCTTCATACAAATTTTCGATATCGTATTTTAAGATTGGAAGTTCACTTTTAGGCTTTGCTGCTGTTATCACTTCTTTAGGATCGTAGATAATCGGAATATCTACTGCCGTTTTGTTTCCGGCGTAATCGGCAACTTCGATGCGATAAGTGGCAGCAAGATTTGTCTGTACATCAACTATTCCAGCCTGAATATCGGTTTGAAGATTGCGCAAGGGATACGGCGGATTCATAAACAATCTTTGATAACGCACGCCTGTTTTTTTTAGTCGCGAATAATCAATGTAAGCATTAATGTACCTCACTTCATCAAAAGAAAATTTATCGGCGGTGAACATAAAGTTCCGATTGCCGTTTAGGCATGTTTCAATGGTGAACGGACCGTTTTTACCAAAAGCGTAGTCGAAGGCATCGGTAGCAGCGATTGAAAAACCAATTTTTCCTTTCGCTTTAACGGGATCGGCGATGTAATTTCCGTTTTCTTGCAAACTCAAATTGACGCTAATTGCCTCGCGTGTTCCATTAACACAAGCATTTTCGCTCAGGGGATACACCAAAATACTCGAAATAGCCGGACGTTTCGTATCGGCAATAAGTGTGTCGAATCCAAAAAAAAGTGGATTCACACTCAATTCGGACACCGTTTCACGAATTTCGAAATGCAAATGCGGACCGGACGAACTTCCCGAATTACCCGAAAAAGCGATTTGCTGACCTCGCGACACCGGCAATTCATTAGGTTTTGGGAATAACTCTATTTCAAACAATTGCGCTTGATACTGCGCTTGTTTCACATAGGCGGCAATCGCAGAGTCGAACTTCTGAAGATGTGCGTAAACCGTAGTATATCCGTTAGGATGATCAATGTAAATGGTCTTTCCATTTCCTGCGGTAGACACTTTTATTCGGGACACGTATCCTTCCGCGCAAGCGTAAATAGGCAAACCTTCCTTTTGCTGTGTTCGAAAATCGATTCCGGTATGGAAATGATTGTTTCGAAGTTCGCCGAAAGAACCCGATAATTGAAGGGGAATTCCGAGTGGCGATTGAAAATAATCCTCTGGATATGCGGATTGTGCAACTATTTGTAAAGAAAAAAAGAGGCAGAGAAATGCTAATATTTTACTCATAACTGGCGTATAGGTACAAAGTTGCATAAACAGATTGAATTGCTGTTACGGAAAAACCGTAAAAATAACGTTATTCAAAAGTCAACAAATATATTGCCACAACGAAAACTAATTTTAACTTTGTGAAATAAGTAAGGAACGGAGCATTTATGAGTGAAATAGCTGCCATAGTAACGACGCTTGAGAATCGGATAAACGCGTTATTGGCTCGTTTGCAGCAAATTGAGCTACATAACAGTCAGTTAACAACGGCGTTAACCGACTCAAAAGCAAGAGAAGAGCAGTTAAATTTGAAGATTCAAGAACTTGCGCAGGCGCTAGAAGCTCAGAAAATGGCCAATTCTTTACTTGGCAGTGACGAATATAAAAGAGATACGAAGCTTAAAATAAATTCATTGATTCGAGAAATTGACTATTGCATAGCGCAATTAGCAGACTAGATGGACGACAAATTAAAGATCAAAATATCAATTGCAGACCGAGTTTATCCGCTCACTGTAGATTTTTCGCAAGAGGAAGCGTTACGACTTGCCTCGAAGAAAATTGATGCCATGATCAAGCAATTTGAAGAAAACTATGCCGTTAGAGACAAGCAAGATGTTTTGGCTATGTGCGCCTTACAGTTTGCTTCTCAGTTGGAGCAACAGCAAATTGATAAGCAAAATATTGATGTGCAAACGCTCGAAAAGCTCAAGAATATGAATGCTATTTTAGGACAAGTGCTCGAAAAATAACGTTCTTAACATACATCGATACTGCCTGCATTAATTCATTATTGGTAAACTCAACACTAACAAATTAGAATGAGCAAATCGGTATTACTACAGCATGCTGCCTTTGTCGCAGATCCTGGAACAATACGCTAGCTCAAAACTTGTCTTTACGAGTTTATTCACAGATTAATGCAGGCTTTTTTTTAAACTTAACCCAAAATATGAACACAATTGCAATTATTGCAGCGATTATCGGAATTGTAGGCGGATTTCTAATCGCTAAATTCTTGGAAAAGAAAAACGTCTCAAACCTGATAAAGAACGCAAAAAAGGAAGCCGCATCGATCTTAAAAGATGCAGCCTTAGAAGCTGAAAACATAAAGAAAGATAAGATTCTTCAAGCAAAAGAGAAGTTTCTTGAAATGAAAGCCGAACACGAGCAAGTAATCTTATCGCGCGATAAGAAAGTTGCCGAAGTAGAAAAACGCATTCGCGATAAAGAATCGCAAGTTTCAGGTGAACTCGCTAAGGCCAAGAAAATTAACGACGATTACGAGGCTAAAACCAAGGAATTGTCGGCTAAAATCGAAGTACTCGAACGCAAACAACAAGAAGTTGATCGCATGCACAAGAGTCAGTTAGAGCAACTCGAGGTGATTTCAGGATTATCAACCGAGGAAGCTAAAAATCAGCTTATAGAAGGATTGAAAGCAGAAGCGCGCTCTAACGCCATGGCGTACATTCAGGAAACGGTTGAAGAAGCGAAACTTACCGCACATCAAGAAGCGAAAAAGATCATCATCAATACCATTCAACGTGTGGGAACTGAAGAAGCCGTTGAAAACTGCGTTTCGGTATTCAACATTGAATCGGATGATGTTAAAGGTCGTATAATCGGGCGAGAAGGTAGAAACATCCGCGCGATTGAAGCCGCAACTGGTGTTGAAATTATTGTAGACGACACGCCGGAAGCCATTATTTTATCGTGCTTCGACCCTGTACGTCGCGAAATTGCACGACTTGCTTTACACAAATTAGTAACCGACGGACGTATTCACCCGGCTCGTATCGAAGAAGTTGTTGCCAAAACAACCAAACAAATCGAGGAAGAAATTGTTGAAGTGGGTAAACGTACTGTTATTGATTTGGGAATTCACGGTTTACATCCAGAGCTGATTAAGGTGGTTGGACGTATGAAATACCGCTCGTCTTACGGACAAAACTTACTTCAACACAGTAGAGAAGTTTCGAAGTTATGTGGATTGATGGCTGCGGAATTAGGACTTAATGTAAAACTTGCTAAACGCGCCGGACTACTCCACGATATTGGTAAAGTTCCGGAAACGGAAAGCGATTTACCACACGCCTTACTTGGTATGCAGTGGGCCGAGAAATACGGCGAAAAAGAAGAAGTTTGTAATGCCATTGGTGCGCACCACGACGAAATCGAAATGAAATCGTTGTTGTCGCCAATTGTTCAAGTTTGCGATGCTATTTCAGGTGCACGACCAGGTGCGCGCCGCCAAGTGCTCGATTCGTACATTCAGCGTTTGAAAGATTTGGAAGATATTGCTTACGGCTTTAACGGCGTGAAAAATGCGTATGCAATTCAAGCGGGTCGCGAATTGCGCGTAATCGTTGAAAGTGAAAAAGTTAGCGATGACCACGCTGCCAGTTTAAGTTTTGATATTTCGCAGAAAATTCAAACAGAAATGACGTATCCTGGGCAGGTAAAAATTACGGTTATTCGTGAAACACGTGCGGTAAATATCGCGAAGTAGCGAAAAGAACTTTTTAATAAGGTAACGAGATTTCGACTTTGGTTGGAATCTCGTTTTTTTATGACTTGTAATAAACGAGAGAACGATTTTCGAGCACGGATTTTGCAGCAGCGATAGTAGCGGCATCCTGCTGCGAGCGGCGTTTGCCGAGCAGCAGATACAGCGGATAGCGCGGTGCCGGCTGGAGCAACAGTTATTGATGAAAACGAATTTTGCCGGCAGCTGCCCAAATAAAAATGCTACCTACAATTGTAAAATCTCCTGCTTTGAAGTCGAATTCTAAAAAGATTTACTCCTTTTTTTGGGCGGCATTTCGCGCTTTTCACTACAAGTACGCAGCAAAATTCGCACATCCCTACGGCATTTTTGCGCTTCCGTTGGTCGCACAAAACTTCCAAGGGCTCTTGCTCATTTGCTTTGCGTGCTTTCCGTTTCAATCGCGGCCGCGGGCAATCGTTTCCAATGAAAATGTGTTCGTCGAAATAACTACTTTTGAACCATGGAAAAAGTGAAGCTCATTTGGGATTTTCGCGGCGCAGCAGCATCGCAAACCGCGGTACATCACGCAAAACATTTAACGGAATTTGCCGCCGCCGAGCACGCAAATTTTTACGAGATTGGCTCAGAAAACGTTTCTGAATTTCATTCCCTGGCCTTTGTAATCGTGCAGCGCGATGAAATTTTAAAATACCGAGATATTCTAAAACCGCATCGCGCTGTATTGGCTGATTAACTTAGTTTGCTACTTCGCTGATAAATTTGATGCGCATCAATCGCAATTCATCAATATCGTATTCGCCGTCGAACTCCTTTAATGCATCTTCAATGCGATCGGTTTCCGACTCCATAAAGTAATCGTGAATTTCTTCCTGCTGATCTTCGTCGAGAATATCGTCGATCCAATATTTGATATTTAGTTTGGTTCCGGCGTAAACAATTTGCTCCATTTCTTTCAGCAAGGCATCCATCGTTAAGCCTTTTGCCGATGCGATATCGTCGAGTGAAAGCTTGCGATCGATGTTTTGAATGATGTACAATTTATTAGCCGAATTTGCCCCAGTTGACTTCACCACCAAATCGTCCGGACGAATGATATCGTTCTCTTCCACGTAACGATTAATCATTTCCACGAATTCCTTGCCGTATTTTTTGGCCTTGCCCTCTCCTACTCCATGCACATTGCTCAATTCTTCGAGCGTTGTTGGATACTTGAGTGCCATATCTTCGAGCGACGGATCTTGAAAAACCACAAACGGTGGAACGCCCGCTTTCTTGGCAACTTTCTTGCGTAAATCGCGGAGAATCGCCATCAACGCTTCGTCGGCTGTTCCCGAAGATTTACTTGCCGTTACGATCGAATCGTCTTCATTTTCATCGTATTCGTGGTCTTCCGACATCATAAACGAAGTTGGATTATCGATGTAATCCAAACCTTTTTCGGTAACTTTTAAAATTCCGTAGGTTTCAATGTCTTTCGTCAGCAAACCTTCCACCAAAACTTGGCGGATGAGCGCCATCCAATAGCGCTCGTCGTGTTTTTCGCCCGAACCAAAAAACGTCTGCGAATCGGTTCTGTGCGCTTTGATCACCGCATTTACTTTACCTATTAAGGTGTAAATTACTTCTTTGGCTTTGTATAAATGCTTGGTATCGCGAACTACTTTCAACAATTTTACGACTTGATCTTGCGCTTCTACCTTTGATTTTGGATTGCGCACGTTGTCGTCCATATCGGCGCCTTCGCCGTTTTCGCTATCGAACTCTTCTCCAAAATAATGAAGCAGGAATTTTCGTCGCGACATCGAAGTTTCTGCGTAAGCAACGACTTCCTGCAAGAGTGCGAATCCGATTTCTTGTTCAGCAACGGGTTTCCCCGACATGAACTTTTCGAGTTTCTCGACATCTTTATAGGAGTAGTAAGCCAAGCAGTAGCCTTCGCCACCGTCGCGACCTGCACGACCCGTTTCTTGATAATAACTTTCTAAACTCTTAGGAATGTCGTGATGAATAACGAAACGCACGTCGGGTTTATCGATTCCCATACCAAAGGCAATGGTAGCCACAACAACATCAACATCTTCCATCAGGAACATATCTTGATGTTTGGCACGTGTTTTTGCATCGAGGCCGGCGTGATACGGCACAGCGCTGATGCCGTTAACTTGCAAAACTTGGGCGATGGCTTCTACTTTCTTGCGACTTAAACAGTAGATAATTCCCGACTTTCCTTTGTATTGACGTATGAATCGGATGATATCCGCCTCGACATTTTTAGTTTTCGGACGTACATCGTAGAATAAATTCGGACGATTAAACGACGCTTTAAAAGTTTTTGCATCGGTCATATCCAAATTTTTCAAGATATCTTCTTGAACTTTTGGCGTTGCGGTTGCGGTTAACCCGATTACGGGAACTTCGCCCAACTGTTTGATGATATGTCGCAAATTGCGGTATTCCGGACGGAAGTCGTGACCCCATTCCGAAATACAGTGCGCTTCGTCTATGGCAACAAAAGAAATGGGAACAGATCGTAGAAACTGAACATATTCCTCTTTTGTAAGCGATTCGGGCGCAACATATAGGAGTTTGGTGACACCATTTGTGATGTCTTTTTTAACCTGATTGATTTCCGTTTTATTCAGCGAAGAGTTTAAAACATGAGCAACTCCTTCTTTGTCGGAAAGGCTTCGAATGGCATCGACCTGATTTTTCATCAGGGCAATTAGCGGCGAAACAACGATAGCTGTTCCTTCTAAAACAAGCGCTGGAAGCTGGTAGCAGAGCGACTTACCGCCGCCGGTTGGCATTATTACAAAAGTATTTTGATTGGCGAGAATACTCCGAATTACTTGTTCTTGAAGCCCTTTAAAGCTGTCAAAACCAAAGTGTTTCTTGAGCTCATTATGAATGTCGATTTCCTTATTATTCATGCGATAAAAAAGGGGATTTTACTTAATTTTGCAATACTAAAAGTACAACATTCCTCTGAATCTACAAATACTTCTCAAGTACACTTTTCATGACGCAAATAAACATCCTTGATACCGCCAAACGAACGATTTTATCTGAAAGTAAGGCGATTGAAAAGTTGGCAGACTTATTAACTCTCGATTTTGTTTCGGCAGTGGAAGCGATACTTTCGATGAAAGGTCGTTTAGTGGTTACCGGAATTGGAAAAAGTGCCATCATTGCCCAAAAAATTGTAGCTACTTTAAACAGTACTGGAACGCCTTCTTTATTTCTTCATGCTTCCGAAGCCATTCACGGCGATTTAGGTATGGTGCAAGCTGGCGATGTTGTTATTTGCATCAGCAAAAGCGGCAACAGTCCGGAAATTAAAGTACTTGCGCCGATTATTAAACGCTTTGGAAATATTTTGATCGGAATGACAGGCAACACGCATTCGTTTTTAGCACAGCAATCCGATTTAGTTCTCGACACAACCGTAACCGAGGAGGCTTGCCCGCTTAATTTAGCACCAACTTCCTCGACGACAGCTCAGCTGGTTATGGGCGATGCTTTGGCGGTGACTTTAATGGAAATGAAACAGTTTACTGCCGAGGATTTTGCGAAGTATCATCCGGGCGGCGCATTGGGCAAGAAATTGCTGCTTCGCGTAAAAGATATGCTCGCCAATACATTTAAACCGCAAGTGAGTCCAGACACTTCAATAAAAGCAACGATTTTCGAAATTTCTGAAAAGCGTTTAGGCGTGGCTGCTGTGGTCGATCAAGGTAAGGTAGTTGGTATCATTACCGACGGCGATATTCGTAGAATGCTTAATAAGACAGACAGTATTAGTGGTTTAACGGCTAAAGATATCATGACGGTGCATCCGAAAACCATCACGTCGAATACCATGGTTGTTGATGCTTTGAATATTTTGGAAGATTTTTCGATTACACAGCTGGTTGTTGTAGACAACGAAGAGTATAAAGGTGTACTTCATTTACACGATATTTTAAAAGAAGGAATAGTATAATGGCTGAAAAAAGCATGAAAGAGATGACTTTTTTAGATCATCTTGAAGCACTTCGCTGGATGTTGATTCGCAGCACTGTTGCCATTTTAATATGTGCTGTAGTGGCGTATTTTTTCATTGATTTTATCTTTTCGGATATCATCTTTGCCGCAACACGACCCGATTTTATCACCTATGAATTCTTTTGTGAAACCACCAAGTACTTAGGTCTCGACGACGAATCGACCTGTGTAAAGGATTTTAGTTTCATCATACAAAATACGAATGTTGGCGGACAATTTTCCATTTTCATTTGGACGTGCATTGCCGCAGGTTTTATCCTCGGATTTCCTTACATCCTGTTTGAAATTTGGAAATTCATCAAGCCGGCATTATACGAGAAGGAACGAAAAATGGCAATCGCATTTGTATTCGTAACTTCTTTACTTTTTTTCCTCGGCGTCTTGTTCGGATTTTACTTGGTCGTGCCTTTATCGGTAAATTTCTTCGCCACTTTTGTAGTGAGCGATACGATAGTGAACCAATTTAACGTTGATTCGTACATATCGATGGTAAAAACTTCGCTAATTGCCTCTGGCTTGGTTTTTGAATTGCCGGTAATTATCTATTTCTTAGCCAAACTTGGTCTGGTAACGGCCGAATTTCTAAGAAAATATCGAAGATTTGCCATCGTAATCATATTAATTATCGCAGCAATTGTTACGCCACCCGATGTAACCTCGCAATTATTGGTAAGTATTCCGATACTGGTGCTGTATGAATGCAGTATTTTTATCGCTAAAGTAGTAGTAAATAATCGTTTGAAAAATGAGCAATCTAGTAACCGAATTTAACGAATACCGTTCTAAAATGAATGAAAAACTGCTTTCCGACCCGAACAAGGTTGTGAAACGCATTTTCAATCTAGATACCAATGCCTATCAAGAAGGTGCACTCGACGTGAAAACAAAAGAGCTTTTGGGCTTGGTAGCGTCGACTGTTTTGCGTTGCGACGATTGCGTTAAATACCACTTAGAAACCAGCTACAAACACGGCGTAACCAAAGAAGAAATGATGGAAGCCATGGGAATTGCTACGCTGGTTGGCGGAACCATAGTTATTCCGCATTTGCGTCGGGCATACGAGTTTTGGGAAGCTTTAGAAGAACAATCAAACCAATAATAATGATTTTACGCGCAGATAATTTAGTTAAAACCTATAAAGGAAGAAGTGTCGTAAAAGGCGTTTCGGTGGAAGTAAATCAGGGTGAAATCGTAGGATTGCTCGGCCCGAATGGTGCTGGGAAAACAACTTCATTTTACATGATTGTTGGATTGGTGAAGCCCAACGCAGGCAACATCTATCTCGACGATTTAGAAATTACCGACTACCCGATGTACAAACGGGCGCAGCAAGGTATTGGCTATTTAGCGCAAGAAGCATCGGTTTTTCGCAAACTGAGTATTGAAGACAATATTTTAAGCGTTTTACAACTTACGAATCTTAGTAAAGAACAGCAAGTTGCGAAAATGGAGTCGCTTTTAGACGAATTTTCACTGCAACACATCCGTACCAATCGCGGCGATTTACTCTCCGGAGGTGAACGTCGACGTACTGAAATTGCGCGTTGTTTGGCTACCGATCCGAAATTTATTCTTCTAGACGAACCTTTCGCTGGTGTTGATCCTGTTGCTGTTGAAGATATTCAACGAATCGTAGCGCAACTCAAAAACAAAAACATCGGAATTTTAATTACCGATCACAATGTTCAGGAAACGCTTGCCATTACCGATAAAACCTATCTGATGTTTGAAGGCGGCATCTTGAAAGCAGGTGTTCCCGAAGAATTGGTTCAAGACGAAGTTGTTCGCCGCGTATATCTCGGTCAGAATTTCGAATTGCGTAAAAAGAAATTAGACTTTACCGCCCAATAGTTAATCGGTTTAACGCCGCGCTATTTCCTCGGTAAATATTCAAATCTACCGATCCGCGAATGCCAGGAATTGATCCAGATTCAGAAAATTGCCAAAAAAGTTGCTGCGCAGGAAACTCCCTTTGCGTAACCGTATACGCCGCAATCCAAAAACGATATCCAGAGAATTCTTCTTCTAAAAACGCTTCTTTAAATTTCTTTCCCGAATAAATAATTGGTTTAACGCCGTAATGCGCTTCCACAAGGCTCAGCCAATTGCGCAAACCTTTACGCAGATTATGCAAGCTTTGTACTGAAGAAACGCGCTCGATATCTAATATTGGAGGTAAATCGCCGGGCTTTAACTGCACTGTTTTTATGAAGTTTTCCGCTTGCGCAGAAGAATTCTCGTCCGGACGAAAGTAATGATATGCGCCTCGAATAACCGCTAATTTACGAATGGCTTTCCAGTTGCTTTTAAATTGTTTATCGACATAATTCGTTCCAGCTGTGGCGCGCAATACCACAAACTCAATCGGCTTTCCGTATGCAGAGTCAACTTCCTGCCAACGAATCCGACCTTGATATTCGGAGACATCGATACCGAATGTGCTCTTCGGAAAACTCGTAAAAACTTCTTTGGTACGCTGGTTGGTGTTTGTTGCGTTGCTGGCTCGTTGTTCGTAACGATCTGTTACAAAGCCTAAATACCGCAACAATGTGGCTTTATTCAACACTATCAAAAGTGCAACAGTTCCACACAAGAATAGCATGAGAAAAATTCGATTGCGAAGCTGATTTTTCGGATTCGATTTTCGCCTAGGCGCTCGTTTTCTGGGATTTACGTTCCGTGGCATTTTTTAGCATTGACAAAACTACGTACAGAAAAATAATCAGAGGTACAGCCGCAACTTGAAGAACGACCAAACTTATTACCGAAAATAACACTAAAACCAGTTGGAACTTCATTTTAGACAAACGAAACGACTTAAATTTCAGTGAAAACAACGGAATTGGTGCATTCAATAAAAACGCACTCAAGGCAGCAAGCACAATTAAAAAAAAGTGATTTGTAAGTAACTCAATGGCAATTAAGCTTGTAGTTGAAGCTAAAACTACGGGTAAACTCACGATAAAAAGCGCATTGCCCGGCGTTGGCATGCCGATAAAAGAATCGGTCTGACGCGTATCGATGTTAAAGTTTGCTAAGCGGTAGCAAGAACCTAAAGTGGGAAGAAATCCGAGATACGGAATTAAGGAGTCGGCCGGCATTCCGCTTGAATTTTGTAGCATAAAAAACAAAGTCAAGCCCGGCGTTACTCCACTGGTCACCATATCGGCCAAACTGTCGAGTTGTAAGCCAAGTGGACTAGCAGCGTTAAAAATTCGTGCCGCCATACCGTCGAAAAAATCGAAGAAAATGCCGAGTGCGACAAAGAAAAAGGCCCAATCGTAGTGTTTTTCGAACAGTTGGATTACGGCTACGCAACCGCAAAACAAGTTCAGTATCGTAATAGTATTCGGAATATGCTTTGTCATGCTATAAAATGTAAGCAAGCAAATGTAAGGCAATAAGCTGAACCGAAATTCGTTTTGTTGAAGAAGATTTCGGTGATTTCGGCGCATTTTAATTGCGAAATAGTCCGATGCTTTACTGTGAAATCGATACTTTTGCGAGCTGATTGCCGAAAAAAATTGTGAATCAAAAAAAATATAACTTCGTTCTGTTAAGCCTTGTTTTCTCGCTATTTGCTAGCGCGCAGGCAGTGCGTAAATACTCAAACGAATTTATGAACATCGGTGTCGACTCACGTGCGCTGGGAATGTCGAATGCCGTGACCGCACATGTTTCCGACGTTACGGCAGGCTATTGGAATCCGGCTGGATTACTTGGCGTTGAACGCGATCAGGTTGCCTTAATGCATGCTAATTATTTTGCGAATATTGCGCAATACGACTACATTGGCTATGCAAAAAACATCGACGATCGAAGTGCTTTTGGATTTTCGTTAATTCGATTTGGCGTTGACGACATCTTGAATACCACACAACTTATTGATTCCGAAGGAAATATCGATTATAACCGCATTTCTCTTTTCTCAACCGCCGATTACGGACTTACCTTTTCCTATGCTCGAAGTTTGCAAGTACCTGGATTTCAATACGGTATTTCAGCGAAGATTATCCGTCGGGTAATTGGCGATTTTGCCTCATCGTGGGGCGTTGGTTTCGACTTAGGATTTCAGTTCGAGCGTTCCGGCTGGAAATTAGGTTTAATGGCTCGTGACATTACCACAACGTACAACATTTGGACGATTGATGAAGAAGAATTTAAAACCATCTCGGAAGCTGTACCAGGACAAAATGCCGAATTACCAGAAAGTACCGAGATTACTTTGCCGAAACTGCAATTTGGTTTAGCAAAATTATTTGAATTTCACAACGAAACCAGTCTTTTAGCTAGTACCAATCTAAACATGCGTTTTGAACAAACTAACGATTTAATTTCGGGCAGCGTCTACTCCATTGATCCGGCACTTGGTTTTGAATACGGCTACACCGATTTAATTTTTGTTCGAGCAGGCGTTGGAAATTTTCAGAACATTGAAGAAATTGACGGTTCTAAACGACTGGGGTTTCAGCCAAATATTGGACTAGGATTCAAATACCGCGGCATTCAAATCGACTATGCATTAACCGATTTAGGCGACCAAAGTGCCGCCTTGTACAGCAATGTTTTCTCTGTAAAAGTTGATCTTGATATATTTAGACGATGATTCGTTATTTACTTATTGTTTTTTCGTTTTGCTTCTTTTCGGCGAAAGCCCAAATTCCTACAGCTTCTGCGAATACTAAGTGCAGTTTATTAACCGTTAGTGCAGGAAGCCAATTGTATTCGTTGTACGGCCACACCGGACTCCGATTTTACGACAAGCAGCAAGGTTTTGACTTTGTAGTGAATTTTGGATACTTCGATTTTTCGACACCGAATTTCTATTTAAAATTCGTGAAAGGCGATTTGAAGTACTTTGTAGGAATCGATCGTTACGAAGATTTTTACGCCAATTACGTTTTTGAACAACGAGGTATCAAAGAGCAGGTTTTAAATTTAAAATCAGCTGAAATTCAATTGATTATAAATGATTTGGCCACTATCGTAAATTCAGACGGGAAATTTTACACTTACAAATTTTTCCATCGAAATTGCACAACGATGGTTGCCGATCTTATCGCAAAGCACAGTTCGATCACGCCAGCGGTTATAAACGAGATAAAAGAAAAGAGCTTTCGAGAAATTGTTAGCGAATACCAGTCGCCATTATACTTCGAGAATTTGGGAATCAACATCATGTTTGGCTACTACACCGACAGCAAGGCAGATGCTGTATTCTTACCGGAACAGCTTTTTACCGCGTATGAAATTCAAGGTCAGGAAGTTGTTTCCAAAACAAATGTATTAAACAAAACTTCGCTCGTACTTGATGTGCCTTGGTGGAACTCCGTTTTCACATTATTTGCTATCTTACTGACATTGGTTTTCGTACATGAATTTACGCGCCGATTCTTATTTGTAGTTTTAGGTTTTCTCGGAATTTTTCTCGCGGCAGCAGGCTTGTATAGCGACCATGTTGAAGTGCTCTGGAACTATAACATTTTATTATTCAATCCTTTATTTCTGTATTTCGCTTTCGCGGAAAAGAAATCCGTTCGCAGAAAAACGTTTCAAGTATTGGCAGTAGTTTCTGTTTTGGTTCACCTGATTTATGTGCTAAACAAACCTCAGCTTTTACTTTTTGCGCCTATCTATGCAGCCGTATTTTTATTGCTTTTACTTGATTCTAACCTATTGACCGCGATAAAACAGAATCGTACTAAAGGTCTTAATCACAATATTTAAATCGAGGAAGATACTGCGGTGTTTAATGTAGTACAAATCGTACTGCAATTTAATTAAGCTGTCTTCAAAGCTTTGTCCGTAGGAGTAATTTACTTGTGCCCAGCCCGTTAATCCCGGTTTTATAATATGTCTTGTTTCGTAGAAAGGCATAATCTCGGATAATTCTTGCACAAACTCGGGGCGTTCGGGTCGCGGACCGATAAAACCCATATTGCCAATTAAGATATTGATAAACTGCGGAATTTCGTCCAGGCGAGTTTTTCGTAAAAATTTTCCGAAAGTGGTTACACGTACGTCATTAGATGTAGCGAAAACAGCGGAACCTGCTTCAGCATTCTTCACCATGGTTCTAAATTTGTAGATTTTAAAAGGCTTTCCGAACTTGCCAACGCGAATTTGTTTGTAGAATAACGGTCCGCGATTTCCGAGTAGGTTTCCCAACAAAATCAGCGGTAAAATTACACATCCGGCAAGCAAACCCACAATGGCAAGAATAATCTCTACGGCCCGAACAAAAATCAAATACAATTTGTTTTGATTGCTTCGACTGAAGGGAAAGTATCGATAAAAATCGCGATCTAAGTAATGAATAGGAATGCGCTGTGTGAGCGTTTCGTAAACTTGCGTATATTCTTTAATCGGGAACCCAAACTCCAGCAATCGCAATAATTCGTTGTATAGCGGTACGGTGATGATATCGGCTTTTGCTCCTGCAATAACGAGCTCAGAAACTGTTTGTTCCTGAATAAACTGTACTAAGTTTTCCGTCTGAACGGCATCTACTCCGCCGTAATTAAAAACATAGCTTTCTGATTTTCCAGTATCGATGTAACCAATAACGCGGTAATGCGGATCAGCCGCTTGTAAATCGCCAACCAACTCTACAATTTCTTCTTTATCACAAATCAAAACTGCTTTTTTCTCGAATCTGTGAGAAGCTAGAAAAGCCTGATAAAAAATACGCCAAATCAGCAATCCGATGAAAATTGCGCCAAAAAAGTAGATGATTTGAAGTCGGTTACTCGGTAAAAAAGGCGTCAAAAAAGGAGTAAGTAGATAGAATAAAACTGTAGTAGAAGCGGTAAGCAGTATACTTCGAACTACCTGAAATTGGTTACTAGCGACTTGTAAATTGTACATTTCGAAAATAGTTCCAATGACATTTACGTATAAACCTAAGATCACAATCCACCAAAGATTGTCTAGCGACACATCGATATATTGAAAATCAACAAAACTATCCAACAGAAATAGCGCCAAAATGACAAATACCGTATCGAATAAGCGAAGCAAAATCTTGCGTTCACTTACTTCAAAGTGTATTCGGGTGTCAATTTTCATTCTGTTGTCTTAGGGTCGTCGAAATTACAAAACAACAGGTAAACTTTAGGTTAATGTAGTTTTTTTACGACACGTTTTTCTTCCTGATGAACGGAATATCGACATAAAGTAAGGCTAGCGAATAAACAAAAGCGGGTGCGGCGATACGCATTGCTGCGTGATTAATGGTTAGTGCCCAAAACAAGAGCAGCGGAACCATGAAAAAATTCTGCCTATTTCCCAGATGAAGTACAATTGGAGTTACTGCTAGTAGAATTAGAATGAGAATACCAAGGGAACCATGTTCTGCCAATAAGCGTGTTATTTCATTGTGCGAGGCTGCGTCGTTTCCGGTTTCTTCCTTTCGAATTTCGATAGATTTCCCAACACCAACGCCTAATATCGGATTTTCATAAAATGCTTTTAATTCCGACTGCGCCAATTCTTCACGTCCAGTGAATTTACTTTCTTTAACTCGGCCAAGAGCATCTTTGTTGGCGTAACGATTCCCAATCAAACCCTTTGTTTGCAGCAACGAATAACCCCAAATTCCAATACTTCCAATAATCATCCAAAACAATAGCCTGCTTATCTTTACTCGTGCATTAACATTCAAACGTATAAATAGGATAAGCATTACTGCTAAAATCATGGCAATGGCAGTAAAAACTCCTCCTCGCGAAAATGTTACGATGGCTCTAAAAATGACAATTGCTGCTAGACCGATATTTACCAGCATTACTTGTAAACTCGGTGATTTCAACAGGGCGCGATTAATGAGAATAAAAGTTCCTAAGCCAAATACGGTAGAAACTTGGTTGGGTCCGAAACCTCCACTGAGTCGGCCGTCGGAATCGGTTCCTGAAACGATGTCGCGCACACTCGGATTGAATAGAATTACGTAGGTAGTGAGGCTGATAATTGGCAACAATAAGGCAAGTAAAATGTTTTGAAATTGCTCATAACTTACTTTTCTTTGGTAAGTATACAATCCGCACAGACCTAAACAAATGGGACCACTTATTACAAAGGAAATGATTTTTCGTTGTTCTGTATCTGGATTTAATACAACAAATGCGAGAATTAGTGACGGCAGCAATGCGAGTAAGTAAATCCACATCGGAAAAGCACTTTTAGAAAAGCCTCGATAGAACATTCCAATCAGAATCACGCCAATAACACCATACTTTCCAAACTCATAAATAGGTACACCTTCCGTAGCTCTCAAAAAAACCTCTATCCCGGTGATATAGGCCGCTGCGAGTAAGGCTTCGTTGTTCCGATTTTGGTGTTTGATAACGTAATATGCGCTTCCCAGTAAGACCGCGAGCGCCGCCAACTTTGCTAATGGTAAAAAGAGCCAAATAGCAAAAGCCATAGCGATGTGAATTCCGATTAAGCTATAATATCTGTTATCTGTCATTCATTTTTTCCAATAGCTGTAGATAAGAAGACATGACTGCTTTCGCAGAGAATGTTCGACTTACCTCATCGTGCAATCGTTCTCCAAAAATGCCTCTTTTATCTGGATTACGATACAAATATTCAATTTTATCCGCGAATTCCTTCGCATCTCCGTAAGGCACTACAAACCCGTTCACCTCCGACTGCACTAGGGTTTCGCAAGCGCCTACTTTGGTAAGCACAACCGCTTTTCCCGCTAATCCATACTCAATTACTGCTAAGGGCAAACCTTCAAACGACGAAGTTAAAACTGCCACATCGGCTTGTTGTAATGCCCGCGTGACATCCGACTCATTTTCAAAAAACTCAACTACCTCGGTTAATTCAAGCTGTTCACGTAAAGCTCTTAAATGCTGATAGTATTCGAGATCCGAAACTCGTCCGTACAATTGCCAAACTACATCAATGCCGCGAAGTTTCAACTCTTGGGCAATCTGAAATAGAAATTCGTGACCTTTCTCTTTCCTAAAATTTGCCAGAGCTAAGATTTTGAAAGAGAAATTTGATTCCTGCTCATCGGAACGAACCGAATTTGTAACGATAGAAAAGTTGGGAAGGTAAAACGATAGTAATTTCAAGTTTTTTTGATTCCATGATGCAATATCCTCATTTACCGCGATACAGAAGTTCGCTTTAAAAGTGGTTAGTCGATATTTCCAGACTTGTCGCTTTTGCAAAGAACCAAAATGATCGTGAAAAATGAGTTGTACCTTTGGAAGGAACATTTTAGCAAGACTTCCGAAAAAAATCGAGGTTCCGTGTGCATGGATGTGGGTAACTTGCTCTTTTTTACATATCTGAACCAAGCGTTTTAAGGCGTTAAAATCGAAAACACCCTGACGGTTTAAAAAGTGGTAGCTTACATTTGGAGCGATACTTTTCTTTAAACCACCTTCTTTTCGTGTACTAACTAAAACCGATTTATCTATAAGCTGCGCTAATTCGTTGGCGTATAAAACAGCCATTTTCTCAGCACCACCAATATCCAAAGAATCAATTATTTGTAGTATTCGCATGGTGTATGACGGCTTTAATAGCATTTTCAAACGACTCTAAAGTATAGGAAATCGACCACTGCTGAGCTGCTTTGCTGATGGCAGCCATTTCGCCCGATTGCAACAAAGTAAGCAATTGCTCAGTATCTCGGATTACATCGCCGGTTAATAAAATTCCTCGCTTTCCGAAGTCGAGCATTTGTGGCACGCAAGAAACGGAGGTTATAACAGGAATACAACCCCAAAACATTGCCTCGGCAGCGGCTTTTGGCCAGCCCTCACTCAGCGAAGGCAGAATCATAAAATGCGACTTTTGGTAAGCTACTTTTAAATCCTGCTTCGAAACGGCGCCGAAAAGTTTACAAAAAGACAGTTGCTTTTCTGAAATTCGCTGTTTCAACGCATTTTCTAAATCTCCAGATCCGAAGAAATTCAGTCGACAAGCGAGTCCTTGTTGCTGCACGTTTTCGATTAATTCTAAAGCATAAAACGGATTTTTACCTGCCGTGATACCTCCTACAAACGAAAATTGAATCGGAGAATCTTCTCGATTTGTGGTGGTTTCGAACAGCTCTTGTTCACTGTATGTAGCTGTAAAAAATGGTTGAATGTTGGTGGAATTATCTGGCCAATCGCCATATACCAAAACACACATATTCTTCGACCAAAATGTACTGTTTAAGATAGCCCGTTGCCATTGGTAACTCTTGGGTTGGTTGCTGTTTGGATCCCAATTTCCGGCATATTTAGCAGTTTTTTGCTTTCGCGGAAAGAAAACTTGTACGATACATGCCAGAAAGCCGATATTTCCCGGGCAACGCAAATGAAAATGCGCTTTTTTTTGAAATTCGCGTGCAATGATGAACAAATTAAACGGCAGAAAAAAGAGTGCTGCTAACAAATTTGTCCATGAAGTAAAATCAAACGCTTTTAATTCTACGAAAGTGATTTTGGTGTGTTCGTATGGTGCTTCGATAGCTGTAAAATGAGCCTTTGAAAGCGGAGCAACAACACGAATTTCATCGAAATACTTAAACCAAATATTCATTTCGGTTACGTACGGTCGATAGGCATATAGTTTATCGTTGTGTTTCACATGTGCCACATGCGTAAAAACCGTGAATCTCATGCGAGCTACTCTAACTTGGGTTTGTTCCCCAAAAGTAAGTTAATCCAAGAAATTTTACGCCCTAAAAATTCAGTGAATGCTGCTGTGCGTTGTTTGGTATTGATCACGTTTGTTAATCGGATATACATCAATAACAGTGTGATAACATGCCATTTGAATCTGTTTTTGAACGATGGATCCGGGTACTTGGTTCGCCAAACAAACCAGCCGTTTCGCACTACCATTTTGCCGTATTTATACTGATTTGGTCGGCCTTGTACGTCGTGATGATGCTCTAATTGGGCTGCAGTATTGACAAACAGCTTTCCCAAATTTGATAATTGAAGGCAAAAATGTGCGTCTTCGTAAAGTCCGTAGCCTTCAAAATACTGTGAAAATTGCAGTTTTTTAAAAATCTCTTTTCGATAAGAAGCTACACCTCCCATAAAAAAAGTGACTTCATAAATTTTACCGTCGGGAGGTAAAAACGATATAGAACGCCCGTGACCAAACTCGGGCATAAAGCCAGGCGGTAAATTGCTGTCGAGCCCTAGCCACTTTCTGGCTTTAAAGCGTAAACTTTCCGAACGTACATAACCGCCGTACTCAAAATAATTTGTTTTGGAATACGATTTATTTTCGGCAGGCCAACATGAGATTTCGTTGGTAATAAAACCGCCAACTCCCAATGCCTCAGGAAACTGCGCATATGTGTTTAAAAGTGATTCGAAATAGGTTGGTGCTAAAACAGTATCGTCGTCTAAGAAGCATACAATTTCACTATTTGCCGCAACTCTTTCTATTCCAAAATTTCGCTGCTTCGTTAAACCGCGATTATTCTGGTCGACTAAAAAATAGCGCGTTTTAAGTGAGAAATTATTGATCATCTTGGTCGTTTCTGTATTGGTAGATCCGTCTATGATCAATATTTCAGAAGGTAAGCGCGTTTGTTTTTCTACAGACTGTAACAGCGTTTTCAAAGCCTTGCTTCGCATATAAGTGCAAACAATCAGGCTAAACGGAACCGAATCGCTTTCCTTTTGATTTTCTATTCCGATGAAAGGCTCAATGTGCTTCATTATTCGCAAGTCCTAAAAAATAAAGCCTATAAAAATTGTCTTATGATATTCCAATTTCCGTATAAAGCTATAAGTACATTGAAAAGTACATTCGATAAAATAAGCACCGCAGCTTGTTTGTGAAATTGTTTTCGAAAAACCGACTCTATATGTAACGCAGCTAATAGCATCAGAGGCACTAGCCAACGCATTTCAACAAAACTGATAATTACAACAGCAAATGTTAGCACTCCTATAAAAACAGTTATTGAGAGTGCATTCGTCTGTAAATAACTGGATTTACGAAATGAAAAAATGGGCAGCACAAGTACCAGTAGCAATGTCAAACCAGTCTGACGCGTACCATCTTTCACGATATACAGAAAATCTTTAACCGCTTCGATCAGCGTTAATTTAAAATCGAACGTTACCGCTTGAATCAAAGTTTTTGGTAATGAATTTTCGCCGTTTTTCGCTTTGTAGGCAGTTACTTCCTCCCAACTAACATGAGTATAGTTCGGAATTTTACCTGAATTTACTGCTAACTGACTCAAATACTGACGTTCAATCCAATTTACGCCCAATTTTGGATCAGGCTCTTTATTATCGTAAAGTACTTTCCCATTATTGAAAATACTAACAGCATTCAATGTCAAAAAAATTAAAAGTAAACCTGTAGCTGCAAAAACGTCGTTCCTCGAAAATTTTAAGCGATTCCAAAAGAAAAAACCGAATAAAACTGCGAGTACAGGTAGATACATGACAAAAAGTGGTCGAATACAAATTGCTGTCGCCAATGCAGTTAAACCAAAACCCGAGAGTTTCTGTTTGCTATCGATGGCCATGTACAGCCGGTGTAATCCGATAAATAAGAAAAACTGAAATAGTAAGTCGTTGGTACCCACGTCGAGTGTTGCAGCTGTAAAGAAAGGGAGCAACCAAAAAACGCGGCTGTAAAACGATCGGTAATTTGCAAAAACATAGGCAATAAATACTACTGCTAATACGGCATTAAAAACGCGATTACCTTCAAAGGTTCCGAAAAGATAAGCGAAGGGTAAACTAAGAATATGATAAAAGACGCTAAATCCGTTGTTTTGTGTTAGTGTAATTTCGCCGTTCAAAAGTTGTTCGGCATTCTGTGCGAAAAGTCCAGAATCTCCAGATTGTAGTGGCAGTTGACTGTAGTAATAGAGTCGAAATAACGCATAGCTAGCGACTGTAGCAGCAACTGCACATTTAAACCACTTGTTTTTTAGTATGTGCTCTGCTGAATTGACCATAGAAAGGAGTTTGAGTAGAAAATTATGAAAGTGACTCAGTTTGTTTTTCTTTCTGCCAATCGGTTTGCATAGTACAACGACTCATTAAACTGAAGGAATTTATACGGCAAATTTAATATCCGTAGGGGAAATTTTAGTTTATTGCCAGAAATGAGATAATGTACCATATACTTGATCTTATATTCCCGCAATTCGGCAGCCGAAAATTGTTTGACGATACCGTACATTATTGTCGGACTTGGCACTGGTTTTATTCTGCCCACAGGTTTTCCTAATTCCCAAGGTTGAGCTTTTCGTGCTTTTCCGGATTTTTTTGCTTGCAATCCCCAATAGCGATAACCGCCTTGAGGGGGTTTTAAGTGTAAATTTACAGCAAACGGATTATGTAAAACCGAAATTCCCAACTTGGTTATCGAAAAACCAAAATCGCTGTCTTCGCCGTAACCGCCATCAAAGTTCACGTCGTTTCCACCCAATCGATTTACTACCGCTCGCAATACACATGAATTAGCATTACTAAAACACGATGTGGCCCCGGCGCGCACTCCATTTTCTTGCTCGTACTTCTGTAATTTCTGCTCTAGATCATGTAAATCCTGCTGCTGGTGATCGGCTCTGATATCTAAACCATTGCAGGCTTCGGCGCCATACGTTTTAAGAAAGCGCAAATGAGATTCTATGAAAGTGTTCGGAATGCGAATATCATCGTCGCCAAAAATGATATACTCGCCGGTACACAAATCAATAGCTTCGTTGCGAGCCCTACAACTTCCTTTTGATTGCTGCTGTTTTGCAATCAGCTTAAACGGATAATTTTCTTGGGGATAAGCCACAGCCACATCTAGATTTGGGGTAGCATCAATCACGATCACTTCGGTTGGCAACACGCTTTGCTTGCTTAAATCGTCGAGTAAATTCCGCGTAAAATCTTGTCGCATCATCGTCGGAATGATATAACTAACCGATGGATACTCGTTAAGCTTTGCTAAAGGTCGCGCTGGAATTCCTTGCCTGATTGACTTCACCTTGAAGTTACGTGTTTTCCAAAAAGCATAAACCTCTTTTGGATTCCAAAAACCGCAACGAAAAAGCATAAAAACACTGTGCGATGTTTTAAAATTCTTTTTAAAAAATTGGTACCGATCGTAGGCTGAAAGGGTTGGTTGGCGGTACAAATTCGCAGGAAACAGATCGTCTATATGCTTAGGTATTCCGCCCAAATAGCGCAATAAACGATAGGAAAAATCGAATGCTGCAACCAACGGATTAGTGTATTCAGAATCGAAGCCACCTAATTGTTCCCATACGGCTTTGCGCACGAGAAATGCCTCGGGATTACAGCGCCAAGAAATGCAATCTGAAAGATTATCAAAATCTTTGATATACCAAAACTGTACTGAAGATTGATAGATAACTTCTGGGAATGCATTACGCAAACCTTGCTGAAGTCCGCTGTGCCATAAATCGCCTTCCGATTTGGATAAATCTTCGAAACGCGACAAATCGGGCTGTCCGCAATACAACAGCACTTCGCCGTTCACCGTGATATACTCATTTAGTTTTAGCTGCATAGTTTTGAATAACAATCCGATAATGATCTAAATTTTGTTTGGCAATATCTTGAATGTCAAATTTTTTAAGAGCTGCTGCTCGTGCCGCGGTACCAAAACGCGTCCGAAGGTCTGGATTTTCAAGTAAATCACAAATTCGATTGGCAAATTCGGAGTGATTTTTTGGATGTACTAAGTAGCCTTCCACTCCATCACTAATCATTTCAGCAGCCCAACCGATATTCGAGGCGACAATTGCTTTTTCTTGAAACATTGCTTCCATCCAAGCCATGGGAAGTGCTTCGGCAAAAGAAGGGAAAACGCAAACGCTCGATTGCGCAAGTGCCTCGGTAATTTCATTTGGATTTAAAGTTCCTCGAAAAACCACATTCGGAACGGCTTCCCGTTCAAAAGCAGACTGGAGTATTGATTTGGTAGAAATTCCTTCAAAAACATCAATGCTATCGTTTCCTGCCAACCAAAGTTCGGCATTAGGTATCCGACTTTGAACCTGTTTGAAAATCTGTGGCAGTTCTAAAACTCCCTTTTTTCTAATCAGAGATCCGAAGTAAAAAACTACCGATCGCTGCGGATTGCTTCGACTAACTTGCAAAGGAACAGCGCCGTTAAAAATTCTGGTAAAGGTAAAAGAACAATGAAACACCTTTTGTGTGAATTCTCCACAAAATCGACTTACCGCTACGATACTGTTTGCCGAAAGCAGCGCTCTTTTTTCGCGGTAAGTGTTGAACACTTTAGGTTTTCTTTTATCAAGTGCGCAAAAGTACGTATCAGAACCGTGAATTTTTACCACAACTGGACAGGAAACAGGTAAAAACGCCGACGGGCCTGTCCAATCTGGAGCTTCAATTATATTGATTTCATTTGAAGAAATTAATCGTTGCAGAACCCGTTGTAATTTTATTTGTCGGAAAAAATAAGAAAGTCCCGGCAGCCGTAAATGCTTTACAACCACTAGTCGCATTCCTAAATAATCGCGCTCAGAATCTTCATACTGGCCGTAAATTACTACTGTAACTGCAATGCCTTGCTCTTTTAAAGCCAAACCTAGGTTTTTAATACTGCTCCCTAAGCCGCCGCATTTTCCGAATTCTGGCAACGGAAACTCTGGAGTTAAAAACGCAACTTTTACTTGATTTTCTGCCATATCGCAGCTACATTTCGACCATTGAGACTTCCTTTAGCGGCCCATTCGTCTTCCATTGGAATTAAATCTGCCGGCAAATCATGTTTTAATACACCGTAAAAAGCATAGCTTCGATGTGTAATGAGTTGAAAGTTTGTTAACACGGTCTTCAATTCCTTCATAGAAATGCCACCATAACCACTTTCTGATATTTGTATGTCGGTAACCTTCCATAAATCATCGGCGGTTAGTCGTTTTCTAATTACCTTTTCTCTCAATAAATCATCGTTAATTCGATCAATGTACGTTTTTCTACCCAGCAGTCTATTCAATTGGTTCCGCCATTTTTTGGGTAGAAAGTGTTTTATGGAACTTGAGTGCACCGCTTGTTGCTGCATTCGAGATTTGAGTAATAGCTCACGCTCGATTCGCTCCGGGTCGCTGTCGCTATCTTTGTTTGGGTCTTGTAAATGAATAAAAATACCTCCAGGTCGCAGCAGCGATTCAATATTCTTCAAAAAAGTATGAAGATTAGGAATATGGTGCAGAACGCTCGAAAGCATGACAGCATCAAACTTTCCGGTAAAATCGGGCAGTTGCTCGTGGATTATTTGAACTTGCTGCGACCAATTTTTACTTTTCGCTTTGGCTCTCTCTAGCATTTGCGCAGAAGTATCGAACAACGTAATTTCTTGGCAGTTTTGTGATAGGCTTGTTTTTAAAAACATTTGCGTAGCCAGCGCAGTTCCGCAGCCAAAATCGAGCAGCGATACAATCTTATTGTCTCTCATTTTAAGCTCGGTATCGCTTGCTAAAAAATCAAATTGTTCTTGCAAACTCTCTAGCATATCCGCATGCAATTCATCATAATGAACTGCTTCGTGATCATGAAAAATAACATTAACTCTTTTGTGGAATTCTTGTAGACTCAGAAGACTCTGTACTTTCTTATAAATTGGTAAAATTGGATTAAGTTCATCCATATCGTTCACACATATAAAAAATCTTTGAATTTTGCTTATAAACTTTTGAACTGCTAAAGTAAAACTTTATGAAGGAGCAAATCCGATGAATTTGTGTTTTTTTCTATGGATTTGGTTCAGCCGAAAAATCTACTGCGGTGTTCATAAGTGTTGCAGCATTGTTACGTCTCTATCATCGAGATAATTTTTATGGGAAATGTTAGTTGTCTAAAGTTCTACAAAAGAAAAAGCATTTTTTTCGAATTGATCATAAAAATGAATGTGCAAGCCAATTATGAGACGAGCAATTACATGGCCACAATAAATTTATTTATGCGGACCAAGCTCGCGACCACTTATTGCAATAACTTCAAATAATTTTGAACCATATTTTCTAAAGAAAAATGCTTGCGAATCGTATCGCTTACATTCGAATCTAAAACAACAGATCCGCGCCATAACTTCTGCAAAGCAATTACCCAAGCATTGACGTTCTTCGCGGGAAGAATTAATCCGTTTTTTCCGTGATGTACCGCTTCTTTATTACCTCCAACCGGCGTTGTAATAACGGGTACATTCGCGGCTAAACTTTCTAATATACTCAAGCTAAAACACTCCATGTGAGTAGGTTGAAGCAAGTAATCGTAATTCGCTAATTGTTGTTTGATGGTTGGAGAATTACCTCGAAAATTGAAATTTTGTCTTACTTCAAATCGATCGCAAAGTTGAAACAGCACTTCTTCGTACGGTCCGGATCCAAAAACATCAATTTGAAGTTCTTTTTTTATTTCCTCTTCCAATAATGAAACTGCGGCAATAAGATCTTGAATGCCCTTTGTTTCACGCAAGTGCGAAACCACAACAAATTTAGGTTTTACGGTATTGCGCTCTGTTCTAACCTGAATATCTGCTGCGATGATTCCGTTATAGATACAGCTTGTACGATCTCGTATCACACAGCCAAAATCGGCAATCAGTTCTTTAACTGTATAGTTAGAAACTCCAACGAATCGATCTATATAACGACCATACAACAAGCCTTTTACACGCTTTTCAATTCGCTTTTTAAACGGATAACCACCAAGCGGTCTCGGATTGTGATCTACGGCAATGAAATTCTTTCTAACCAGTGGTCGCGCCATCTTAAAAAAAGGCGTACATAACTCGAGAAAGTGTGTAAAAACGTAATCAAACTGTTGGTTGTAGCTCAAAAAGCTGTCTTCAACCGATAAGCCTTCGCTCGAAACAATATGCAAGTCACCGTATTGTCCGTGCTCGCTGTTGTTCGGAAAGAACCACACCGGATTCCAGCCTAATTTCTTCGCTTCATAGTCGAACTTCCAAAAAAAATAGTCCATCCCCCCCACCCGATCGGGGAGCAAACGGTACGCACAGAGAATCGCTAATTTTTTGCTTTTCATTTCTTTAATCGTATTAAACTAGCGTTGATTTCCTGATTAACTTTTTTTAAACTGACTCCTATTTGCATATCAACAAACGATTTCCGCTGCGCCGACTTGTCGTCTCCATGCAACAACAGCCGATTAATTGCTTCTAAGAACTGCTTTTCATCGGTGACAATATGACTCGCTTTCAACTCGACCAATGGAATCAAATGTCGAAACTTCAAATATTTTTGATCGTCCCAATAGCCGTTGGTTCCATTCCCAAAAACCGGATTTATAACCGGCTTGTCAAACAAAAACGAATCAATAGTAATGGTTGATAAAACATTTATCGTGAACGCTGCGTGGGTTAAAATCGATTTTAAATCACACAAATCTTGAAAACTCGGCACGCGCTGCGACCAACTTTCAGTGAAAGGCGTTTTTGCCACTTTCCAGTCGGGATAGTTCCACTTAAAGAACGGATATTTCTCGGCAACCGCTGCAAAACGTCCCGGAACTTCTGCCGGAGAAGTACGCACCAAAACATTTACTGCTCGAACAAGCTTAGCTGCTTCAATAAACGAACCCAGAAAATCTAGGTAAACCGGATCGTTTTTGATGGTCGAGTCGTTACAGGTATACACAATTAGTGGTAAATCCGGATTTAAATCGAACTTTCGAAATAACGCCTCTCGCTCGTTCGTAAATCGACTGTCTATAAAAGGAACAAATTGCGGCGTTCCCACAATAGAAATTTGCTGCTCGGTAATTCGAGGATAAAATTCCAATAATTCGGCCTTCATCAACGAACTCCAAACCAGATAATGCGAGAACGAGCCAGCCATCCTGCCTTTTGACGCCAAGTTATCCCACGAAAAAACAAAAGTTGCAGTGGGCAAACCAAGTGATTCCGCAACTTTTAATAAAGGTGCAATGATCGGCGGTCGCTGATGCGTAAAAAATAAAACATCCGGGCGGGTGCGCAGTAAAATCTCGCGATATTCCTCCAAGATAGGCTGCCCAATAAAACTATTGTACTGCAAACGCTCGGCACCCAACACAACTCCTTCACTATGAAAAATCTTAGAAATCACATAAATACAACGATTAACGATTCCTTTCGGACTCCAAGCCGTTGATCGTGTGCGCTGCAAACTGTTGCGAATACCAAAATTGTGTTTGGCGTGCCGCTGCATGTGCGCTACTTCCTTAAACTTGCGAAACATCCACGTTAGAAACCGCTCGTCCGATGGGCGCAAAGGAACAATTTCAACTCGATCCGGAACTGTGGGATAAACCTCGAGGGGCAAAAAACTTAAAATCACCACGCGGTCAAATACCTGTAATGCTTCGGAGACAAAATCATTAATAATGAAATTGCGGAAGCCTACGCCATCAGTAATTACTAATCCAAGAGTGCGGTTGTAGTAGTTTTGCATCAAAACGAATATACGTTCATTTTCGTTGTAAATGCAAAACGATTTGAACTTATTCCAATTCGTGCAAAGTCTTTACAATCGTTTTATTGACAGCGCTTAACGGTACGCTTATCTGTAAGTCTACAAAAGACTTTCGCGCTGCCGCCTTATCATCGCCGCCAGAAAGTAAAAAATTGATAGCCGTTAAGTATTGGTTGGCATCTTTAACAATCAAACTCGCATTTGCACGTTCGAGAACTTCTAAATGTCTAAACCTTAAGAACTTCTGATCATTCCACAAACCATTACTTCCCGTTCCAAAAACCGGATTTATAACGGGCTTATCAAAAATAAACGAATCGATGGTGATAGTCGAAAGTACATTGATCGTAAATGCCGCATACTGCAACATCGACTTCAAATCGGATATATCTTCTTGCGTGGGTGTGCGCTGTGCCCAGGTTTCAGTGCCCGAATTTGAAGCTACTATCCATTTCGGATCGTTCCATTTTAAAAACGGATATTTTTCCCGTATCGCCGCAAAACGCAACGGATCTTCAGCCGGCGAGGTGCGAACTAAAACCGAAACTTCTTGCGTTAATTGCTTATTCTCAATAAACTGTGCCAAAACATCCAAGTAATGCGGATCGTTGCGGCTACTCGAATCGTTACACGTAAAAACGACCAAAGGCAAATCCGGATTCAAATCGAATTTCTTATAAAAATCTGCCCGTTCCTGATCAAACGAATCGGTCACAAAAGGAACAAACTGCGGCGTTCCAACCACGTGCACATGCGCATTTGAAACCGAATCGTAAAATTCCAACAAATCGGATTTCATCAAATTACTCCAAACTAAATACCGATCAAAACTACCCGCCATTCGACCCTTAGACGCCAAATTATCCCACGAAAAAATAAACGTTGATGTTATGATGTTCAGATCTTTAGCACATTTTATTATCGGAGCAATAAACGGCGGACGCTGGTGTGTGAAAAACAATACATCAACCGGATTATCTAGCAACAACTTGCGGTAAAACGCCATAGCCGACTGCCCGTAAAAAGTAGCGTATTGCAAACGCTCGGCCAGTAGAATAATCCGCTCGCTATGCAAAAAACGCGTGAGATGATAAATCAGCGGATTTAGCAAGCCTTGCACATTCCACTCCAAAGCGCGCATCAGTTGTAAATTGTCGTTTATACCAAAGTTTCCCGCTGCAAATTTCTGCATATGAGCCACTTCCTTAAACTTTCTAAAAAACCAAGAAATGGTGCGCTCGGGCATGATATCTAGGGGAACGACACGAACATTAGCAGGAAATTTCGGATACACCTCAGCAGGGAGGAAACTAAAAATCACAATTTCTTTAAAAGAGGCAACAGCTTCCGAAATAAAATCGTTAATGATAAAATTTCGAAAGCCAACACCGTCGGTAATCACAATTCCAAGTCGCTCGCGCATCGTAAAGTGTTTTCACCGCAAAGAAAATGCAAAATCTGCCGCGCTGTATGCCTAGGCTCGAAATTTAAACGGATTTAAATCGATAAATATGCTGTTTTGTTTTTGGGCGTTCCGGTGCCAAACAATCGTTCTTCATTGAAAAATCTTCTGGGCACCGTCAGGCCATCCGCTGTATCTTTTGCCTTCGTACCTCCGGCAAAAGGATGTCGCTACTGTCCTTAACGCAAAAAATCGTTACCCAAAAAGTCGTCTCAAAATCGAAGCTTTTTTCATACGAAACTTCCATTTGAACAAACGAAACTTCATAGCTGCATTCCACTCGGACTGCAAAACATAAACGTTGTCGGTATCTAAAGTAAATACTTTCAGATAATTATATTCTTTCAAAAACTCCAAAACCCGATTATCTTGGTAGTTGTTCTCAATCACTAAAACACGAATATGCTGTTTCTCAAAAGCAATTCCTTTTAGTACTTCAAGTTCGTTTCCTTCCGTATCAATGCTCATAAAATCGACAGTTTTATGACTGTCTACTAAACTAGAAAGTGGCTTTATTGCAATTTCTAGTTCGATAGCCGACCCGCCGCGTTTCTCTAATTCGCGCGCAATTCGTTCTTTGTGCTTTGCCGCATAAAAATCGGTGAAACCACTTAACATTTCTGCATATCCCGATATGGCGGTAAAACGCAAAATACCCTCGACAGCACCTAAACCGCAATTTTCGCAGCGAACTTGTCGTGCCGTCTTCAACTTGTCGAACACCTGCGGATTCGGTTCCACGCAAATACCGTCCCAACTCCTGTAAAACTCAAAAAAAGCGCTATTGCTGTAGGTTAAACCGTCGTGAGCTCCTACATCAACGAAAAAACCGCCTTTCTGTTTGGCAAAAACAACCTCATCTAGAAACCGATCTTGCTCAAATTGAGAATGATAGGTCATAACTTTCTACTTTTAGTTATTGCATACCATTTGTACTGCATGCGTACCCAAATTTTCTGCAACCTGATGCTCAGCGGAATATTGTCGAAATACGCCGAGCCGCCGGGAATTTCTACACGCTGCGGAACATTCGGCTGCTTTTCTGACGCCAAAATAGCTTCCATTTTATCTACTAAAAACGGAAATAGTTGGTGCTTGTTTAAAACATCAGTCCGCGCCTCGATAATGTACGGCAATCGCTTTTCCCAGGTATGATCATCAACAATCGATTGCAAATCCGACAATAACGTTTTAGATCGCGGATCCAAACGCACATACGATAACGGATGAAAATAGGCATCTATATCAGTTGCGCCAAAGTAAATAGGTAAACAGTAACTCAAAAAAGCATCGGCAATTTTCTCGGTCCAGTAGCCGCTATGTGCGTAATTTTCAAAAGCAATCACGTATTTAGCCGACTTAAACACCGTGTACTTATCGTCTATAGGTTGAATTCCCCTTCCGTAAATCTTCACAAAACTGTTTTGCAATTGTGCCACGACTTTCATGCGCAAATAATGACCACTCGACAAGTTTAAGCTGCTCGTTACCCAAACCACCTCGTTTGTCTTGTGCAAATCTTCGGGTTTAGTTTTCTGTAAGGTATCGTAATTGACATCAATGTGCCAAGGCAAAGCACCGTGCGAAAACGTAATTTGCGAATGCTTAATTTGTCCGAACCTATGCGCAACTTTTTTGTTTCCGAATTGTCGATATCCGGCTATTTCATTTGGTGGTTCCTGAGATATATGAATTATCCGATTGGGCGGCACATCGGTGCTAATAGGTGTATTGGGCTGATCGAGAATTACTAAAAAATCGCAGGGGTTTACCTCGTCTTCTGTAAAGATAAACCTGCCCCAACAAAATGCTTCATTGGGCGTTTGTCTCTTAATGTCTGGGTAGGTGAAATATCTCGAAATCCGAACCAACATCTTTAAGAAGCTTTAGTAAGTACAATAAGCTGACTTCTCGCAAAAGTATCATTTAAGTACTTTGATAAATACCGTTCTAAGCGAAATGCGAAACGTCTGAATTTTCGATCAAACGAACCGGAAGGCAAGAGCCTGTGAAATTTCTGAATGGCTCCAATACAATAAATATCAACTTTTGAAAAATACTGCAAGCCTACATTGCGGTAATGTTCCGAGGAGTTTGGACGCTCAGGATGCGGATCGGCTTCCTCCCATGCTTTGAAGGCTTTTCGCTGTAAACTCGACGGCCGTCCGGAAACAGGTATCATAAAACGTAACTTATCGAGCCACAAACTATTAATGGCCGGCTCGAAAAAGCGCGCTTGTCCACCTGGTTTTAACAACTGAGCCGTTTTTTCGAGAAATTGTCGTTCTAAATCTAAGGTCAAATGGTGCAAAAACGCCTTTCCGACTACAAAATCAAACGAAGCTTCTTCTTTTGTGTCGTATTGTAAAAAATCGCCAAAAACGTAAGTTATAGGTTTTGGAAGCACTCCCGATGCATTGAGTTCGGCAATAATGCGCCCCGGTTCATCGGAAATATCGTTTGCAACTACTTCAGCGCCAAGCATGGTCATAATTGCAGCGTTTAAACAATCGCCACAACCCATTTCAAGCACGCGTTTTCCTTTCAATTGTTTTCTAAAATCGTTGAGATAGAAACCTTTCCAACTCGTGTCGGTTTGGGTAGTATCGTCTAAAAATGCTTCAAATCGCTGAAGTACTTTTACCATTTTTGCGCCCGATGTACTGCTGTACAGCGCATCGTATTGCGATTTATTTTTCTCTAGCGTTTTCTCGCTGTTGGTCGAATCTTCCGATTTCATAAAATAAGCTGCTGGTTGTAGGCAATGGTTAACTCGCCGTCGCTGAAATATCCGAAATTGTATTGATCTAAAACATCGAGAATAGTTTGTTTTTCGATCACATCTTCATGTATTTCGATAGCGAGTACTTTAGTTTTTGCAAGAAAGGTGAGATCTGATTTCTGTGTATTAAACACCTCTGCTTCTGCACCTTCAATATCAATTTTAAGGATATCGATTATTGGCCACTTCAATCGGTTTTGAAGATCCGAAATGCTGATACCATGCAAACCTGTATCGGTGGTAGTTTCCTGAACACTCTTAGCCCAATGATTTCCATCGCCGTAAGAACTATTTACCTCTAAAAAAGTATCGCTACTCCAAATGCCGCTCTTAAACAAATGTGCGTCGGTCAGATTATTTTCGCAAAAATTCTGTTCAATAAACTTAAAATTTTCAGTATCCGGCTCAACGATACAGATTTTTACATTGGGAACAGCCGCCTTAAAAAAAATCGATGTTAATCCAATATTTCCCCCGCAATCGAGGAAGCATTCCGGCTCTTGATTAAAATTCTTACGATAAGCCTCTAACGTCGACTTATATTGCTCGTCTTTAAATACTTGAGTGAAAACTTTGTAATCGCTCGACGGAAAATGTCGTAAGCTAACAACGGCGTTCTTCGATTGAAATTGAATGGTAATTGCTTCAGAATCATATCTTAAAACCTTACCCGAATAGCGTTCTAAATCACAAAATAACGTATAAAGCTGCTTCTGACTTTTAGTTATCGCTGCACCAAAAAGTCGTCGAACGAAATAATTACAAATCTCAAACTGGAATGTAAACGGGAGAAAAATAAAATTTGAAAATCTCTTCATTAGGGGAATAACAATTCTGCCGAGCTAATATACTGCCAAATATGAAAACTACTTTGATTTTGGCCTTTGAAAAAAAGTTCGAGCTCGGTTTCAAGCGCTTTGGATTCAAAAAAATCATGCTTTTTCAAAACCGCAGTTTTATCCAAAACCCACGATTTCAATTCTCCGCTAAGCCATTCGCGCTGTGGCGTTTGTAACGGTCTTTTTGGTGCAGACACGATCTCGCTATTCAAGTATTTTGTAGCAATTTGTCGGAGTAACCACTTTTGTGTTCCGTCTTTAATTTTAAAATTATCGGGTTGCGCAAACACGTACTCAACGAGTCGGTAATCCAAAAAAGGTTCACGCAGTTCAGTGCCGTATAACATCGAAACTCGATCGTTGAAGCGCAGCGCGCGTGGCAATTTTGTCGAAAACAGATCGCGATACTGCACGTTTTTTAGTCGCGATTCAAATTTCAATTCCAGCTCGGATTCAATTCCTAACTTACTAAATTCGGCATTTAGTGCTCGCTTTTTAAACGGATTGACTGTTGTTCCCTGAACTACCGAATTCTCCGACTTTAAGTAATAATCATATCCCGCCCAAGCTTCGTCGGCTCCTTGCCCATCGAGCAGTACTTTCACATCAAGCGAACGGGCGTAATCGAAAATTTTGGCGTAAGCTAAGGTTGGCAATCCGCCAAAAGGTTCTAACTGATGTGCAGAAATCTTCTCAAATAAATCCGGAACTTCTTGATGCGTAATCGGGACGACATGCAGTGGAAAATCGGTTTTTGCCAACATAGCCCTAACCCACTGCAACTCATCGTAACGTGTATCGTTGCAGATAAACGTAAAAGCATTTATCTGACTCTGGTTAAAATCCTGCGCTTTGATTAATCCGAGTAATGTGCTCGAATCAACGCCTCCGCTTAAATTAAAACCAACAGCCACATCGGCTCGAAATCGCAAACGCGTGGCATCCAGTAAAAGTTGTTCCACAATTTCGCTGACCTCAGCTTCAGCCTTAAGTTTTATCTCTGAAATTCGAGCGGTAAAATCATACCAGCGCGTAACTTCTAGCTTCTGATTTTGATATAGTAACCTACTGCCAGCCGGTAATTGCCTGATATCCGCCCAAAAAGTTTCGTCGGGCGCACCGTAAGAGCCGTACATCAAGTAAGCACTCCAAACGGAATTATTGGCTTGTTTTGGAACACCCGCTTCAAAAATCGGTTTTATTTCCGAAGCAAAAAGAAACAAATCAGCAGCCAAAAAATAATAAAATGGTTTTACTCCGAATCGATCGCGCGCAGCAAAAAGACTTTTCGTTTCTCGATCGTAAATAGCAAAAGCGAACATGCCATTGAGGTGTTCGGTTACTTCAGTGCCAAATTTTTGGTAAGCGGCAAGTAGCACTTCGGTATCGCTCTGCGTTCGAAACGAAAACTCGTGCGCCAATTGCTGTTTAAGCTCAACATAGTTGTAAATCTCTCCGTTAAAAACGAGCGTATATCTACCGCACGAACTTTCAAACGGCTGATTGGCTGCATCGGACAAATCGAGAATGCTCAGCCGATTGTGACCGAGAAATCCGTTTTCAGCAACCTGCTTTACGGCGGTAAAATCTGGTCCGCGGTGTTTTTGTGCTTCCAACATCCGTTCTAAGGTAGGTTGTTGCGCCGCCGATCCGAATATGCCAGCTATTCCGCACATTTAAAGCGATTTAAGTAGTTGTTCGGCCAGTTCCCAATCGGCAGGAGTATCGAGATTAACGTGCGGTAAACCATCGGTCGCTACGAGTTCAATCTTATCGCCGTAAAAAGTACCCGATTTTAAAACTGCGGTTTTGGTAAGATATATCGCTCCATCGCGGTGAAACGCCGGACGAAGTAGCTGTCGCTGTTTCGGAAATTCGGAAATTCCAGTGGCTATTTTTGCACCGTTTTCGGTTGGAAACAAAACCCAATCGGGATGAAATTCGTGTGGTACACTTCTTACAGAAAGTAGCGTATCACAACCAACTTCTTTAAATTTGGCGACTGCGGCTTGAATCAATCCAACGGAGCGCAACGGAGCTGTGGGCTGCAGCAAACACACGGCGTCAAAAAAACGATTTTGTTCGGCGTAAGCTTCCAGCACATGTTGCACAACGGCTATGGAACACGCCGAATCTGTTGCTTGTGCCGCCGGACGTAAAAATGGAATCTGTGCGCCGTATTTCTTTGCAACTTCGGCAATCGATTCGTCTTCCGTGCTTACCATAACTTCTGAAAAGCAATTGGCTTGTAAGGCTGCTTCAATGCTGTAGGCTATTAATGGCTTGCCTTGAAGCAACTTTACGTTCTTGCGTGGAATTCCTTTCGAACCACCGCGTGCCGGTATTAGTGCAAGGATTTCCATTAATAGGTTATTGTTTTATGGAAACGCAAATCTACTGTTCGCAATAAATTTGCAATTTGTATTCCCGCATTTCCGTCGCCGTATAAATGCGATGACTCGAGCGACTTATTTGCTATTTGTTGATTGATGGCTCGAACGATTTCTTCTTCTTGGTAATCGATATCGAGAACGTTTGCTGCGCGATCACGACGGTTCTGACGGGTTCCAATATTTACCACGGGCACGCCTAAAAACGAAGCTTCGCGAATACCTACGCTTGAATTTCCGATGAGTACTTGTGCATTGGCGAGCAGACGGAGGAAGTCGGTTCCGTCCATGTTCTTAAAAAAGTGCACGTTTTCGAGTGTATGATGCTCCCGGAATGCACGAATACCGGTCGACGTACCGTCGGCACCAGCATCTATATTTGGCCAAAACCAGAGCGTTGGCTTATTGATTTGTTTAATTGCCAACAAGGTTTGTTCTACGTGTCGGCGCGACTCTTTATATTCGGTTGTTACAGGATGTTGCATAACCACCAAATAGCCGTTTAACAAATCGGGTTTAGCTCCTACTCCACCGTATTTTTGGTATGGATCAAAATCGAGTTGTGGATTCTCCAAGACTTTAGCGGCAATATCGATCGACGGACAGCCCGTATTAAATACAAAATCCGGATTTTCGCCCAATTTAATCACACGTTCCTTTGCGCCTTCCGACGCAACAAAATGATAATCAGCTAATTTAGTGATTGCGTGACGCACTTTCTCGTCGATGTTTCCTGTAACTTCGCCTCCTTGTATATGCGCCAAAGGAATATTCATATAGGAAGCAGAAATAGCTGTAGCGATTGTCTCGAAACGATCGGCGATCGAGACAACGATATCGGGTTTCAGATTATCGAAAACTGTACTTAATTCTAAAATTCCGATTCCTGTAGTTTTTGCTGCTGCAGTAAGATTTTCGCCTTCCAACACATTGAAAACACGAGCTGTAACCTGAAAACCGTCGGCTTCGATACGTTCAACGGCATTTCCGTAGCGATCGAGTAAAGCCGATGCAGCTACGATAAGCTGCAGCTCAACATCGGGTGCGTTTTTAAGAGCCGTAAGTACGGTTTTTACCCGACTATAGGATGGCCGTGCGGTGATAACAACAGCTATTTTACGTTTCATGCAATATCATTCTCAGTTAGAAAATCCCATTGTTTTAACGGGCGAAGCAGTTTTTTGCCAATAACCTGTTTATAATCGGCGGCGGGAATACCGCAATTTGCTGGTTTTTTACTTTCTAAATCGGATTCTTGTATCACAGCTCCTTGTTCTAAATCGCGATTTACCGCCAAGCTTTTGCCAAAGAGTGTTTTTAAACTATTGAAATCAGCCGTATGGTTCTTGACTACCGGATTTTGCAAAGCTTCGTACACATCATTCGCGCCGTCTATTAGCTGCTTTACTTCTGGAAAAGTTAACGAAGCTTTAGCATCTGGTCCGAAAAGTTCTTTGTCGAAAACCACATGAAATTCGAGTATCTCGGCACCAAGAGCAACGGCAGCGATACCGGTACTCGATTTTGCAGAATGATCGGAAAAGCCAATCGGGATTTGGTACCGCGACTTCATTTCGGCAAGCACATTGAAGCCGTATTCGATTGGTTTCGTCGGATACGCTGTGGTACATTGCAGCATAGCCAGCGGTGTATTGCGACTTTTAAACAACGAAACTGCGGTGTCGAGCTCGGTAAAATCGCTCATCCCAGAAGATAGAATTACGGGCGTTCCGGTTTTTGCAATGGCTTCGAGCATCAACAAATTGCTCAATTCTCCGGAACCAATTTTATAGGCTGTAAGTCCTAGTTTTTCGAGCATTTTTACGGCGGCGACACTAAAAGGCGACACGATAAAATCGAGTCCGACGCCCTCCACATGAGCTTTAATGCCTTGCCATTGCTCGAAAGTAAACTCCATGCGTTTCCAGTAATCGAAACGTGTAGCATCTTCGTAGGAGAACTTCGTGCGAAAAGTTTCGGCTTCGCTACTTTCAGCTTCAGCGATATGCAGCTGAAATTTGATGGCATGCGCGCCCGTTTTTGCAACGGCATCGATATAGGAATGTAAAATTCCGAGGCTGCCTTCGTGCGCTTGCGCAATCTCGGCGATATAGTAAGGAAATTGTCTCAAAAACATCTGCATAAAAGTAGCGTAAATTTAAAATACCTCACAAAAACTAGCGGTAATTTGAGGGCAATTAGATGTAATTCTGCACAAATGTAAAAGACTGGGATTTTATGCCGCAAAAATGGTACTTATTTGCTGCCGTTGTTAGGTGATTTTATGGAAAAAAATGGGCAAGAATTCGTATTGCGAGAGTTGGCGCGCGTTAAAGTTGGCTTTCTGATTGGTTTTATCTGGGCAGCATTTCCGGCTTTCGGCTGTATCTTTTTATTCCGCCTTGCTTCATAAAAAGGATATCGCCTCTATCCGGGCTGCGAAAATCGTTACCTATAAACTGATTGCTTGAGCGTGTCGAGAGCGGCGTGGTGTACATTGCGAAAAACTTTGAGAAACAATGTGCTCCTTTGATACCTGAACTTGCCGAAAGTCGCTGCCTGAGCTTGTCGAAGGCTTTTTTAGAAGTTAGTCCCGATAGCTATCGGGATCGCAACGTTCACCATTTTACGTATCATCTTCCCTATACTAACCCAAAATTAGTTGGTTCTAGAGCAATTAGGGGAGCTAATAGCAAATGTTTTTTTCAATTTTCGCTTTCCCCCTTTTTTCTATTTTTCCATTCTTTACATTCTTTCCCTTTTTTAGCTTTTTCCCTTTCGTAGCTTTTCCGCGCGAACGGGTGCAGCGGCATACTTTTGGGCGTTACGAATTTCCACTACAGTTTTGCCCAAAAGATACAGCGGAACACGTGACGGCCTGAACAATTTTTGCGCAGCGACGACTCGTTTGCCGGCGCGCCCAAAAAAAATGAATTCGATTAAATTAAATAATTAGGAATTAGGCGTCCAGTAGATTTTTGCGCTCGGTAAACGTTGAAACTCGTAAAACTCTTTTTTAGTGAGTGATTTTCGATTTTTGAGCAATCGCGGAATTGCGAGCAGGAAATCGATTATTGCCAGAAGCATGGGCTTGATTGCTTGTGGTTCTGACTTAAAAATGCGATTTTTAAACTGCGTGAAAACAGAATAAGCAAAACTGCGAAAAAATACGTTTAGCGGATAAAACAATAACATTAAGAACCAGCCAGCGCGCCAAGCTCTTCGGAGGCGCTGCTGATAATCGCTGTCGTTTTTACGAGATTTCACCTCTACGCGGTGCTGCACAAATACATTTGGCTGATACAGTATGTAAATATTTCGTTTATACAACTGGTAAGCAGCAAAATCTTCTTCGCCGTAAAATTTCCACCACGCCGGGTAATTTTCAATCTGACGCCACACCGATAAACGCCACGCATGCCCACAACCTACAAAGCTCTGCACGCGTTCAGACGATTGCGCATGCGCTGTATTTTCCGGTAGTTGTTTACCCCAAAAGATGCGAAATGCCAAAACGCCAACTTGCTCGTTTTCAAACGATTTTTGAATGTATTTAAAGACACTCTTGTCGACAAAATGTGCATCGTCGTCTAAGGAAATAGCAAACTCCGCGCGACAGTTGTTAAGCATGTAATTTCGGCAGTGTATGAGTCCGCGTGACTTTTCATTGCGAAGGCGCTCGACTTCCGGAAAATGCACTGCTAACAAATTTGAGGTATTGTCGGTAGAACCGTCGTCGAAAACCACTATTCGTGCGTGTTCGTAACCTTCTTGCAGGCGCAGTTGCGTAAGAGTAAACTGCAATTCTTGCCAGCGATTTTTGGTAGTGATATGTATTTCTAACTGCGATTCAGACATTTTTCAACGATTAGCTGTTTGAGATGTGTCGCTTCGAAATAGGTTTTAAGTTCGCTCACGGGATAATCGGCTTTCAAGGTTTGCTCCTGATGGCGCTTAAAGAGCTGTGTAAGCACGTTGGTAATGGTTTTTGAATCGGAAATCGTTGCATGCCACGGATAATCTGCTCCGAGAAGACGCATGGTTTCTGAACGAGCTGGCCCCAAATGCACGATCGGCTTTTCTGCAGCCGTGCAATTCACCATTTTAGCGGGAAGAAACGGACTATCGGGTGCATCGGCTTCGAGAATGATATTTACCGATGCATTATTTTGAATACCCATAACGGTATAATACGGCTCGCCTTGGGGTAAGAATACGATTTGAGGAACGTTTGCGATTGCGGCTTCGATTGCTTTTTGATGGTAGGATGCAGGTCCGATTAGATACAAGCGAGCGTTGTTTTGGACCTGCGGATTTTCGTTTAAAAAATCTTTAAATCCCTGAATTAAACCTGCGGGATCGCGTTGTTTCATCAAATTGCCGGCGTGTACCAGGTTGAATAAACGGGCATCGAAATAATTGGGAACGTCGTTTAACGAATTTTGTGCGCTTTCGTTTTGATGTGGAATAACAACCGATTTTTCTTTGACTTCAGGAAAAAACGCAGACATATGTTCGAGCAGCAGTTGCGAAGGAAAACCAACAAATGTTGCTTTATGGATGATACGCCTCATAAAAGCTTCCTTTAATAGGTGGCCGCTTTCGGTCCAGGTGTAAGGTTCGGGATACAAATGCGAAGGATAGGGATCGTGTATGTACGCCAACCACTTATTATGCCAAACTTGACTGTGTAAAACGGCTCCGTGTGGACGAAAACTACCGCCTTTACTGAGCGTAATAATCAAATCGAATTTCGCTGGATCATAGTTTTTCAGTTCATTTCTAAATCGATTTACATCATTGAAAAAAGTGAACGAAAAACCAAATCGCCCTTCTTGATATCGGTGTAAAGGCCAGTTAGACCACCGTTGTGCTACACGTTGCGCTCGACTAAGCCAATAGTTTATATCTGATTTTAGTTCTCCGATATTTCGGGTTTCGACGCCAGGGATTTCGAATTCTCGGTAACTGCTATGAATTACCGTAAGCTGAAATCCGGTATCTCGTAAATTTTGAATGATGGCCACATTGGCTCGCGATCCGCTGCTGTCGTTAACGTTGATAGAATCTACAGCGATAAGAATTCTCGGCGCACTCATTTTCTTCTACGTAAGCGTTTAACACTTTTTGCGATTGCTTTTCCAACGGCTAAAACCTTGGGCTTATCGAAGAAGTTTAGTTCGCGAAGCCTTTTAAAATCGGCAATTAGATGTGGCAACCATATTTGTTCGATGCGTTCGTGCTCCTCGCCCCAAGTTGCTTGTTGCGAAACGCCGTCGAGTTCAAAAATAGCTATTACTTGGTTTACGCCTTGAAAACGCACATGTGGATGAATGCCAATTCGAATCCAGAATTCGTAATCGCCTGCAATTCGAAAGGATTCGTCGTAATTACCGTATTTTTCGAACAAACTTCGTTTAATAAACGTGCTTTGGTGTTTGAGTCCACTCATCCATAACTGAAATAAGCTCGGACTTGCTGCATGTGTTCGAATACCTTGCAAACTTCCGTTTTTTCTTAATTGGCACGAAAACGATACAACGTCTTGTTGCAGGTATGGTAGGCATTTTTCGAGAATGAATGGATCGTCGATTAGTTCGTCTCCACTATTCATAAACAAGAGATAATCGCCTGTAGCCTGTGCAATTCCCTTGTTCATTGCGTTGTAAATTCCGCGGTCTTTTTCTGAACAAGTATAGTGAAAGAGACTGGCGTTTTCGGAAATGAATTCGGCACTACCGTCGGTTGAACCTCCGTCGATTACAATATACTCAAAGCGAATATTTTTCTGATTTACAACAGATGGCACGGTTTTTTTCAAACCCGACAGATTGTTGTAATTGATTGTAATGACCGAGAGGAGCTTCATAGGAATTTAGATTGATACACGTTTCGAATTCCTTCTTCTAGCTCAATTTTAGGAAACCAACCTAAACCATTCAATTTTGAGGTATCGGTAAGTTTTCGCGGAGTTCCGTCGGGTTTAGAAGCGTCGAAAATGAGTTCGCCGGAATATCCAACAATCTTTTTTATGAGTTCGGCGAGTTCTTTGATAGAAATTTCGCTGCCGGTTCCGATGTTTACAAATCCGCCTTCGTTGTAATTTTCCATTAGGAATACGCAGGCATCGGCCATATCGGTTGCGTGCATAAACTCTCGAAGCGGCGTTCCTGTGCCCCAAATTTCGACACTTGCGGTTTGATTTTGCTTTGCTTCGTGCATTTTTCGCAATAGCGCTGGCAATACATGCGAGTTTTGCAGGTCGTAATTATCGTTTAGGCCGTACAAATTGGTGGGCATGGCCGAGATAAAGTTCCTGCCGTATTGCGCGCGATAGGCGTCGCACATTTTAATTCCGGCGATTTTTGCGATGGCGTAGGGTTCGTTTGTGGGCTCTAAAGTGCCTGTTAACAAAGCATCTTCGACCAGCGGTTGTGGTGCGAATTTGGGATAGATGCACGTTGAACCTAAAAACAACAGTTTTTTCACTCCATGTAAATGACTTTGGTGAATGACGTTGTTTTGAATCATTAGGTTTTCGTAGAGGAAATCGGCGCGATACGTATTGTTCGCAACGATACCTCCTACTTTAGCTGCGGCCAGAAAAACATATTCCGGTTTTTCGGTTTCAAAAAAGTGTGCCACCGCCAACTGATCACGCAAATCGAGTTCGGAAGAGGTTCGCAGCACAAAATTGGTATAACCTTTATGCCGCAAATTTTCCAAAATGGCACTTCCTACCATTCCGCGATGGCCTGCTACAAATATTTTGGCGTCTTTATTCATTTATCCAGTTGATTCATTTGCGCTTGCTTTCGCATTAACTCCAAATCAGCATTCATCATTTCGTCGATTAATGCGTCGAGATCGTATTTGGGTTTCCAGCCGAGTAGTGTTCTCGCTTTGGTGGCATCGCCTATGAGTAAGTCGACTTCCGTAGGGCGGAAATACTCCGGATCGATACGAACCACCACGGAACCTTCTTGCAGTTTCGGACTCGTTCCGTTGTACTGACTAACGATTCCGATTTCATCGACTCCGCTTCCCTTCCACGTAAGTGTAACACCTACTTTTTGGAAACATTTTTCGACAAAGGTTCTTATTCGAGTGGTTACGCCGGTTGCGATGACAAAATCGGTTGGCTCGTCGTGTTGCAACATGAGCCACATGGCTTCGACGTAGTCTTTTGCGTGTCCCCAATCTCGTTGTGCATCGAGGTTTCCTAAATACAAACACGATTCTAAGTTATGTGCCATTTGCGACACGGCTCGTGTAATTTTTCGAGTGACAAAGGTCTCGCCTCGTAACGGACTTTCGTGATTGAACAATATACCGTTGCAGGCAAACATATTGTAGGCTTCGCGGTAATTTACGGTAATCCAGTAGCCGTATAATTTGGCTACTCCGTAGGGCGATCTTGGATAGAAAGGCGTTTTTTCGGATTGTGGAACTTCTTGCACCAAGCCGTAGAGTTCGGATGTAGACGCTTGATAGACCTTGGTTTTGTGCGTTAGATTAAGTAAACGAACGGCCTCGAGCAGTCGAAGTGATCCTAAAGCATCGGTATTTGCGGTATATTCAGGTATATCGAAACTCACTCGTACGTGACTCATGGCGCCGAGGTTGTAAATCTCATCGGGTTGCACTTGCTGAATAATTCGAATGAGATTGGTGGCGTCGGTTAAATCGCCGTAATGAAGAATAAAGTTTTGATTTTCAATATGTGGATCTTCGTAGATGTGATCTATACGTTGGGTATTGAACAGAGATGATCGTCGTTTCAAGCCATGAACTTTGTAGCCTTTCGCTAACAAAAATTCGGCTAAGTAGGCGCCATCTTGACCTGTAATTCCAGTAATTAGGGCTGTTTTCATTTTATACTGCTAATGTCTCAAAGATAAGTTAATACCTAAAATGCTCAAGCGATTTATTTTCTGCGATTGTTTTGGTATTTAAGAAGTCGTATTTGCGCAGTAGTAAAATACCATGCACGAAAAAGTGATAATAAAAAACCGGTTACACCGTCTTTGACACCCCGGGCTTTTACAAATGATTTGAAAAAAGTTGTAAAAGGTGTTTTTACGATTTTTAAAAAAGTAGTTCTTTCTCCAGCGCTGAATCTCGCTTCACCTTCCTTTTCGAGATATCGACAATGCTTTTCCAGCAGTTGGTTCCACGACTGCATCCAGTAATGGTGAATGTGATTATTGCCTCGGTATGGAATATACAATGCGATCCAATCGCCTAGAGCAGCACCTCCTAAATGCACTTTCCCTGAAAAAGTGTACCTATTTCGATTGACCAAAAAGGTCCGATATTTTAAACCACCCCAAGAAGTACCTTTTAACATTCGGTTTTTAAAGTAGTAACGAATTGGAGCCATGACATGACTTTTGGAATCGGCGATTTCACTTTCAAAAAGTTCGCAAATCTCAGCAGCTAATGCTTCGGAAACAACTTCGTCGGGATCGTAGGTAAGAAGCCAATCGTTAGAAGCTGCTGTGCAATATTTAACGTGAAGTTCCTCCACCAAAGCGGGATTTGTTTCGCGTATTACTCGGGCACCCAAACTTTGGGCAATTTCTTGCGTATGATCTGTCGAATTCAAATCTATTATGATAATTTCCGAGCAAAACTGTATGGAGTTCAGACATTCTTCTAAAAGATGTCCTTCGTTTCGTGAGGCAATAATTGCAGAAATAGGCAGTTTCTTCACAGCTTTTTTGCTTTAAAAGCAGTTTTTCGGACAATTAAGTGACTGGGATAGCGACAGATTCTCGCTCGTAACTGCAAATTTAGGGCTTTCCACGCTTTTTTTAACTGAAAGGAAAACAGGTATTTTACAAGGGTTCCGAAATTGTTCGCGGCAAGCTGCTGCTTACTAATTTTTGGTTTTCCTTTTAGGTGAAACAGCGAATATTTGAATGCTTGTATATTTTTATGCCTAGCACGAATATACTTGCGTACTTTTTCCAGCCCATGTTCTGTAACGCCTCCACGATAAATACTGTCGGACTCGTATGTTTCGGCAGCTTCTGCATTCCAAACATGACCGACATTTGCGACTCGCATTTGATTGAATTGCGCCAAGTGTCCAACATTTTCCATAAAAAGCAGGTACGAATTGATTTCACAAGCGTACCACCAGCTTTCGGAATCAAAATCAGTTACTAAAGGCATTGTAATTGAATTACTAAATGCCGATGCGCTATAGGCTTGAAATTGCTGATCGATCACTTGAATATGTTGAACTTCCGACTGCGTATCGTACAAACCTCTATTGTAGGCTACATCCATCAGCGGAAAACCTACAGTAGGTTTGTACTTCAACAATAATTTTTGAAATTCAGGAAAAGAACCCGATTCGAAAACCACATCATCATCCAAAAAAATATAATACTCGTAGGAATTTGAAATAGACTTTGCAAACTCGTATTGGATATTTCTTCCTTCAGCCCAAGTAGTTTTTGGAATAAAAAACGACTTAAACAAGGCCATTTCGTCCATTGAAACTTCTTCGTCGAACGTTGCAACCACTAAATCGCTTTCCTCATTTTGCAAGGAATGATATTTAAGTACATTTACCTTCCTGCCTTGAACCAGATATAGGAATTTTTTCGACATTATTTCTTGGCAATCAGGTTATTATAAGGATAATACAACTGCTTTTTATGTGGAATTAACTGCTGATTTTTAAGTTCGTACCAACGGTAACCATAGGTTTCCATAATATCATACAACTCCTGAACCATATAACCTACTTCAAAGCAGGTTGATTCGGTAAACTCCATCATTACAATAGGTTGCTGCGTTTTAAAAAAATGCGCGCCTCCTTGTAGCACAAATTTTTCCCAGCCCTCGACATCGATTTTCACCAACTTAATTTTCGAAATATCGGTTTCTTGCAAAAGACTGTCGAGCGGCTTTACTTCAACCTCAGTTGATATGGTTTGGCTTTTATTGGTGAGTTTTCCGAAGCTATTCCAGGCATCATACCCATTTTGCGAGACAAAAAAGGGAATTTTTGCAACTTGATCGGATACCCCTAAGTTGTGTAACTCTACATTTGTAAAGTTGTTGATTTGTATATTCTCAGTAAGTTTTTGGAATGTATCTGGCGCAGGCTCAAAGGCAATAACTTTTCCACTTGACCCAACTTTCTCGGCGGCGAATAAACTAAAGAGCCCGATATTGGCTCCGATGTCTAAGAAATAGTCGCCTTCTGTGAGCGTTTCTTTCAAAAATTGAATTTCCGACTCTTCAAAACCTCTGTAAATGAGTTCTGAGATAGCCGACTGTTTAAACAGTTTGATCTTTATTGTAGGCGATAAGGGGAAAATAACCGAGTCGGTCGATTCAAAAAGTCTGTTCCATTCCTTTATTTGATTCTTTTTTTGAATGGCAACCAACTTAGCTTCGGCCACTTGGAAAACGGCTTTAAACTTCCGTACCCAAAAAAGTAGTGTTGTTATCATCTTCAGGAATTAGAATTAGAGCGAATGGAATTCCACAAAAGACGCGGCATGATACTTCCCGGACGTGTATCTGCGTAAGCGCGATTCAAACCGTTTATGTTAATGATTTCAATTGGTATGGCTAAATCGTCGTCGTGAAGTACCCAACGATTGTTATGAATTCCGATAGCGGGCTGAATTTTGTACGCACCTGGCGCTAGCAACTTCTCGGGAATTCGAGCTGAGAAACGGTAATTGCCTTCTGGAAAGTACGATAGTTCGGTGGCGTCGTCGTCGTGAAAACCTCGAAATAAAACGGTAGCCGACTTTTCCTCTAACAAATCGAAACCAATTCGCAATCCGGAACACGCTTGTTTAACGGTCACATCAAATAAAATTTCCACCTGTTCAATAGTATCAAAAGCTAAATTTCCTTGTTCGGAAACTTGCACTAGTATTTGATTGATGGAAACTGTTTCGTCGTTTAATGAAGCCAGGCGATCCTGTAGATTAATGCTTTCCAGTTGCTCAGCATCGGCACTCAAATACTTGCTGATAACATCGGCGGTCGCTCCACTGTATATTAATTCGCCATTTTTTAGTAAGAATGAACGCGAACACAAGGTTTGCACCGCGGTTAAATTGTGGCTCACAAAGAGTACAGTTCTTCCTTCGCCACGAGATATATCTTGCATTTTTCCCAGTGCTTTCTTTTGGAACTCGGCATCGCCAACAGCTAAGACTTCATCAACAATCAGAATATCGGGTTCCAAAAAAGCTGCTACGGCAAAGGCTAAACGCACAGTCATCCCTGAACTGTACCGCTTAACGGGTGTATCAATATAGCGCTCGCAGCCCGAAAACGAGATGATATCGTTGAGCTTAGAGGCGATTTCTTTTTTTGTCATACCCAGAATTGCGCCGTTGAGAAATATGTTTTCACGTCCGGTCAACTCGGGATGAAATCCGGTTCCCACTTCTAATAAAGAGGCGATTCTGCCAGTATACTTTACTGTTCCAGCGGTAGGTGCGGTAACTTTAGATAAAATTTTAAGCAAAGTCGATTTCCCTGCGCCGTTCTTACCAATAATTCCTACAACTTCGCCTCGTTGCACTTCAAAATTTATGTCTTTTAAGGCCCAAACGTAAGCACTGTTACCTTTAGCACTGCGGTCGTTAGCTTCGCCTACTTTTAAGTACGGATCGGGTAAACCTCGAACTCGATGCCACCAGCGATTTAAATCGTGACTTAACGTCCCCGTTCCTACTTCACCCAAACGATATTGCTTGGATAGGTTTTCTACTTTCAAAATTACTTCGCTTGCTATCATACCGTATCAATAAAGCTGCGTTCTGTAGCATTAAAAATTATACTTCCGAAGATAAAAACCAGCAAAGAACAAAGTGTACATCCTAAAAAGCTAATCCAAGAAAAAGTTCCGGTACTCAGCAACATATAACGAGCGTGCTCGATGATATACGCCAGCGGATTGTAATCAACAATCCACGCATAATTAGGGAGTTTTTCGCGTATCATCGCCAGCGGGAAGGTAACGGCGGAAACATACATTAAAAGCTGAACACCAAAACTGATTAAAAAACTTAAATCGCGGTATTTGGTAACAAGAGCCGAAATAAACATTCCCAATCCGAGCGAAAGCAAGGCCATGTTCAACAAAACTATAGGTAAAAGAATCGCGTAAACACTAACACTTACTGAACTTCCTTGCGCGATGTAATACAGGTAAAACCCTACAAAAATTGCGAATTGAAGCAAGAACTTAAATAAGTTCGATACCACAATCGACAACGGCATTATGATTCTCGGAAAATAAACTTTGCCAAACAATGAGGCATTCGTCTTGAAAACATCCGAAGTAGTTGTTAAACAAGTGGAAAAGTAGTTCCAAACGGTAATGCTTGCCAGGTTAAATAAAAATGGAGGCACCGAACCCGTTTCAATTCCCGCTAAATTATTGAACAACAAAGTGAATATTAGCGACGTAAACAAGGGCTGTATGAAATACCACAGCGGACCCAAAATGGTTTGTTTATAAACAGTTACCACATCTCTGCGTACCAACAAAACTAACAAATCCCGATAGCGCCATATTTCGGCTAACGGAAAATACAGTAGCTTGCTCTGTGGCCCTATCTGATTCTCAAATCGCATTAAATTTTTCTGTGCTTATTTTCGAACCAAAGATAAAAGAATCGAGCGATTGCCCTACTAAAAAATAGATTCTTGCTTTTATTTGGGTGTGCCGGCGCTGTGGTGGCTTCGCCGAAGTGTTGTGGCGCCGTCGCGTGCTCCACTGTATCTTTTTGCCAAAACAGTCTTGGAAATTCCGTAAGGCAAAAAGGATGTCATTGCGCCCGCTCACACAGAAAATCGTTCCCGCATTTCAACGTCATCTAAAAACTTTTCCAGAAAAACGTGCATAAAAAAAGCGCGGCCTTTCGACCGCGCTTCTTTGCTTTATCAGAACCTTGTCTTAGTAACC
>NZ_JAIXYH010000020.1 GCF_027490375.1 Flavobacterium sp.
ACCTCGTTTGCTTCTTGTGCGCTAGCGTTTTGGCGTAGCTTCCGTTGGTCGCTCGCCAAAATCACAGCCCGCAACGCGCAAACTTTGGTTTATAACCGCTGCTGTCGCTAACTCGAAAAAGTATGAACGGCTTTCGTTACCTCAAAAACGTTTCAAATTCCTTTCGCGGAATCAATCGCGCACCCAAACTTTCCAAATGCGGGTTCATGATTTGGCAATCGATGAGTTCAAATTGCGAAAAATCGCGAATCAATTGTATAAGTGCCGCTTTCGAGGCGTTGCTTACTTTCGAAAACATACTTTCGCCACAAAATATCCGCTTTTGCACGATGCCGTATAAGCCGCCAACTAAATGGTTGTCTTGCCAAACTTCAACCGAAAGTGCCACGCCTAATTCGTGTAAATGCAAGTAGGCGCGTTTCATTTCGGGTGTAATCCAAGTATCTATTTGACCTTTGCGCGGTATGGCTGCACAATTTTCAATTACCGCTTCAAACGCTCGGTTGTAGGTAATCGTAAACATTTGCCGGTTAAATACGTTGCGCATGCTTTTACGCACTTTTATTTCGTCTCTAAAAATCACGGCGCGTTGTGCAGGCGACCACCATAAAATAGGCTCATCCGGATTAAACCACGGAAAAATGCCCGATTGGTAAGCTAGTTGCAAGCGTTCGGGTGATAAATCGGCGCCAATAGCCAACAAACCGTGTCTGTTGGCAGCAGCAGTTGGCGGAAACTCGAGTGCTGAAGTGAGGAAGTGCATAAAAAAAGGCGCTTTCGCACCTTATTAATTTGTTGTTGTTGTTTTTTAGAACGGTAAATCGTCCGAATCGGCGTCGGTGTTGTAGCTGTCGGCGGGCGGAAACGGTCCGGTTGGCGCCGCAAATTGGTTGGCTGCCGGATGTTGCGGTTGCTGGTAACCCGATGGAGCTGCTTGCTGATACGCCGGTGGTGCTTGTTGAGCCACTTGTGCGCCGCGCTCGATACGCCATCCTTGAATGTCGTTAAAATATTTTATTTCGCCTTGTGGACTTCTCCACTCGCGACCGCGTAAATTTATCGATACGCGAACTTCTTCGCCTACTTGAAAATTGTTCAGCAAGTCGCATTTGTCTTGTACAAAATTGATGCTGATGTATTGTGGATATTGCTCTTGTGTGGTTACTACCAATTCGCGTTTTCTAAAGCTATCACTTACGCGTTGTTCTGGGTTGATTACTTTGATGATTCCGGATACTTCCATGTTTTTTGGCTTTTAAATTAGTTAATACGCGGTGCTAGCAATAGTTTCCAGGCATCTAATACGGCTCCCGAACGCAGGTATTCAAGGGCTTGTTCTTGAATTTTGTGCTCGTCGGCGGTGCTTAATGCGGCTTTTGCTGCAAAATTGCTTTTTACAAATGTATCAATTTCTGCTTCGGTAGGCAACTGTTCTACGTTTCCTAACCTACCTAAATCGTTTCCGGTAAACAGCGCACTATCGCGTATGAATTTGGGGATATTATCAACACCAATACCCAAAGTAGTTAGCGGTTTCGGAATTTCGAACAAGCCCGTATTCGAACGGCCGTACCAATTGCCGCCCAAACGTGAAACCAAATCGATTTTATGCTGATCGATGGCACCTTTATCGTCTAGAACATCGTCGGAAACATGAATTTTCAAGACTTCGCAAATCACCAAATTTCCGGCACCACCGTTTTCGCCCAACGCAATAATGTCGTTGATTTTGCACTCAAATTGCACCGGACTTTCGGCTACGCGAAACGGTTTTACCAGATCTGACGCCACTGCCGTTAAACCCGCTTTTTCGAATTCGTTTACACCGTCGGGATACTCGGTACTGGACAATGAAACTTGTTCGACCATATCGAAATTCACGACGTTAATTACTACTTCGCGCGTGGCCAAGCTGTTTTCGAGCGTGTGTTTTGTGGTATTATCGCGAACACGACGCGCCGGCGAGAAAATAAGTATCGGCGGATTGGAACTAAAAACGTTGAAAAAACTAAACGGCGACAAATTAGGAACACCCGTTGCCGACAAAGTGCTGGCTAATGCTATGGGTCGCGGACCTACAGCAGCTTGCAAGTATCCTTGAATTTGTGCAGCCGATAAAATATTGGTTTCGAAAGATGGCATTTGAGATTTTTTTCAAATGTACATCACTGCACGAAAAGCTGTTTGAATTTTAATTTTTTTTAAAATCAATTTTTGGATTTGGGCGTTTGGTGGTTTTAGATTTTGTGCGGTTTTAATTGAAGGTAGGGCTTTGTATTTATTGATTTGTAATATTGCAATATTACCTCGATATAAAATACTGTAAATCATTCAGTAAAAATCAAAATTTTTTAAGGAATTTCACCACATTTTGCAAACGAATTGTATAACGTTTTTTCGGTAACGATTGTTCCGCGTTAGCGATAGGAGCGGAAATGCGCTGAAGCCTGCGGTTTGGCGGTTGTTTATTGCGGCGGCGACAGCGAGAGCCCACGCAAATACTACAAGCGCAACCGCGGGCAAAGGGCATTGCAGCGGATAGCGCGGCGCTCGGGCGGACTGAGCAAGGGGAGCGCAACGCCCAAAAATTGAAAAAATAGCGTACTTTTAAATCTCAAATTGTTTGCATGAAATTTTCTCAGAAACCACAATCGGCGCGGTGGATTATCTTGGCAACTTCGTTTGCTATAATCCTGCTTATTTTGTGGAATACGTACCGCTTTTTTCAGGTTTTTAAGAACGAAGAACGCCTGAAAATGACCGTATTAGCGGAGAGTATGAAGACGATTGACAAGGCCGATTTGCTGAACGATGAAATTGAGCTGCCGCTGCAAATTATTAGCAACAACAAAACCATACCCGTAATTGTAACCGACAGTAAAGGTCGGATTTTGAACACCGCAAACCTTAGCGAACAGCTAGCAAACGACAGTGTGTATATGAAGCGTACGCTGGCTCGACTGAAAAAGGAAAACGAACCGATTTTGATGGCGAGCACCGGAAGCAAACAGTATTTGTACTACGGTAACTCGGAGCTTTTGAACTCGTTGAAGTATTTTCCGATAGCACTTTTGCTGATTATCTTTTTGTTTATTGCGTTGATTTACAACTATTACCGCAGCGTAAAAATTGGAAGTGAGAATAAACTTTGGGCAGGAATGGCCAAGGAAACGGCGCATCAGATTGGCACGCCTTTGTCGAGTTTATTGGGATGGATTGAAATTTTGCGCAGTGAGCACGTAGAAGAGTCGACCGTACAAGAAATTGAAAAAGATGTGGCTCGCTTGCAAACCATAGCCGATCGATTTTCGAAAATTGGTTCGGAACCCGTGTTAGAATCGCTTGATTTGGTGGCTGAAACGGAGAAGTCGTACGCGTATTTGAAATCGCGTTTTGCGGGTCAGGTTAGTTTTACGTTTAACGCGCCAACGTATCCGATATATCGGAATTTAAATCCGGTTTTGCACAGCTGGACGATAGAGAATTTGGTTAAAAACTCCATTGATGCGATGCGCGGAAGGGGAGCGATTGATTTAACGATTACCGACGACGGCAAACAGGTGCGGATTTTTGTATCGGATACCGGAAAAGGCATTGCCAAACATCAGTTTAAACGCATTTTCGAACCGGGTTTTACGACGAAGAAGCGCGGTTGGGGCTTGGGATTATCGCTTACGAAACGGATTGTGGAGGAATATCACAAAGGAAAAATTGCGGTAACGCGCTCGGAAATTGGCAAAGGAACTACGATTGAGGTGAGTTTGTAGCGCAGGAAAATCAAACCATAAAAAAACCCCGACTTCTTAGCGAAATCGGGGTTTTTGTTTATTCTAAAATTTCGTTGCCTTCGCGGTCAAAGAAATGGTATTCTAAAAAGGTATAGGCATCTCTAGGGATGATTTTTACCCACTTTTTGTATTTCAAGGCCCAGCGCACACGTGGCGATGGCATGCCTTTAGAAAGATACGCAGCTACGAATGGATGTACGTTAAGTACGAGTCCGCGGTGTGTACCGATAAGTCGGTCGAGGTCGCTTTCTATTTTGGTAATGATAGAAATAGGCGCTTCGATTTCACCGTTTTCGTTGTTTGGATCTTCCTCTCGTGTTTTGATGTTTACCTCTGGTCGAACGCGTTGACGCGTAATTTGTACGAGTCCGAATTTGCTCGGCGGTAAAATTTTGTGTTTGGCTTTATCGTCGCTCATTTCTTCCCTCAGGAAGTCGAATAACACTTTACGGTTATCCGGATTCGACATATCGATGAAGTCGACCACAATAATGCCTCCCATATCGCGCAGTCGCAATTGGCGTGCGATTTCTGCAGCTGCGATGAGGTTTACTTCCAAGGCAGTTTCTTCTTGGTTGTTGGCTTTGTTACTGCGGTTTCCGCTGTTCACGTCGATTACGTGTAAAGCTTCCGTATGCTCGATAATCAAATAAGCACCTTTGCTCATCGAGACGGTTTTTCCGAAAGAGGTTTTTATTTGTCTTTCGATGTGATATTTCTCGAATATGGGCAAATTTTTAGATTGATAAAGTTTAACAATAGATTGTTTTGCGGGAGCGATCTCTTGGAGATAGTCGCGCGTTTGATGGTACAACTCTTCGTCGTCGACATGAATGCCGCTAAAGGTATCGTTAAATACGTCTCTGAGAATGCTAGAGGCGCGATTCAACTCTCCGAGGACTTTCGATGGATGATGAGCAGTTGGTAATTTTTTACACATTCCCGACCACCTGTCGAGTAATGTTTGTAGATCTTTTTCAAGTTCTGTTGTTTGTTTGCCTTCGGCTACTGTGCGAACAATAACTCCAAATCCTTTCGGACGAATAGAGGAAACCAATCGTTTAAGACGCTCTTTCTCTTCTCTTGATTCGATTTTTTGCGATATAGAAACGCGGTCAGAGAAAGGAACGAGAACAATAAACCGACCGGCTAAGGAGAGTTCGCTGCTGATGCGCGGTCCTTTGGTCGATATAGGTTCTTTGACGACTTGTACCAAAACGGATTGATTAGCGCTGAGAACGTCGGTGATGGCACCATTTTTATCAATTTCTTTTTCAAATTGAAAGTTCTTTAGCGTGTAATCTTTAGCTTTTCCGGTGGTAAGCGATTTCAGAAATTTGAGTTGCGAATTTAGGTTTGGACCTAAATCGTGGTAGTGCAAGAAAGCGTCTTTTTCGAAACCTACGTTTACGAAAGCCGCATTTAAACCGGCAACCGGTTTGCGAATTTTAGCTATAAAAATATCGCCAACCTGAAAGTTGCTTTTTTCTTCTTGTTTGTGTAACTCAATTAGTTTTCCGTCTTTAAGTAAGGCAAAATCAACAGCATCAGGATTAGATCTGATGATGAGTTCTTTGTTCACTTTTGTGTATGGTTGTGGGCACGAGACAAGCTCGTATTTGCCCAATTGTTAAACAATGCTAATTTTCGGTTGGAGCTAACTAGGTTGGCTCGCGATGTCAATGAACGTAAAAAAAGAAAAAGTAGTGTTGAACTACTTTTTCTTTTTGTGGCGGTTAGCTCTCGCTCTCTTTTTTCTTTTGTGTGTAGCTACCTTATGTCTTTTTCTTTTTTTACCACTTGGCATAGTTGGTGTATTAGTGATTAATATTGGTTATTTAGCCTCGTTGTTGGTTTTAACACCCTCAACAAATACTTTGGCAGGCTTGAAGGCAGGAATGTTGTGAGCCGGAATTTTAATTGTAGTGTTCTTAGAAATGTTTCTTCCGGTTTTCTCTGCTCTTGTTTTGATGATGAAACTTCCAAAGCCTCTCAAATACACATTATCACCAGTTTCTAATGAAGTTTTCACCTCTTCCATAAACGTTTCCACAGTAGCTTGAACATCGCCTTTTTCAAGACCAAGTTTCTCAGAAATTTTAGCTACGATATCTGCTTTCGTCATTTTCTTTCTTTTAATTGAGAATTAATTTTTTTGAGGTTGCAAATATACGATAATAAAAAACAATATATCAAGCTAAAACATTAAATTTTAACTACATAAACGATTAATTTTGGGAGCACCTTAACAAATATGAACTTTTCTAAGATTCTCATAGCGTGGTATTTAGACAACAAACGCGATTTACCTTGGCGTTCTACCACTAATCCGTACCTGATTTGGTTGTCGGAAATAATGCTGCAACAAACGCGCGTGGCACAAGCTTTACCCTATTATTTTGCCTTTGTCGATGCCTTTCCGACCGTTACCGATCTGGCTAATGCAGCTGAAGACAAAATTTTGAGATTGTGGCAAGGTTTGGGCTACTATTCTCGCGCTCGGAACATGCACGCCACCGCAAAGCAAGTCGTCGAACATCATCAAGGAGTGTTTCCTACTTCTTATAAAGAGCTTATTAAATTAAAAGGTATCGGTCCATACACAGCCGCCGCCATTGCTTCCTTTGCATTCCGCGAAGCTGTTGCTGTGGTCGATGGAAATGTATACCGCGTACTTTCTCGCATTTATGGTATCGATGTCGATATTGCTAAATCCGAAGCGAAGTCGATTTTCACCGAAAAAGCACAATCGTTACTTAGCGTTAAAACACCCGATCTGTATAATCAAGCGCTGATGGAATTCGGCGCTTTGCAGTGCGTGCCTAGAAATCCGTCTTGCCATACCTGTCCGTTTTCGAGTTCGTGTTTTGCTTATCAAAATCAGCGCGTAAGCGAACTGCCCGTAAAATCAAAAGCCAAAAAGGCGCGAAAACGCTACTTCAATTATTTTGTAACCGCGAATGCTAAAGGTGAAATCGCACTGCAACAACGCTTGCAAAACGACATTTGGCAAAAGCTCTACGAATTTCCGCTACTCGAAACTGAAGCCGAAATTGATGCCGAAGCCGCAGTGGCTGCCGTGAACAAACTCATGCCTGCTGCCGTTGTGAATCGCATCGATGCTTTTCCGGTGCGAGCAAGCCATAAATTGTCGCATCAAATCATTGAACTTTGTTTCTGGAAGCTTGAAATCGATGGCGACCTACCTGTTGCTGTGCCGCTTAATAGCGTTGTCGCTTATCCGATGCCGATAGCCCTGCACAATTTTACAGTCGCAGAAATTTCGCGAGCAGAAAAATGATTACATTTGAAGCTGAGTTTGATTTAAAATTGAGGTCAGATTACATTGAAATGGCCAATGATGGTGCAGATTTCTTTAGAGATATTTTATTTCGAAAATAATCCAACTGTGTAATTAGTCGTTGATATGTTGAGCATAGCGTTTTCGGATACGTTGAAGTAACTGAGGTCTGCAATGATCAAATGGGTAACACTCGAAGCTCTAATTTTAAACAAACCCAAATTTTCAGATTTAAAAGCCATAAAAAATGAATAACGGAACGCTCAATAAAGTCATGTTAATCGGTCATTTAGGAGACGACGTAAAAATGCACTACTTCGATGGTGGAAATTGTATCGGACGCTTTCCGCTGGCTACCAACGAAGTGTACGTTAATAAAACCACCGGAGAAAAACTCACCTCTACAGAATGGCACAATTTGGTTGTTCGAAACAAAGCTGCCGAAATCTGCGAAAAATACCTTTCAAAAGGCGATAAAATTTACGTAGAAGGTCGGATAAAGTCGCGTCAGTGGCAGGCGGAAGACGGCTCTACCAAGTACACTACCGAAATTCAAGTAACCGAATTTACGTTCTTAAGTGTCAAAAAAGATAACGATCACAACAAATCGGGCGATGCACACTACGGAATGTCTGATGCCGAAATGCCTTAATTTACCGCTATGAACGTCTTTTCTCGTACGTTTCGCAACAAACTTTGGCTTGCACTTGTTGCCGTGGCATGCTTGTATTCCTGTAAAGACGAAGTACTGCCAAAGCCCGAAGCGCAATTGCGGCTCGATTATACTTTTCCCAAGTACAAACCTTACGTTGGTCCTTGTCCGTATACGTTCGACATCAACTCGGAGGCTGTGGTTAAAGTTACTTCGGATTGCGGACTCGAAATTAATTACCCAAAAATGAAAGCAACGATTTATTTAAGCTATAAATCGGTTTCTAATAATATCGATCTGTTGCTTCGCGATGCGCAAAAACTAACTTATAAACACGTCATTAAAGCCGACGACATTACCGAACAACCTTTTCTTAATAACAACGACAAGGTTTATGGGATGTTTTATGAAGTGAACGGAAATGCGGCAACAAACGGACAGTTTTATGCAACCGACAGCTTGCGCCATTTCATAGACGGCTCGGTGTATTTTTACGCCAAACCCAATTTCGACTCGCTTCTTCCGGCTGCAGCTTATGTAAAAAACGATATGCGTCGCTTGCTCGAAACACTTCGCTGGGAACGCGGTGTCGAGGCAGCATCGCCGAAAGTAGCTTTGCCAGCCGAGAAGAAAACACAATTGTAGACTGTTCTTTTTTTTGGGCAGCAATTCGCGTTTTTCGCTTCATCCCGATTGCTATCGGGACTCACAAAAAGTAAAGCCAAAAAATGCCAACCAATTGTGCTTCCGTTGGGCGCCTTTTCGTTGGTTTTTTCGTCATTTTATTTTTTGCTCCGGGTTTTCCGCTGCAACCGCGGCTGCGAAAATCGTTACCGAAAATGTGCGTAAAAAACGTTTGGTTTTTGTGAAGGTACATCTTTTGGGTAACGTTCTTGCACAAGGGATTGAAACGAAAAGCCGTGCCAAGCAAAAGCGATTGAAGCCTATTGTGGCGCGGCGACTAGCAGAAGCCGCAGCGCAATTTGGCTGAAACGCTTGTGCTTGGTAAGACTTGCAGTGTAAAGCCCGACCCGCCGCAAACCGAAATTCCACTGCATTAAGCGGCGGGATGTGCCCAAAAAAATTAAGTTGGTAGAAATAAAAAAGGCCGCATGTAGCGACCTTCTCTATTAGTAAAAGTGTTTCTGTTACAAAGTTCCGCTTTCAGAGCTACAGCTTTTCTTTTTCGAAGCGCAACAGCCACCTGGTTTTGAAGTGGTTTTAGCAGCTTCGCTAGAGCAAGATGCCGCTGGAGCAGCAGTTTCGGCTTTAGCCGCTTCTTCTTTAGCCGCTTTCTTTGATTTTTTCGATTTCTTCGCTTTTTTAGGCTCTTCTTCGTACAGCGATGCTTTGTCGGTACTCGATTTTACCTCGCTTACTTTGTAGGTTTTACCATCGGCTACCGCTTCGACTTTCTTAGCGAGTTCCGACGGAGTTACAAGCGTACTGTTGTATTCTACGGTTGCTGTTTTCTTTTCGAAATCAACTTTTGCCGCTTTTACACCTTCCGTTTGTTGTAATTCTTTTTCAATTTTCGACGCACACATTACTGCGCAACTCATTCCTTCAATTTTGAAACTGGCTGTTGCCGTTTCTCCTGCCGCTAGTGTTTTTGATGTTGCAGTTGCAGTAGTTTCTGTTTCTTTTTTACAAGCGGTAAAGCTCGCAGCCATAGCACAAATAAGTATGGCAATCTTCCAAGTTTTCATGGCTAATCATTTAATTATGAAACAAAAATAATAAACTATACATACTATTGTGTTGTAAAAATGCCAAATTTGCGCCTTTATTCCCGGCAAAACCGTTATGAAACAGCAAAAATGGGTTCTTTTAGTCGCATTAGCATTAGTTTGGGGTAGTTCTTTTATTCTGATTAAGAAGGGTTTAACGGGTTTATCGCCTATACAAGTGGGTGCTTCGCGGATTGTTTTTGCGGCCTTGTTTTTAATGCTAATCGGTGCCAATCAAGTTGCTAAAGTGCCGTCGTTTAAATGGAAGTACATTGCCCTCACTTCTTTATTCGGAACTTTTATTCCCGCATTTTTGTTTGCCACTGCACAAGTTTACATCAGCAGTACCGTTAGTGCCGTGCTCAATTCGCTTACACCACTTAATACGTTTATTATTGGTATAATTGGATTTGGGGCCACTTTTGTGCGCAGGCAAATGCTGGGTGTAGTTATTGGTTTGTCGGGCAGTTTGATTTTGATCTTGAATGGTGCCGCGAACCATCCGGAACAAGACTATAGATTTGCAGCCTTCATCGTTATAGCATCTATATGTTACGCGATCAACGTAAATTTAATCAATAAATTCTTGAGCGATATTCCACCGTTTACGATTACTGTAGGGAATTTTGCGGTAATGTTAGTGCCGGCCTCAATAGTTTTGGCTTGCACCGGAATTCATGCAAACATTAGCGATGAAAGTGTGCTAAACGCTCTTTTTTTCGTAGCCATTTTAGGCATCGTTGGAACCGGTTTGGCCAATATTGTTTTCTTTAAACTGATACAAATCTCCTCGCCTGTATTTGCTACTTCGGTAACGTATTTAATTCCGGTAGTTGCTTTTTGTTGGGGTTTGTTCGACGGCGAATCGTTAACGCTTATTCAGTTGTTGGGTGCGGCTGTGGTTCTGAGTGGGGTGTATTTGGCAGCGAAGAAGCAATGAGTATCACTTACTTTTGATCGAAACTAATAAAAAAACCCCGGCGAATTTCATCATCGAGGTTTTTTCAACTTGAATTAATAATCTGCTTACACTACGCCTTGTCCGAGCATCGCATCGGCAACTTTTACGAAGCCAGCAATGTTCGCGCCTTTAACGTAATCCACATAACCGGATCCATCTGAGCCATATTTTACACAGGCCGCGTGAATGTTAAGCATAATATTTTTTAGACGTTCGTCTACTTCTTCGGAAGTCCAACTTAAACGAAGTGAATTTTGCGACATTTCTAAACCAGAAGTAGCAACACCACCCGCATTCGAAGCTTTACCTGGAGCAAACAAAATTTTTGCTTTTTGGAAAACAGCAACGGCTTCTGGTGTTGATGGCATGTTAGCACCTTCGGCTACGCAAATACAGCCGTTTTCTACCAACATTATTGCCTCTGCTTCATTGAGTTCGTTTTGAGTTGCGCAAGGTAGTGCCACATCGCATTTCACTTCCCACGGGCGTTTACCAGCCACATAAGTTGCATTTGGATATTTCTTTAAGTAATCGCTGATACGGCCGTAGTTTACGTTTTTGATTTCCATCACGTAAGCCAATTTTTCGGCATCGATACCTGCTTCGTCGTAGATGTAACCTCCTGAATCAGAAAGCGTAACTACTTTTCCGCCGAGTTGTGTTGCCTTCTGACAAGCGTATTGAGCTACGTTTCCAGAACCTGAAACTACTACGGTTTTTCCGGCAAAGCTCTCTCCTTTAGTTTGCAACATGCTTTGCGCGAAATATACGTCGCCGTAACCGGTTGCTTCCGGACGGATTAACGAACCGCCGAAAGAAATTCCTTTGCCCGTTAAAACACCAGTAAATTCGTTGCGAAGGCGTTTGTATTGGCCAAACATGTAACCCACTTCACGTCCGCCAACACCGATATCTCCTGCAGGCACGTCGGTATCTGCACCGATATGCTTAGAGAGTTCGGTCATGAACGCTTGACAAAAACGCATGATTTCGTTGTCTGATTTTCCTTTCGGATCGAAATCAGCACCACCTTTTCCGCCGCCCATAGGCAGGGTAGTAAGGCTGTTTTTGAACGTTTGTTCGAAAGCTAAAAATTTAAGGATGGATAAGTTTACCGATGGATGGAAACGAATTCCTCCTTTGTACGGGCCGATTGCCGAATTCATTTGAATGCGGTAGCCGCGATTTACTTGAGTATTGCCTTGATCGTCTTGCCAAACCACGCGAAATTGGATGATTCGCTCGGCTTCGACCATACGTTCTAACAGCATTTTGTTTTGATATTTTTCGTTTTGTTCAATAAACGGAATTACTGTTTCCGCAACTTCGTGAACTGCCTGTAAAAACTCAGGCTCATTTGGATTCCGTTTCGCAACAGATTCAACAAATGATTCGATGCTTTTTGACATAAAAAATTAGTTTTTTCGCTTTTAAGAAAACGTTTTCGTTTGCAGCCACAAATATACATTTTAATGAAAACGACAATCATATTTTTTCGTTAAGGCGCACAAGCTTTTTGCAGAAGCACTTCTTTTTCAAATCCGTTCGTGTTAATCTTACGTATTTATTGAAGTTATGCTAACATATTTATTGGCTAAGTCGAAGCTTGTTTTATATATTTGTCACAATTAGAAAGAATTATCGTCCCAATGCTTAAGAAAACGCTTTTGGCGCTGCTTTTTGCGATAGGTTTTCCCAGCCTCTCAGTCGCTCAGTTTGATTTATCATCCGAGGTCGGATTAATCATGGGTCCGGTTGCCATGCAGTCGGATTACGGCGAGCGCTACGATTTTGACACCAATGTGGGGAATACAGGCTTTGGAATAGGCATTGTTCATTATTTGAACTTTTCCTACTCGGCGGGCTGTAGCTGTTATACACCCGAAACGTATTGGAACGATCACTTTAAATTGCGCACAGAACTTTCCTATAGCTACACAAAATTAGAGCACTTTGGGCAATGGGTAGATCGCGACAATGGTTCTCTTGGTGTTCAACAGCTACGCGCGCAATATGGCTCGGCGTCAACAATATCAGCGGGAATGCAGCTAGAGTATTATCCATGGAGTATTCGAGATTTTACTGCAACTGTAGGAAGTTTCGGTCCGTTTGTGAGTTTAGGAGCACACTACAATTATTTTAACCCATCGGCTAAATCAACGCTCGGACCATTAGGATTGGAGCAAACAACGTTCCCAAAATACTTAACTCCATCAGATGGAAAGCCAAACGGTTTTTCAAATGATCCAGAGAGCACTTGGTCTGTTGTGAGTAGTATCGGAACGCGTTATAAATTGGCACCCTTATCCGATTTATTGGTGGATTTACGTTTTCAATACTATTTCAGTAATTGGGTTGATGGTTTAAATCCGAACCCAGACATTTACAAAGAAAATAAAGCAAACGATTGGTTGGTGTGGTTCAATGTAGGATATATTTATTACATTGACTAGGCAAAAAATTTGAACACTCATTTCGGTAACGATTTTGCGGCAGCGATAGAGCGGATTAGCCCGCAGCACAGACAGATAACAAAAAAACCAACGAAACGGCGACTGTAAGAAGCCCGTTTGGTTGGGATTTTTTGTGTTTGGATGGGCGAGGACTATTAACCTGAATTTGATTAAAAATTTTTGTCAGATCGCTACGTCGTAAAACGGTTCGATTTATTTCAAAATATCATTTATTTTAAAAACCTTGGTGCTAAACATTTAAACGGTCGCTTACTTCGTTGCATTTATTTGCGATACTACAGTATCCCATATAAAGTGCGACTTGTATTCAACCATTTAAATGTTTTCTGACTGCAATTTTAAATCAAATTCAGGTTTGAGCGAAAGCGCGTTTGCCGCCCTAAAAATGTCTCAAATCTTACTGAAATGCTTGCTCTAAATCGGCGAGTAAATCGTCGATATCTTCAACGCCTACGCTTAGTCGCACCAGATCGTCGGTGATGCCAATGGCTTTGCGTTTTTCTTCAGGAATCGATGCGTGCGTCATTAAAGCGGGATGATTTGCCAAAGATTCAACGCCGCCCAAGCTCTCGGCCAACGTAAAAACCTTCAGTTTTTCAAGAAAGCTAATCGCATCGGCTTTTTGTGCCGATTTAAACGTGAACGAAACCATGCCTCCGAAATCGCTCATTTGCTTTGCGGCAATTTCGTGATTGGGATGTGTTTTCAAACCAGGATAATACACATTGGCTACAGCTGGATGTTGCGTCAGGTAATCGGCAACTTTTCGTCCGTTTTCGCTGTGCCTTTGAACGCGTAAATGCAGAGTTTTGATTCCGCGCAATACCAAGTACGAATCCATGGGTCCTAAGGTTGCTCCAGTTGCAAATTGCTGAAAGTGAAGTTGTTCTCCTAAGGCGGCGTCTTTAACTACGAGTGCGCCGGCAATAACATCGGAGTGTCCGCCCAAGTATTTTGTTGCGGAATGCATCACGATGTCTGCGCCTAAATCGAGCGGTTTTTGAAGATAAGGCGTGGCAAAAGTATTGTCTACAGCAAATAGGATTTTCCGTGCATTGGCTAATTTGGCAACGGCTTCGATATCGGTGATTTTCATCAACGGATTGGTAGGCGTTTCGAGCCAAATCAACTTAGTATTATCGTTAATTAACTGCTGAACGGCACCAATTTCGTTTAAATCCAAGAAGTGAAAAACAATGCCTGAATCTTTGTAAATGCGCGAGAAGAGTCGGAACGTTCCGCCGTATAAATCGTCGGATGCAATCACTTCATCGCCGGCTTTTAAACCGCGTAAAATACAGTCGGTTGCTGCTAAGCCTGATGAAAAAGCCAGACCGCGCACGCCGTTTTCGATGCTTGCCAAAGCGTTCTCGAGCGCTGAGCGTGTTGGATTTGACGCTCGGCTGTATTCGAATTCGTTTACCGGCTTACCGGGCGAAGTTTGAACAAAAGTTGAGGTTTGATAAACAGGCGTCATGACCGCGCCTGTTGCTGGGTCGTGATGCTGATTTCCGTGGATTACTTTGGTATTAAATTTCATAACATTTTATTGCGAAGCAAAGGTAATTTTTTTATTTCGCGGAATTAAATCTCTTAACTTTAGATTTTAATTTCTGTGTTATGAATCGATTGATTTTGCTGCTGGTGGCGCTGCTTTGTATTTCTTGCGACAATGAATTGAAGTTTGAGCAAAAGCAGTTTTCGGCCGCTTCGAAAGGAGCGGAAGCTAACAAGGGTGCTCGCGTGGAAATTTCGTTGCCTGTTGCTTCGAATAAGCCTATAGTTGCCGATTCGATAAACCGGAAAATCCTATCGGTAATGAAAGAGATTATAAACTACGGCGAAACACCTTTTACCTCAAAAAATTACCAAGAGCTTGCCAACGATTTTATAGGTACGTACCATAAGGTATCGGCCGAATTTCCTGGCGATAAGATGGCTTGGGAAGCGAAAATAACCGGACGTTTTTGTTACGAATCGGATGCGTTGTTAAATCTGGAAATCGACCACTATACCTTTACCGGCGGTGCACACGGCTACTCGGGAAAACGCTCGCTGCTGTTTGATCCGGGAAGTGGCAAGAGCATTTCGGAGAAGGATCTGATTACTAATCCGTCGGAATTTCTAAAAATTGCCGAAACCGCCTTTCGGAAAGTGTATAAAATTGCGGATCCAACTCCTTTAAATGAAGCCGGTTTTATGTTTGAAACCGAAAAGTTTCAGCTTCCGCAAACGTATTTCTTCACAAAAGACGGATTGTTATTGTATTACAACGTTTACGAAATTGCTTCGTATGCGCAAGGTCCGCAGGAAGTTCTGATTTCCTACGAAGAAGCCAAACCGTTTATCGCAATCCCTTTTTGATTTTCAAGCAGAAAGCCAAATGCAAAGCTTCGTGGAAGTTGTTGAATTTAATCGCGTCTTCTACTTTTTCGAGCGGAATTCCTAATAGGGTTTGATACGGCATGTAATTACTGAATTTTCCCGCGTGTAAATCGGCGCTGGTTTGTTCGATGGTGCTACACACAAGCGATTTAATCGTTTCGATTTCTGCTTCACTAGTTGTGCCCGTAGGAACAGTGCCTTTGTTGTATAAACCAACCATTTCTGAGGGAATAAGTAATTTATTTCCAGACAATTGGTAGACCAATAGTTGTTGAATAACTAGGGTATGACCGATGTTCCATATCAAGTTGTTTGACTGTCCCGGCGGAATAGTGTTGAGTTCTTCCGCAGTGTAGTTTACCAAGTACGAATACAAAACTTTGCGGTTTCCTAGCGTGAGTTCTAAATCGGTCATAAGTCTTAAATCAGGTAGAAGATAATTGTTAAAAGTATATATTTTGGTTCAAATTGACTGATTTTTAATCGCATTTCTAGTCATTTTCCGATTTTCGATTTTCACAATTGTGATTCTGTAGCCTTTTATTACCGCGAAATTCGGCATGTTTTGATCTAGCATCCGGTTTCTTATCCGTAATTTTACCCAAAAAAGAAATGGAGTTTTTGTATCTGTCGACTTGCAGCACTTGTAAACGCATCATGCAGCTGTTGCCCAAGCATAAAGATTTGAATTTCAGAGATGTAAAGGTAAGTCCGCTAAGTCTGGAAGAGGTTCGGCAACTGGCTGCGCTCGCGGGTAGTTTTACAGCGCTTATTAACAAACGATCGCAACAATTCAAGATTTCAGGGATAAGTTCGAAAGATCTTACCGAAGCACAAAGCGAACAGCTATTAGTAACTCATTACAGTTATTTAGCGCGTCCGATTTTGGTAATCGATTCGCATATTTATATCGGAAACAGCAGCTCAACGGTTGCAGCAATGGTAAATAAACTGACCTGATGCAGAGTAGGGTTGCGGCTTTAGCGGGCGCCACATTGGTGTCGATTATCTACGGAGTTACATTCACAATTGCAAAAGATGTAATGCCTGCGCATATTCAGCCGTTTGGCTTTATACTCATTCGTGTCGCAGGTGCTTGTTTGTTGTTTTGGATTACATTTTTCTTATTGCGTTTTTTTGGTAAGATTCCGAGAGAAAACCTGAGTAAAGCAGACATTCCCGTTGTTATTGCGGCTGCGTTTTTTGGCGTAGCGCTTAATATGCTTACTTTTTTCAAGGGATTGAGTTACACCTCACCAATTAGTGCCGCAGTACTTATGGTTTCTACACCTTTAATTGTTATGATACTTTCGGCCATATTGCTGAAAGAACGTATAAATTTGGTGAAATCGGTTGGCATTATCTTAGGTTTGGCAGGAACTATTTTACTAATTGTTGGAAAGAAAGCAGTTGTCGTTGGAAGTAACGAAAATTTGGGAAATTTACTGGTTTTCATCAACGCGCTGTCGTATGGTTTTTATCTGATTATCGTGAAAAAGTTAATGGATAAATACAATGCATTCACTTTTGTTGGTTGGATTTATACAATTGGTTTTCTGATGGTTTTGCCTTTTGGCTTTAACGAATTTCAGCAAGTTCCATTTTCAGCTTTTGATTTTTCAATTTGGTGGAAAATTGTGTTCATTATAGCAGGTTCGACCTATCTTACCTACTTATTGAATTTGGTTACCATGCGAAAATTATCACCAACTATTGTTGCTGTTTTCATTTATTTACAGCCCGTATTTGCAGCAATTTTCGCTATTGGTTTGGGAAAAGACGCGTTAACAACAGACAAGCTTTTGGCAGGCGCTTTGATTTTTATTGGTGTAGCGCTTTCCGTAAAAAAGAAGAAGTAAAACTTACCTGAAGTCGCATTGCAGCAAATGGTCGTTTACCATGCCGGTAGCTTGCATATGTGCGTAAATGGTGGTTGATCCTACAAATTTAAATCCACGCCTTTTTAAATCTTTGGATATGGCATCTGAAAGTGCTGTTTTTGCCGGAATTTGTTTTAAAGAAGTAAATTCGTTTTCAATAGGTTTATGATTAACAAAACCCCAAAGGTAGTTGCAAAACGTACCAAACTCTTGTTGAACTCGGATGTAAGCCTGTGCATTGGTTATCGCTGCATAAATTTTTAGTTTGTTGCGAATAATGGCCGGGTTTTCGAGCAGTTCCATAATCTTGTCGTGCTCGTATGCGGCTACTTTTTGCACATCGAATTGATCAAAAGCAGTTCTAAAATGCTCGCGTTTATTCAAGATTGTAAGCCAACTTAAACCGGCTTGAAAGGTCTCCAGAATTAGAAATTCAAACATTTTCGCATCGTCGCGAACGGGTTTTCCCCATTCTAAGTCGTGGTAGTCGCGATACAGCGGTGTCTTTAAACACCAAGCACAACGTTCTTTTTCAGCTTCCATTAAAACAAATATCCCAATTTGATGGAACCGTAAAAATAAGCCATATTTACGTTATTGTCGACTTCCTGACTGCGGTAATTAAACGTATAATGTGCGTTGAAACGGTTATATCGGTATTTAAATCCCGCTTCAAATACAAAGCGAACCGGAATTAAATCGAACGTTACCGGACTCGAATCGTTAAATAAGCTTCCCTGAATTGTAGCGTCGTAAAATTGATAGTTGAAGTTTGGATTCAGAAAGAAATAGAGTTCACGAGGTTTTGGCTGTGTTTGCTTTCCCGCCGAGGCTTGGTATAAATTACTTTCGTAAATCGGAAGCAATTTATGAATGGCGATACGTGCATTTAAACCCGAGGTAACGCCATTAATCACAGTGCCGACTTGAATTTTGTTTTGCCAACCCAGTGAAAATTGAGAACTTTTAAATGCGGGAAATGCCAGATAATGCGATACGTTTATTTGTGCTAGTAAAGCATTGTGAATTTGATTTTGCCAGCCGCGAACGGTTTTAAAATTGAAAAGCTTGTGAAAGGTTTCTTGCATTTCTTCTCCAAACGAATTCGGACCTATAAAACCCAATTGAAACTCGGTCCTGAAGTAGTTTTCCGATTTGTAGTACCGCGAAATACTTGCTTCGCCAAACAGTAAACCACAAAACGGACGATCATTAACCAATAAATTATCGGCATTTCGCGTTTGTGGATTATACAAATATTGTCCGGCGCGAAAACCCAACAGTCTTTTCTCAGCTTTTCGGGCTGAAATGGGTTTGATAAAATAAATCTCTAAGCCGTTTGTGTAGTATCGATCGTATACCGAACTCGTGTACAAATCGTTTTCTGTTACAAAACCAATTTCGTTACGCGATTCTTGCCCAAAAACAGCGCCAAAAATAAATGTCAAATAAAGTGTAAGAAGCGATTTAGTAATCGAGATTTCCGACATAGCGCATGTGTTTTACGATTCTACTTTTTCGCCGTTCGATATAAGAAGATGAGTTGGTGGCAGTATATTTTCTCGGGTTTGGAAGTATCGCTGCAATGCCCGCTGCTTCGCGTTTGGTAAGTTTGGAAGCGTCTTTGCGGTACCAGTACTTCGACGCCGCTTGCACGCCGTAAACGCCATCGCCCATTTCAATGCTGTTCAAGTAAACTTCCATAATACGCTCTTTACCCCAAATCAGTTCAATCAAAAAAGTGAAATAAGCTTCTAAGCCTTTGCGTAAATAGCTTCTTCCTTGCCAGAGAAAGACATTTTTTGCTGTCTGCTGACTTATCGTGCTACCACCTTTAATTTTCTTTCCTTTCTTGTTGTGTTCGTACGCCATTCGCATAGCTCTAAAATCGAAACCATGATGGGTTTTAAAAGTGCCGTCTTCTGCTGCAACAACCGCGCGTTGCATGTTCGGCGATATCTCTTCAATCGGAACCCAATCGTGCATGCAAACCATGTCTTTTCCTGCGCTATTTTGTTCAAAAGCTCGGGTAATCATTAGTGGTGTAAATGGCACTGGAACCCATTTAAACAAAATGACTAATCCGATGGAGATGGCAAAAAAGTATAAAGCCGACTTCCATAAAATCCGAAGTAACTTTTTATGCCAAGGTAATTTTTGGGTAGATTTCGTTGCTGTGGTTTTGTTTTGTTTTTTCATACTAAAGCTGCAAGTTCGGTTCCTACTAAGCTGCCAATTGCTACGCCCATGCCGCCTAGACGCACACCGCAATAGGTGCGTTCAGTTAGTTGTTGAACAATCGGACGCTTTTCTGCGCCTAAGCCCATGATTCCGCTCCAAGAATAGTCGATTTCAAAGCGGGTATTGGGTAAAATTACCGATTCTAAATAGGTTTTTAGTTGGTTTTGAATTTGGTTTGTAGTGCCGAAATCGGTTGTTGTTTCGCCCTCGAAAGCCAGGTTTCTTCCGCCGCCAAATAAAATGCGGTTTTCGATGTTCCGGAAGTAAAAGTAGCCCCGATCGAGGTGAAAAGAACCTTTAATGTCGAGATTGGGTATTGGTTTAGTTACCAAAACTTGTGCGCGTCCGGGTGTCACGGCAACGGGAAGTAACTGCGATGCAAATGCGTTTGTGGCGAATAACAATTTGTGGCATTCTAGTTCGAAATCGTCCGTAGAAATACTAACGTGAGAACCGCTTTCGTGATAATTTGTTACGTTTTGTTTTGTAAAAATAACTACGCCTGCTGCCTGCACTTTTTGCAAGAGCGCCTGCATCATTTTACCCGTGTGTAATTGTCCTTCGAACTGATTGTAAATCAGGTATTCTTTAGTGTTGGAAAAGTTAAATCGATCGATAACTTTTGAGAATACCGCTCCTTTAAAAACGGGATGTAGCAGTTCGTTCAGATAGTCGAGACGCATCAAACAGGTGTTAAAAAGCGATTCGTCTTTTTCAAGAAATACTTCATAACCACCAAACGGCTCGTAGTTTATTGCGCTGTCGCCCAGAGTTTTGCGAAGTAGGTTTAAGCCTTCTTTTCGTTTGCTAACAAGTTCAATAACAGCTTCTTCGTTCGAGGTGTTTAAGTCGTCGAGCAATTCGCTACTGCTGCCAAAGCAGGCAAATCCAGCATTTTTTGTGCTTGCGCCTTCGGGTAAAATGCCTTTTTCAAGTATCGCAATCGATGCGTTCGGATGCGCATCTCGGAGCTTCAGCGCAGCAAATAAACCAACGATCCCAGAACCCACGATTACATAGTCGTAGCGCTTCAAAAACGTCTCCTTTTCCCAGTAGCTAAAAGTCGGCTTCATAGTTGCGAAATTAAGCTTCTTTTGTTTTCAACGACGCTTTTAGGTAAAATTCACAGTCTTGTTTTTAGTTTTTTGGGCGCGCCGGCAAACGAGTCGTCGCTGCGCAACAGAGGTGCAAGCCGTCACGTGTTCCGCTATATCTTTGGGCCAAAACTGTAGTGGAAATGCCGTAGCGCCCAAAGGATGCCGCTCCACCCGTTCGCGCGGAAATGCTACGAAAGGGAAAAATGGAAAAAATGGAAAAAATGAAAAGAAGCGAAAGAAGGGAAAAAAGTGAAAAAAAGTGAAAGATGCGCCATCGACAAACTTAGGCACCAACGAATTTGGGGTTAGGCTGGGCAAAACGATACGTAAAATGGTGAACGTCACGATGTCTTGTCAATGCCTGAAATACGTTGACCACATTTATTAATTTAATATCGATTAAAAATGGCAACAAGGGCTCAATTCAAAATGACTACAGAGGAGCGGCGCGCACGTCGATTTAGTGACAAT
>NZ_JAIXYH010000043.1 GCF_027490375.1 Flavobacterium sp.
GTATCGTTTTGGAGAAGCTAGTCCCGATGGCTATCGGGATAGAAGCTAGAAAATAGTCCCGATAACTATCGGGATCGTGACGTTCACCCTTTTACGTATCATCTTCCCAACCTAACCCATGTATCGTTGGTGCCTGAGCCTTTCGAAGGTTGGTGCCTGAGCCTGTCGAAGGCTAATGGAGATTTTTGTATTAAGACTTGAGTATTAAGACTTCGTAACGTTCACCACTTCACGTATCGTTTTGCATAACCTAATCCGTAATTCGTCGGAGCCTGAGCTTGTCGAAGGCCAATTTTTCTTTTTCCATTTTTTCCATTTTTTCCATTTTTTCCATTTTTTTCCGGGTGAGCGACAGCAGCGGCATACTTTTTTGCGCTATGGAGTTTCCACTACTGCTAAAGCAAAAAAGATACAGCGAATGGCGCGACGGCGGTTCTGCGAAACGTTTGCGAAGCGCTACGATTGCACCGCCGGCACCCCCAAATAAAAACCGATCATCCAGAACGCAATGAACACTTTGTTTTGGGGATGAAGTTGTAGCAATTTATCGCGATACAAGCAGCCAATCGGGTTACAAATCAAGTTTCCAACGATCCGAGTTTTAAAACTTTTAAAACTATTCTAACTTTAAAAACTTAATCCTTACTTTTGCGACACTTCATACCCATTAAAAGCAATATATGGACATTCACGAATACCAAGGGAAAGAAATTCTCGCATCGTACGGAGTTAAAGTACAACGCGGTTACGTAGCAAACAATCCGGTTGAGGCTGTGGCAGTTGCGAAACAATTAACTGCTGAAACAGGTACAGGATGGCACGTTATTAAAGCGCAAATTCACGCCGGAGGCCGCGGAAAAGGCGGTGGCGTTAAATTAGCCAAAAACCTGCAACAAGTAGAAGAGCTCGCCGAACAAATCATCGGAATGAGCCTCATCACGCCACAAACACCACCTGAAGGAAAGCGCGTACACAAAGTGCTTATCGCAGAAGACGTGTACTACCCAGGCGAAAGCGAAACTAAAGAATTCTATATGTCGGTTTTGCTTAACCGCAGCAAAGGCCGTAACATGATTATGTACTCTACCGAAGGCGGTATGGATATCGAAGAAGTGGCTGAACACACACCACATTTAATCTTCACCGAAGAAATCGACCCAGCATACGGATTACAAGCGTTTCAAGCACGACAGATTGCCTTTAACCTAGGCTTGTCTGGAACTGCTTTCAAAGAAATGGTAAACTTCGTTCAGGCTTTGTACAATGCCTATATCGGTTCTGATGCATCGATGTTTGAAATCAACCCGGTTTTGAAAACATCCGACAATAAAATTATTGCAGTTGATGCCAAAGTAAATCTCGACGACAATGCCTTGTATCGTCACCCGAACTTGGCTGAATTACGCGACGTTCGCGAAGAAAATCCGATCGAAGTAGAAGCTAAAGCTGCAGGTTTGAATTACGTTGACCTCGACGGAACCGTAGGTTGTATGGTGAACGGCGCTGGTTTAGCTATGGCCACCATGGATTTAATTAAGTACGCCGGTTTTGAACCTGCAAACTTCCTTGACGTAGGTGGTACAGCCGATGCAAAACGCGTTGAGCTAGCATTCCGCATCATCCTTCGCGATCCAAATGTAAAAGCAATTTTGATCAATATCTTTGGTGGAATTGTTCGTTGCGACCGTGTAGCGCAAGGGGTAATCGATGCCTATAAAAATATGGGCGACAGCATTAAAGTGCCAATCATTGTTCGTTTACAAGGTACCAATGCCGAATTAGCGAAGGAAATGATTGACAACTCTGGAATGCCAATCCTTTCGGCAGTACAATTCCAAGAAGCAGCCGACCAAGTTCAAAAAGCTTTGAGTTAATTGTTTTAAATGTTTTTATAAAAAAATCCCGATTGCTTTTGGAATCGGGATTTTTTGTTTTACTGAATTTCGAACTTGCTTTTAATGCGCATCTTCCGAACTGCACAATCCAACGATGGTATGGAAAACGTCGTGTAATGCCGCAATTTCTTTCGTTAAGGTGGCATCAGCTGCTTTCGATTTCACCAATTTGTTGAGTTTCTTACTTCCTTTCACCAAATCGGCTACCGCTTTTTTCACTTCTTTTTTATCAAATGGTGCCGGAATCGGATTTTTAGCCAGCGCTTCGGCTTTTAAAACCAGTTCGCCACTGCGGGTTTTCAACGGTTCTAAGTTTCCTTCCTCGCTCGGATGAAAGGTTTGGCTCATCGTTTTGTGGAAATCTTTAATCTGCGGCCAATCGTCGAACTTTCCTTTAGGTGCGGCCACATCGTATAGTTTACTCACTTCATCCCAGTTGATGACGTTCCAAATGGCTTTCAAGTAATCCGGACGCTTGTTCTGATACTTCAAATAATACGCGTGTTCCCAAACGTCTATCCCTAAAATGGGCGTTCCTTTTTGGTCGACCACATCCATCAACGGATTATCCTGATTAGGCGTCGAACTAATAAAAAGCTTTTTCTTGCTATCTACGCTCAACCACGCCCAACCCGAGCCAAAACGTTTGGTGGCAGCGGCTTCCATCTTAATCTTTAAACTGTCTAAACCGCCGAGTTGTTCGTTAATGGCGGTAAGTAATCGGCTCGACGGTTGTGTGCCTTTATTTGGCGTTAAAATCGTCCAGAACAAACTGTGGTTGTAATGTCCGCCGGCATTGTTTCGCACCGCATCCGAATATTTTGAAACCGATTTCAATAAGTCTTCCAACTTCAATGCACCTAAATTTTCGGCTGCCACCGCTTTGTTCAGATTCGTGACGTAGGCTTGGTGGTGTTTATCGTGGTGAATAGTCATGGTTTGCGAATCAATATAAGGTTCCAAAGCCGCAACGTCGTAGGGCAGTGGAGGTAGGCTAAAGGGCGTTTGTGCCGCACTTATGCCCACTGCGAAAACGGTAATAATCCCGCTCAAAAGTTGTTTTTTCATTTCAATAGTGGTTTGTAATCTATGCGAAGGTATCGCTAAATTTAAAAATATGGGTACAAATTAACGTTGTGTTCGTACTTCGGTTAATCGGTTTTCGACGCGTCGTCTGCGTCTAAATCCAATGCTTTTAACGGCGATTGTTCCGAACCCAACGGCAAACTCTCCACATTGCGCAATTTGCGTTCAATTTGGTTGCTGCGGGTCGTCAAAACGGTATCTAACTGACCCAATCCCGTGGTAATGTTGTTTTTTGCTTTATTAAGTAAATCGCCAAAAGTTGTAAACTCGCGTTTCACTTCGCTCAGCACCTTCCAAACTTCGCTGCTTCGTTTTTGGATAGCAAGCGTACGGAAGCCCATTTGCAAACTGTTGAGCAAGGCCACTAAAGTGGTGGGACCGGCAACGGTTACATTAAACTCGTCTCGGAGCTGGTCTACTAAACCGCTTCGGCGAATTACCTCGGCATAAATGCTCTCAAACGGTAAAAACATAATCGCGAAATCGGTTGTTTTCGGCGGATCGAGATACTTGTCGCGTATATCTTTTGCCATTTTTTTAATGGTGGTTTCTAAGTTTTTTGTCGCCACTTCAACCTCTTCTATATCGCCGTTTTCGTAGGCGGCAAGCAGGTGTTCGTAGGCATCTTTCGGAAATTTCGCATCGATTGGCAGGTACACAAATCCGTTTTCGTCTTCGGTTCTTCCGGGCAGTTTTATCGCAAATTCCACCGGTTCGTTGCTACCCGATTTTGTTCTCACGTTCGAGTCGTATTGCGATGGTGCTAAAATTTGTTCCAGGATCATCGCTAACTGCACTTCGCCAACGCCACCGCGTAATTTTACGTTGCTCAAAACCTTTTTCAGACCGCCAACATCGGTGGCAATGGTTTGCATTTCACCCAATCCTTTCTGAACTTCAATTAATTGTTTTCCAACTGTTTCAAAACTTTCTCCTAAACGATCACTTAATGTTTTGGTAAGCTTTTCGTCAACCGTCAACCGCATTTCTTCCAGCTTCTTTTCGGTACCCACAATCAGTTCCGTTTGCTTTTGCTCAAGCTGACCGAATTTCTCGCGTTGCAGTTCGTTAAACGAGGCTACGTTTTTATCAAAACTCTCTCTAAACTCTTTGAAAACCAAACCAATAGATTCGCGCATCTTCTCCTGGTCGGCCAAGTTGTGTCGGGTAATTTCGGTCAGTTTTTCTTCCAAACTGTATCGCACTTTCTCGAGTTGTACCACTGTGTCTTTCACCAGTTTTTCTTGCACGAGCAGCAATTCATCGAATTTAAGTTTTTGGCTGTCAGCAAATTGCTGTAGTGCGCGTTGTTGTGCTTCACGGTTCGCGGTATTGTTCTCGTCTATGCGCAGCGAAAATTTATCCAAGCGTTCGTTCGTTTCGGTACGTGCAGTGGCGGCAACTTGCGCAGCTTCTTGGCGGTTTGCCCGAAATTCCTCGCGAATAACTTGTTCTGTCTGATTTAATTTTTGTTCAAACTGTTGAAAACGTTCGTCAATTTTCGTTTCGCTTTTCGGTCTGAGTTGCAAATACAGCAAAACCAGCGATAGTAAAACGGCAAGTACGCCCAATAATGTAAGTATCGTCATAAAATATGGATGTCTGTTGTTTTTTTGGCCCTTCCGGCGGGTCGTGCCTCCGACGCCGTCGCGCTTTCCCTACAACCTTGTCGCCAAAATTCGGCAAAAGCTCAAGTTCTTTCGGCTTCTGAGGTCGCCGTAATCACTTGGCTTTTGCAGCGGCTTTCAGCAACAAGGGTTTTCGTCCAATCGCTAAGGGAACATAGTGCTCGACGCAAGAAGCTGCTAAATTACAGCGAAATTTTTTTAAAAATATGCGGTTTTTCCGTAACCGTGTTTCGTTTTTTTTTCGTTGGGATTAACCCGTTTTCCCCTTCCCGTTTCGGGCGAAGTTCCCGAAAAAAATCGACATAGCATTACGGGAAATCCGTAA
>NZ_JAIXYH010000013.1 GCF_027490375.1 Flavobacterium sp.
TCCTTTAAGATCGAAATAATCTGTTCCTCTGAAAATTTTGATGTCTTCATACTGTTTTTCTTTTAAAAGGTTAATTTAACTCTATTTTTAACCTGTTCAAAAAAACCAGCCACTTACCGGAAGCCTTAGTTCCGGCAATTCTTGTGAATGTTTAATATAATCATCCCAATTGTGAACATCAGAACCATAAATAGAATTGTGTCCATGACTAATATATATACCCGCTGAAATAGAATTACTAGCTTCTTTCAATATACGTTTTGGATTTGAAACTAAATTCGTCAAAATTTCAATTTCTTCGTCTCCTAGATTTGGTTTTTTTACAAAATAATGTGCAATGTAAATACAATCTAACTTATCAAATTTGTCAACTGTTTCCTTTATCGAAATTGTAAAAGTGTCAGGATTTTTCCCATTTAGTATTTCACTTACTACTTTGTCAAATTGTTGGTAATTTTTAGGATTACATATAACAATTAAATGAGCCCTTTTCTCATTTTCAAAAATATCAAGCTCAATTCCAGGCCATATTTGACAGTGGTTTTCAACTCCGTTTCTGAAGTCTTCATATTGTTTTGCGTCAAAATGATTATGGTTGGTAATTGCTAAAATATTGACTTCAGTGTCGTTAATAATTTCAACAAACCTATCTGTTTCAATATTTCTAGTTGGTGCGTCACCAGACTTTACTTTCCTTGTATGTGTATGAATGTCTATTTTCATTCCGTTAGTCTATTCTGTGTCGTTCGTAATATTGCTGCCAACGGTTTAGGAATTTGCTTTCGGGCGGGTTTCGGAGCACTAAACTATCAACTTGCACTGAACTTGATTAGAAGCACAAAGCTTCAAGTTTGCAAGTCACCCCGCCTGACGCAAAACCCGTGTTACAAGCAGCTTTTCTATGGTCTCACTCTTTCTATATCTGCTTTAATGTCTTGCATGTCAATATAATGTCTGCCTGCAACACTCCTTAATTCCCTTGCGATAAAACCTTCTGTTGCGATTACTAATAATTGTTTACCCCTTGCTCTTAAAAGTGTTAATGCTCTTTCAAAATCTCCGTCACCACTAATTAAAACTGCCATGTCATAGTGGTCTATAGTGTTGAACATGTCTAAAACTATTTCAATGTCAAGATTTGCCTTTTTTTTAGTTGTCCCTGTTTTAGTGTCATAAATAGTTTTGATTTGTTTTGAAACTAAAGAGTAACCCATTGAAGGTAATGCGTCTAAAAATGCTTGTTGTCTTGCTTCTGGAGGAGCATCTTGTCCAATGTAATAAAAGGCTTCATTAATGTCGCCTTTGGTTGCAATATAGTCTAGAAGTCTTTTGGGGTCTGCGAACCAACCAAGTTTAGAACGTTGCATAAAAAAGAAATTTGCACCGTCAAGAAAAACTGAAATTCTCATGTCTGTTGATTTTAGTTGTTAAATTTATTGTCGTCTTGTCATTTAAAGTTGCTTGTAACTCCCAAATATACGAAAGTTCTCCTCTCTCATCTAAGCACGCTATTCGCGAAAACACGCGTAAATACTGGAAACAAGTCCCTTTTCTTCGCCTTCGAAACTTTTATAAACTTTCGTTTTTTCGATATGTTAAATTTGTATTTGGCATTTCAAAATTTACAATCTAAAACGTAACCTCAATCTCTGTTATATTACGCAACAACAAAGCTGCTTTAATCGTAAAATCTCCAAAAAATGCGTTTCAAAATAAGCAGCGTTCGCAATTGGGCTTATTTTGCTAAAGTAAACAGTTGCAACCACCCAAAACTACCTACTTATAGGTATTTTTTCGACTACTTGTCGGTAACGTATTTCCTAGCCCCGAGTGAAGCGGCAGCCCGGAGAAAAAGACGCTTGTTTGAACCGCAACTGTGGCGGCGACGCGAGAAGCCTGCCGCAGTGCGTGTGAAAACAGCGTATTTTTTGAGGACTATAGCGAAAAGCGGGAATAGCTTCTAAAAATTAAATTGAAAAACATTGTACGCAAGTATGTCGACTTTGAGGTTAATCGTAATCAGCTATTTTTTAAATCTTTGCGAAATACCGCCTCTCGTGGCAGGATTTACAATGCCATCATCAACCTGCTTTAAGAAGTGATCTAAGAACAACTATCAATTATTCTTGTTCTGTTTGTTGACAGTGAACCTTTGATTGATATTATACGTGGTCTTTACAGTTCCCGCATACCTTTCGTTTTGAGCAAAAGAAAGCACGTCGTAACTTAAAACCTGAATAGGGTAAGGAAGTTCTATGGGCACATAATAACCTAAGTTGTCAGACGTCTGCTGATCAACAATCGACCAATTATCGACTTCCGATTTAACAAATAAAAAAACAGCATTAAAGCCTCGCTTCGGATTTTTCTTTTCGCTTTCAACAACAGTAAGTACTTTCAAGGTGTCAACGCCCGTATTTCCTTTTACAATCTCGTACGTTCTTTTGTAGGTCTTTTTAAAATTATTAGCATAATCCTTTAAAAATTCATCATTAGACTTTTCATTACTAAAATTCTTAATTAAAGTTGCCTCATTAAATTTTAGCCAAGATATTGCTGGAAATTTTTCTAAATCAATTTTATCAATTTCAATAAAGTTGAAATACTTGTTTGATTTTCTATCAGCTAAACTCGCCGAAATTACATTGTTTTTGTCATCGCCAATCACTTCGAAATAATAACCGCTATTCGCAGTATTGTAAAAACAAGTAGTTTTTTTTGCTTTACTTTTACCTAGCTGTTCAGATAATTCTACCACAGTGTTAAAAGTGTAGATTTGAGCTTGCAAATTTTGAATAACGAAAAAAAGCACCAGAAAGCGAAGTGACTGTTTATTAAACATCTGTATTTAGTATATTGCAGATTAAAAGTATATAAACAATAGATAACAAGGAAAGCCTAGACAAAAAATAAATATTAAAAAAATATAAGGAAAGAAGTCGCGCTTTTCCTAAACTAGGTGTGATAACAACCTACAGGTTATAAATAACTAATGAGCGGCTGAAAATTTCTCAAACAACCTTACCGCCTCTACTGCCTCCTTCACATCGTGCACCCGTAAAATATTCGCGCCGCCCTGTAACGCAAAAGCATGCAAAAATGTGGTTCCGTTTAGTGCGTGCTCGGCCGTGGTTTCCAGTGTCTTGTATATCATCGATTTTCTCGAAATGCCCGCCAACAAAGGCAAACCGGCTATCTTGAAGTCGGCAAAATGGCGCAATAACGCAAAATTCTGTTCGATGTTTTTCGCAAATCCAAAACCCGGATCCAAAATCAAGTCGTTTATGCCTAAGGCGCGCGCCGCAGCAATACGCTCCGAAAAATAAAGCAAAATTTCACCCGTCAAGTCGTTGTATTGATTGAGCTGCGTCATCGTTTTTGGTGTGCCGCGCATGTGCATCATAATGTACGGAACTTGCTGATTGGCAACCACATGAAACATATCGTTATCTCCCAAACCAGCCGTCACATCGTTAATCAAGGCCGCGCCTTCCGCAAGGGCTGCATCGGCAACGGCCGCGCGAAATGTATCTACCGAAATCAATAGATCCGGAAACTCACTACACAATGTCGCAACGGCAGCAACCACGCGCTGTTTTTCAACTTCCAAGGGCACATCGTCGGCACCCGGACGTGTCGAATACGCGCCGATATCAATAAAATCGGCTCCGTCGGCAAGCATTTTTGCTACCGTTTCTAGTAAAATAGCTTCGCCCGAATCCGCAAAACGACTTCCCGAATAAAACGAATCGGTTGTTAGATTCACAATTCCCATGATTTTCGGTCGGTGAAAATCGATTAATTTTCCTTTACAATTGATTGTCATACGTTTAGCTCGTGTCGAAAAAATGCGCGTAAATGTGTACTTTTGAAACTTTCCGAACAAAGATAAGAAGTTCATGAGCACAACCTCTGCGCAGTACGACCAGATCATCGCCTTTTGCCGCGATTTGTATGCCAAAAAACTAACCGATTACGGTGCCGCTTGGCGTATTTTGCGCTTGCCGTCGTTAACCGACCAAATTTATATCAAGGCGCAACGCATTCGAAGCTTGCAGCAAAATACGGTTCGTAAAATCGACGAAGATGCAAACGGCGAATTCATCGGTATCATCAATTACGCAGCTATGGCCTTAATTCAGTGCGAATTAGGAGTTGCCGATCAGCCCGATCTACAACCGTCGGATGCTATTCGCTACTACGATCAAAAAATTGCCGAAACCAAAGAACTCATGCTCGCTAAAAACCACGATTACGGCGAGGCTTGGCGCGAAATGCGTATCAGTTCGTTAACCGATTTAATCTTGCAAAAGTTACTTCGCGTGAAGCAAATCGAAGACAATGCCGGCAAAACCTTAGTTTCCGAAGGTATCGAAGCCAATTACCAAGACATGATTAACTATGCCGTTTTTGCACTGATTCTCGCGAAATTCGGCGAATAACAAAGCGTTAACACAAGCATATTTACAATCGACGTACATTTGAAAAATTGATTTTATGACTGAATCAACAAAACACAATCTCAGTTTTTTTATCCGAATTCTGGTGTCTGCACTTTTTATAGTGTCGGCAATCGCAAAACTCTATCCTTCACCCTATTTTGCTATTTCTACATTCGAGGTCAAGCAGTTATATCCGCTCGGCTTTTCCGAACAACTAGCACCTTTCTTTTCACGTATCCTCATTGGTATCGAACTTGGTTTAGGTTTACTACTACTCCAACGCCGATTACTGCGCATTTTGGTACTACCCGCAACCATTTTACTACTGCTCGTTTTCATCATTCACCTATCGATTGAAACTTTTGGAAGTGGCGGAAATGCAGGAAATTGCGGTTGTTTTGGCGAATTAATCCCAATGACGCCCATCGAAGCCATCATCAAAAATGTGGTTGCAGTCATTTTACTCGCGGTAGTCTATAAAATCACACCTGTACGAAATGAGCGTCAGGATAACTTTTGGTATTTGTGCAGTCTGGTATTAGCAAGCATCCTTGCCCTATTTATGCTCGCGCCCATTCAACCCATTGCTGTAGAAAATCAAGAAAATCAAGCGGCTGACACGCTTACAGTTGACAATCCGGTCTTGCCCGCTGAAACTGTGCCAGTAAATGCCGATACCATTAAAACAGCTGCTAAAGTAAAAGATACCGTAGCAGTTGCCGAAAAACCAAAAGCTCCTGCAGCAAAAAAATCGGGCTATGCCTCGTATTTCCGAGACATCGACAGCGGTAAAAAACTATTTTGCTTGTTTGTTCCTGGCTGTGAGCATTGTAAAGATGCGGCTCGCGATTTAACGAACTTGAAAAAGAAAAATAAAAACTTCCCAGACATTCGCATCGTATTCATGAACGAAGAAGCCGACTTAATTCCAACCTTCTTCGAATACGCCGGCGCCGAATATCCGTATAAAATCATTGAAATCATTCCATTTTGGAAATTACTCGGTCAAGGTCGCGACACGCCCGGCGTTAAATACCTCTGGAACGGAAACGAATACATTTTCTTTGACGGGATAAACGACAACCAATTTTCTGCGAAAGCGCTCGAAAAAGTAATTTCTGAAACCGATAAAAAATTCAAATAATGAAAAAGTTCATTCCTTCGCTGGTCTTGCTTTTAGTGATTACAGCCTGCGGAAACGCACAACGCACCAATTTCAAAGAAGAAGCGTTGAAGATTACTTTGAAAACCGAAAACAATACCGATATCGCCTTTCAAGATGTGCTCAATCGCGCAAAAGGAAAAGTAACGGTTATCGAATGTTGGGCGTCGTGGTGCAGCGATTGTGTTAAAGCTATGCCCGACTTGAAAAAAATGCAAGCGGCACATCCCGACGTAAATTTTGTTTTTATTTCGTTCGATAAGAGCCTTGAAAAATGGCTCGATGGTATCGCACGTCACGAATTAAAAGGCAGCCAGTATTGGTCGCCCGACGGTATGAAAGGTATTTTTGGTCAAGCGCTCGACATCGATTGGATTCCGCGCTACATCATTATCGATAAAAACGGTAAAATTATTACGTACCGCGCTATCGAAAAAGACTTTGAAGCAATGAACAACACACTAACCAAATTAAAATCATGAGAACTAAAATTGTTGCGGGTAACTGGAAAATGCACAAAAATGCTGAGGAAACAGAAGATTTGTTGAACGATCTAATCGCCGCAGTTCCGCAAGATAAAGAGGTGCAAATTATTGTGGCGCCTACATTCGTAAATTTGGCTGCCGCAGTCGAGCATTTAGAATATACCAATATTTACGTAGCAGCACAAAACATGCACCAAGCCGAAGGTGGCGCCTTTACTGGTGAGATTTCGGCCGACATGCTCAAAAGCATTGGTGTTAAGACTTTAATTTTAGGACATTCGGAGCGCCGGGCCTATTTTAATGAAACCGACAGCATTATCGCTTCGAAAGTGGCAACCGCTTTAAAGCACGATATGACGGTAATTTTCTGTTTTGGTGAAGAGTTAAAAGACCGTCAGAGCAACAATCATTTTAACATCGTCGAACAACAATTACTCGACGGCATCTTTTTCACCGAAGCGGCACACTGGGAAAACATCGTTCTCGCTTACGAGCCGGTTTGGGCTATCGGAACCGGAGAAACTGCTAGTCCAGAGCAAGCTCAAGAAATGCACGAGTTTATCCGTGAAACTGTTCGTAAAAAGTACGGAAGTAATGTAGCCGAAAGCGTTCGCATTTTGTACGGCGGATCGGTTAAGCCGGAAAATGCGGCGGAAATTTTCGCAAAACCAGACGTAGACGGCGGATTAATAGGCGGCGCTTCCCTGAAAGCAGCCGATTTCGCTGCAATTATAAACGGAGCTTAACCTTTTGGGCGTGCCGGCGGCTTAACGTGCTATTAGCAAAATGTATAAGCCGCCGTCGGGCCATTCGCTACAAATTTGTTCACTTGTTTTGCAACTGTCAGGCGCTTGCAAGTGCTCCCAAGGTCGCATTGCCGCAGCCGTCAGTTGAGAAAACAAGTTTCAAGGTTTTTCGCTGCTGTCCCTCACGCAACAGCGCTAACCAAAAATCGTTATCAACAAATATTTACCACTAAAACCTAGCGATTTACGTGTATCCCTGTTTCGTTTGAATCGAACTTTCTTCGCAATTTATAGGTCACGTTTTCACAAATTGCAGAGGTAACTTTTGTACGATCATAGACCTACCAAAATCTTGTGTCAATTATTGATAACCAACCTAAACGTTTATAAACGTTTAAACGCGCTTAAAATTCTTCTGGCAAAAATCGATTTTGTATTTTTAAACCGGAGGCGGGCTGGAGGCCCCGGAGCGTTGCTTTACCCTTTTTTACGATTTTAGCCGCAAAAACCGCTTCATTATTCAGAATTTTCGATTTATAAAATTTTACACTCCAATCACTTTTTTTTGCTTCGTCGATCAATCTAGACGTTTTTGCCATTTTCGATGTCAAATATGGTTCTGGTTTGTTGGCTAACCTAGACGCTATTTCCCTGTTTTGTCTTAAATAGTGCTTTCGAAATCCAGTAAATCGCCCCAATTAAAATGTTGATAACCAACCTAAACGTTTATAAACGTTTAAACGCGCTTAAAACCTGAGTTCGCTTAAAAATCTTTGTCAGATCGCTTGAAATCAAAAAATTGTGAAATCGAATGTTAATGAAAAGGAACAACTTCCAGGCTAAACAGATAAACGGCTGCCTACTTCGTTAGATTTTTTTGCGATACTACAGTATCCTAATAAAAATCTGCCTTGTATTCAACCATTTATCTGTTTTCTGACCGCAATTTTTAAATCGAACTCAGGTTTAAAATTCGTCTGGCAAAAATCGATTTTGTATTTTTAAACCGGAGGCGGGCTGGAGGCCCCGGAGCGTTGCTGTACCCTTTTTTGTGATTTTATGCAGCTGCACCTTTATCTTATTGATTTAACGATTATCAAAAAGCTTTTTCATAATTACCATATTTTAATGCTCCTACCGTTTTCACGCATTTTTTAAAATGAGTGTTCATTAACTTGCAGAAATTAGCCTCGAACAAAAAAATGGAATTGATCAACTTAGATCCCCATCTCAACTTGCAGGCGGAAATACCAATTTCTACGATTGGTGCCGTCGGCAAAATCGAGGTCGTCGTAATTAATTTCCGCTTGTAATTTAAAGGCGTGCTCGCGCAAATACTTGGTAACGCCAAAACTGTACTCTTTAGTATTGGGTAGAAATGCCTCGATTTCGGAACCTAATCTCTGAATGGAATACCGACCAATTAGTTCGAAGTCGTTTCGAAATAAATAACTCATTTGGTAATCGAAACCGTTTCCAACAACAACGTAACGAACATCCGTAGCGTCGAGCGGATTTACGGTAATTGGCGTATCGGAGGTTGAACGCGACATGTAGCTGCTCATCAGTGAGAAGCCGTTGTATTTGAGCATCGCGTCGAGTAAGACCGAGCGCATGGTGCGTGGTGCAAACAAATCGTCGCCGAGTTGTCCTTGGGTTCGTTTTGCTAAATTGTTTTGTTGAAAAGCGCCCGAAAGCAATAATTTGGGTTTAGCTTCGCGTACTAAATCGCCTTCAAAATTGGTTCCGTCGCGTTGAAAGGCACCGAACGGAAACAACTCTACTTTTCCGGTTAACGCCACACCGTCGTCGGAGCCGTTCGTTACATTTCGTCCTTCGCCGGTGGATAAAGCCGCTTTCAGATTGTAGGATGGCTTTTCGAGTTTTTCGTTGAGATAATGCGCTTGAAAACCGAAATCGCGATCGATGGTAAAACGCGCGTTATTGATCGTACGATCGGTAAGTTGAAGTGCACCGGATGAGTTGATGCGCTGGCGGTTTCCGGGCAGTTTCGTTTGTCCGAAACTTAAACTCCACTTAGCTGACGGGCGATAAAAAACTACCGCATCGCGAATGATATTGATGTTTTCGCCTTCTTGCACCTCGCCTACATCGCCGGGCGCAAACGAAAGTTGTATGGCGTACAAAAATTTGGGACTGCCCACATAGCCGTCGAATCGCAGGCGAAGACGTCGGATTTGTCCGTCGTACGCTGGCTTTTCATCTTCTTCGTCGAGATACGTAACGCGATTTTGCATCCGAAATCGGATGTTCATTTGAAATAAACTGTCGGGCGAGGTAATACCAATTCCTTTTCCGAATGAATAATACGGAATTGTTGACAGCTTTAGGTCGTTGTTAGGCGTTTCGGGCTTTCGTTGGGCAAACGCTAGTGCTGTGGCAAACGTTAAGCACGCAGTTACAAAAAATCTCATGCACAAAAATAGCTAAATTACAATGCTTGCCACAAGCTTATAAAACGGAAATTGTTAGCATGAAAACGTCTTAATGGCAACGGATTTTTGGGAAACGACTTTTGCGGTAAGGACAGCAGCGAAAAACCTTGGAGCTTGTTTTGACAACTGACGGCAGTGGCAACGCGACCTTCGAAGCGCTTGCAAACGCCTGACCGTTGCAAAACAAGCGAACAAGTTTGTAGCGTATGGCCTGACGGCGGCAATGCATTTCCACGAGACGTTTGCCGCCGGACCGCCCAAAAAACTAAAAGAGTGCTGAACAATTCTAGAGATTTGTCGGATTTTTAGCCCAGAAGCGAGTACTTTTGCAGAAAATTACTGGCATGTCGCAGCACTATTTTGCATACCATTTTACGATTGATCCGGTACAGCCGGGCACCGATATTGTTTTAGCGTCTTTGGAAGCGCTTCCATTCGAATCGTTTGAAGAAACTGAAACGGGCTTAACTGCTTATATTCAAGAAAATATGCCTGGCGCAGGCGCTGAAATGGCGTTTGATTTTTTGGAAAATGAGTTTTTTAGCGTTACGTATCGCATCGAAAAAATTGAGCAGGTAAATTGGAACGAAGAGTGGGAAAAAAACTTTGAACCGATTGATGTTAACGGACAATGTTATGTGCGTGCCCCATTTCATGAACCAAAAAATGCTGATTTTGAAATTGTTATTGAGCCGAAAATGAGTTTTGGTACCGGACATCACGAAACTACCTTTATGATGATCGAACATTTGCTGGAACTTTCGGTTGAAAATCAGACGGTTTTGGATATGGGTTGTGGCACCGCGATTTTAGCGATTTTAGCTGCGAAAAAATCGGCGGGAAAGGTCGATGCAATCGACAACGATACGTGGTGCTACGAAAATTCGCTCGAGAATATTGCACGTAACCAAACGGCTGATATTCGCGTATTTTTGGGCGATGCCAGCACACTCGAAACACTCGACGTAACGTACGACCTGATTATTGCGAACATCAATCGGAATATTTTGTTGCAGGATTTAGCCACTTATGTAAAATACCTACAAAAAGGTGGCACTATTTTACTGAGCGGCTTTTACAAACACGACATTCCGGTTATGGAAGAAAAATGTGTTTCGCTCGGACTCTCACAGCAGTTGGTAAAAGAGCGCAATCATTGGGTAGCCATGAAATATGTGAAGTTGTAGAGGAAACGAATCGGCCTGCCATTTCTAGAAGGCTAGCTGTAGTTCTTTCGACACAATTATTTCATTTTCTTTCTGATTCTGCTTAGTGTTTCGGGTTTCATTCCCAAGAAAGAAGCGATAAATTGTAAGGGAACTGTTTGAAGTAGTTCGGGTTGTTCGGTAAGCAGTTTAAAATAGCGTTCGGTTTGCGAATCTTTGATAAAAGATATTTGTCTCTTGGTGCCCAAAATGTAAATGTGCTCGTACAGCTTTAAAAAGAGCTTTCGGAGGTTGGCGTTATCTTGCATCATTTTTTCCACTTTAGCAAAACTAGCTCGGTAATAACACGTTACGTTTATAGATTGAATGTTGATAAACGTTGGTGTGTTGTTTCTGATGGAGAACAATTCGGCATAAATACATGGGCCGGTGAGAAACTTGGTGGTAAATTCTTCGCCGTCTTTAATTAAGTAAACGCGACAAATACCTTCGTCGAAGTAAATTAAATCTCGAATAGAATCGCCGGCAGTAAATACGTGATCCATTTTTTTGATGGTTACCGGTTCGAAGAGCGCTTCTAAATCTTCGCGTTCTTGAGCTGAGATGCGGCAAAACGTCTCGATAAATTGCTGAAAGTGTTTCATTTTACAATTCTTTAAAGATTCTTTTCCGCACGCGACTTAAGGTTTCGGGTGTCATGCCAAGATAGGATGCGATGAAACGTTGTGGAATTTCGGCGATTACCTTCGGGCGATCGTTAAACAACTTTAGGTAGCGCTCTTGGGGCGAATCGAAGATAAAGGAGTGTTGTCGAAGCAATCCGAATAGATACAGATGTTCTAAGAATTTAAAGAAGATTAGTTCCATTCTGGGATGTAAAGTAATTAGATCATCGAGATCGCTCATTTCAGCCTGCATTAAAACGGCATCTTTTAAGGCTTGCACGTTCATTTTTGTGGGTTCGAAGGCACGAACGGCCATTAAATCGGTGAACATCGTCGGACCGAAATAAAAATTCGAGGTGACTTCGCCGGTAGCCGTATTTAAGTAACCGCGCATGATGCCTTCATTCAAAAAGTAAATGCGAGAAACCCGTTCGCCTTCTACAAAAAGATGATCGAGTTTTCGGATTTCCATAGGCTTAAAGATGGAGATAAATGCGGCAATTTCTTCCTCAGTTAAAACTTCAAATCGCTGTAAAAAAATATGTAAATTCGTGTACATGCGTATTTTAATCGACTGTATTATAACCAGAAAAACGGGTAAGGAAGAGTCTGCTTGGTAAAGATACTTCGCAGACTCTTACAATCCCATTCCAAACTAACTAAAAAAACGTAAACTGCTCCCTAACTAGCAATTAACAAGCGTGTCGTTGTGGTTTTGCAGCGTACAAATTGATTTTAAAATTGGAAACGGTATCCGAAATCCGGTTGAAAACCAATTTGGTCGATCTGATTTACCTGCTGCGTTACCCGGTTATAATCTCGGGTAAAGACGTTTTCATTATTAGTAATATTTTGAAAATCAATATAAAACTGATGTGAACTCTTTTTCTTCGCGCTATTAAATTTGAAAGAGAACTTTAAATCGAGTCGCAAATAAGCGTCGTATTGTTCTGAATAATACGCTGATTCGTCGAGTACTTCATAACCTTGCGCTATAGATGCTTGTAAATCGACCGGCGTATAATAGCGTCCGCCGGAAGTGGTAAACTTGGTATTTATGGCAAAAACGTTCTTTCTTGCTTTTCCAATTTTGAATTCTTTCCCAGCTAAAACATTGAGAATGTATCCGTTATTAAAAGGCGAATCGCGTTCAACTTGATCGCTTCCTTTGTACTTGCTTTCAAAAGTAGAAGCGGTAATTAATGCATTGTATCCTTTGCTAAAGAACTTTTCTAAAGTTAATTCCATACCTCTGTTATAGCCTGTGCCATTGCTAACTAAGTTGGTTTTGTCGATCGAAAATCCGAAATCAGCGCCTTCTGTTAACGACGAATAACCGGTTGGCACGCGTTCTACCGCTGCGTTATCGATGTCTTGGTAATATACCTCAATTTTCAATCGCCAATCTTTTCCAAAACGGTAATCGTAGCCCAAAACGTGATGCTGGCTGCGCACCAATTTCAAATCTCTGTTGGACTGAATGGCAACACCGTCTACGTATTGGTTTAAAAATAAAATAGGTGCAGCTACATTTTGGTGGTGTAGTCCGTAACCGTAGCTGATATTGCTCTTGGGGTTTAGCGAATAACTCGCTGAAAATCGCGGTTCAACAACTGTTTGTTCGTTTAGCGAAAAGTACTGGCCGTGAATGCCGGCATTGAACAAGAGTTTTTCGGTAAGTCGAAATTGTCCTTGCACATAGGGTTGAAAAACGGTGTAATTTCCATCGATGTCAATCAGATTTACAAAATCGGGAAGTTGATCGTTATCGGTATCTGCTTGCTGTTCGCGATCCGATAATTCGGAATTTAGTCGGAAGAACTCTACTAAAGCACCGGCGCGGATTGTTGCTTTTCGCGATAATTTGGTATTGAATAAAGAAGAAAGTGTTACGCGACTTTCTGTGTTGTCGGCTTCTGTCCAACGTATTTTAAACTCTTCGGGCGTTTCGAGATTGAAGTAGCGGTCTTGGTCGAATAAATTCCCTGATGTCGAAACACTTACAACATTTTTAAGGAAGGAACGTTCGCCGAGTTCGATTTGTTGTTTGACACCCAGAACGGCAAATCTCGATTCTACGAAACTGTCTTCATCACGGGTTGCGAAAAGGTCGTCGCTAGATAATTCGACATCCCTTCCTAGTAAATCGATATTTGAATTACCGAGTATTCCGAAAGCTGAAAATCGGCCTAATTTACTGCGTCCGAAATCGAAATTAAAGGTTACATCGTTATAATTTGGTTGTGCAGCGGTTCCTGCCAAGCCAAGTGAACCAACGATTCCGTAGCGTGCAGCTACTAGAAACGACCCGCCGTTCTTTCCTAACGGACCTTCGGCAAGCGCTTCGGCACCAGGAAACGCTGCCACACCTACTGTATATTCGTACGATTCTGAATTTCCTTTTCGCAAACCTAAATCAAAAACGGCTCCCAGGGCATTACCGTATTCTGCTGGAAATGCTGACGTTAAGAAATCGGAATTGGCTAATACGTTCGGATTCAATGCTGAAACCGGGCTTCCCGTAGTGGCAAGAGTTGAAAAGTGGTTCGGACTCGGAATTGGAATTCCTTCCAAACGCCATAGCAAACCTGTGGATGAATTTCCGCGAACAATGATGTCGTTTCTACTATCATCGGCGGTAGAAACACCAGCAAAGTTCGATGCTAAACGTGCCACATCGCTTCGTCCGCCGGCATATCGGTTAACTTCGTCTGGTGAAAATTGTCGCACCGAAACGGCAGCCATTTTGTTAATAGCCTTCGCTTTGTTGTTCGCCGCTGCAATTACAACTTCGCTAAGTTCATTAAAGGTTTGGGTGAGTGCGATATTTGTTAAAACCTCCTTTCCAGAAACAACTTCTAATTCGGGTAAAACACTGCTTTCATAGCCTGCCGCATCTATGGCAATACTTTGTCGGCCCAGTGGCACTTGTTCGAGTTTAAATCGGCCAAACGCATCGGAAACCGCTGTGATGCTGTCGTTTCCAAGTAAGGTAATGAGAGCGCCTTCGATCGTTTTTTCAGACTGCTTATCTGTGATCACTCCTCGAATCACACCATTTTGCGCCTGAACTTGCAAAATTAAAAGCATAAAAAAAGAGAACACCAATTTTTTCATTGTACTTGTATTTTTGGGCAAAGGTGTTACAAGAGGAAATGATACAAATTGATTAAAATCAATAAAAAATGAGTGCGTTTAAAGAATCGCTAGCTGATGGCAAAAAATCAATAAATAGAAGGGAATTCAAATTCGCGCAAGAACAGCATAAAATGAGTTGAGCTAATTTCAAGTTTTTAGAGAAAAATGTTTGTTATCGATCGATCTAACAAGACTTTTGTTGAAGCCGCGTTTATTAGTACTTTTGCGAACCATTGAATTTAGATGAAAGATTATGCCGCTTGAATTAACCGAATTTGAAACCGACGTTCTTGAGAAAATTGCCGACACGTACGAATTGGTGTTGTATAACGACGACGTAAATACATTTGACCACGTGATTGAAACACTGATTCGCGTTTGTGAACATACACCGATTCAAGCCGAACAATGTGCCATTTTGGTTCATTACAAAGGACAGTGTACTGTGAAATCGGGTGGATTAGAAGAATTGGCACCTAAATGCAGTGCTTTGCATGATGCCGGATTGAGTGCCGACATTCAAAAGTCATAAAAAAAGCATCTGACGTTTCGGTCGGATGCCTTTAATTTTATCTTTTTGGATTAACTATTATTCTACAACCTTCGTAAAGAAACGAGTCGTTGTAGTGGTAACACCCGCATTAGTTTCTTCGGTTTCAATGCGCAATTCTTTGTTGGTAAGGCGCGTCACTTCGTAAGTTCCACCGTAAATATCGCCTGTAATAACTAAAACATTTTCGGTTAGTGTATACGTTGAAGGGTCTGCGGGAGCAGCTGTACATGTATTTGTAGCATCTTTAAAAAATACCACATTGTTGAAAGCGTTTGCTGCGGTAAACTCAATATAGTCTTTATCACATCCTGCCTCGTTACCTGTGTAATTGGTAGTAATTCTACCGCCGTTGGCGGCAATGATTGTTTTCGTTGGTGTCCACTTCGCAATAATTGAAGCGGGTGTACTCGAGCTGTCGTCTCCGCCACAAGCAGTTAACAAAACTGAAGTAAATAATACAATTGTAGCTGCTTTAAAAAATCTTTTCATTAGTTCTGGAATTTTAATTCTGCTGCAAAGTAAGCAGAATATTTTTAAATTTTAACAAGTGGTACAATTATGCAAAAGCCCAGCGAAATCGTGTAATTTTGCAAAAACTCTCACAAATGAAGAATTTTCAAATAGAATACAAGTGGGCCTTCATTCTTACAGTACTTGGTATCGTATGGATTGCCCTTGAACGAGCGGCTGGTTTACACGATCAGCACATAGACCAGCATCCTATTTACACAAATTTAGTGATACTACCATCCATTTTGGTTTATTATTTGGCTTTAAGAGAAAAGAAAAGAAACTTTTTCAATAACCAAATGGATTGGAAACAGGGATTCCTATCGGGTTCGGTGATGGCAATCTTTGCTGCACTGATGTCGATACCCGCTGTGTTCTTTTCATTAAAGGTTGTTTCGCCCAACTTTTTTGCCAATCAAATCAAGTATCAAATTGAAGTTCATGGAAGAACGTTGGAAACGGCAAGCTCTTATTTCAATATGAATACCTATTTGATTACCTCGGCAATTGGCAGTATTTCTTTCGGAATAGTAGTTTCTGCAATTGTGGCGTACTTTTTGAAATCGAAAACGCAAAAAGGATAACATGGGTAAAAAAGTAGTTGGATGTTTGCTTGTTGCCGCAATACTTAGTGCTTGCGTTAGCACAAAATCGACCTTAAAAAACGTAGATGAAAACGCTCCTGAATTACAACTTAATGCGGTCGGAAATTTTGTCATAACTGATGTCAGTACTAATCCAAAATATGGATATGATAAAGACTATCCGATAAATGTCTTTTTTCAAAATACCAAAAACGACACGATTAATCAGTTTCGATTTTTAAATGCGTTAGCAGGACCGCAAGGTGAAAAACTTCGCTTTCGCAGAATCGACGATTGCTGTCCGTTTCCTTCCAAACGGAACGACATCGGCGTTGGACTTCTAAACCGCTATGAAATCACGTGGGAAGGACAAAAAGAACCCATTGTTTTATACCTCAACATTTTTGCCAAAGGTCGGATTGCCGTGCCTGTCGGGTTAACTCTTAAAAAATAATTATGCAATTATCGAATATTCCCAAAATTAAAAATTTAGAAAGTGGAAACTTCTTTGTCCTTGCTGGCCCTTGTGCTATTGAAGGCGAAGAAATGGCTTTGCGTATTGCCGAAAAATTAGTTGGCATTACCGACAAACTGCGTATTCCGTACGTTTTTAAAGGATCGTTCAAAAAAGCGAACCGCAGCCGTATCGACAGCTTTTCCGGTATTGGAGATGAAAAAGCACTAAAAATTCTGCAGAAAGTTGGAGAAACATTCGACATTCCGACGGTAACCGACATTCACACCAACGAAGATGCTCCGAAAGCAGCAGAATTTGTTGATATATTGCAAATACCGGCATTTTTAGTTCGTCAGACGGATTTGGTTGTTGCCGCAGCTCAAACAGGTAAAACTGTGAATTTGAAAAAAGGACAGTTTATGAGTCCGGAAAGTATGAAACATGCGGTACAAAAAGTGCTGGATTGCCATAATGAAAACGTTATGGCCACTGATCGTGGAAGTATGTTTGGGTATCAGGACATGATTGTTGATTTCCGCGGTATACCTACTATGCAACAATTTGCAACCACCGTACTCGATGTAACACATTCGTTGCAACAACCTAATCAAGTCGCGGGAGTTACGGGCGGCCGACCCGACATGATTGAAACGATTGCGAAAGCGGGCATTGCTGTAGGCGTTGACGGTATTTTTATTGAAACACACTTCGATCCGGCAAATGCCAAAAGCGACGGTGCCAACATGCTACACCTCGATTATTTTGAAGGTTTAATGACACGTTTGGTGGCAATCAGACAAACAATCAACAGTTTTTAAATCGGAGTTCGATTCATCAATTGAGCTTTCGTTATTGATTAAACGCACAAACAGCTAGAGATTTTTACGCTCATGGCACTCATCCTCAAAATCACTAATACATGGATATTATTGATTTTGAGGATTTTTTTATACCGACCGTAACAGTTGATTATTCATCAAAATAATTTGGAAAAGCTTTTCTGACCCTGTTTACGGAAACTAATCAATTGAAAAGGAAAAGAAATTGCTTCTACGAAAGTGTGAGTAAACACAACATAAAGGATCAATTAATCCTTTTATAAATGTACTTACAAATAATCCAAAAAAAAATTAAATAAACGAAAATGACTGAAAACGTTTTGTTTACAAATTTTTTTATTTAAAATTTAAGATTCGTTTAACAAATTTTAAGTAATTTTAAACATTTATTAAAAATAGAGACGCAACCTTTCTATTTCGCCATTATCTTACAATCGAACCAAAAACGAAAAACGCATGAAATCACTAGTACGCTTAATTGCTATGGTACTGTTTTTTAGCACAACTGCTTCTGTAGGTCAGTGCATTAACAACAGCCAATACCCATGGTCGCCAGTAATATTGCAAAACAGTGGCGCGCAAGAGTATATATCAAATTGTAGTTGGACTATGGAGTTCGCCTACCTTATGAATGTGGCTCCTAACATCGGTTACATTTTTACCTGTAACCAAAACGGAAGTGCAAAATACATCACTGTAACCTCTGTGACTAACGAAGTGATTGCACACGGTATTTCACCACTTACCGTACAAAATATTCCTTATTCGGAAATTCGTGTACATTATTCTGAAGACGAAACGTGTGGTGTAGAGACAAACTGTGCTAATACATTTGTACAAGCGGTTTTATCATGCATGCCGCCAACGGGTTTAAATGCAACTGTTTTATCGAGTTCAAGCGCAGAATTAACGTGGACTGCGCCAGAAGACATCAATAATTTTGAAGTTTATGTTGTTAATATGGATAACCAAAATCCACAACCCGACAGCATACTTCCCATTCCCGTAACCGGGACATCCTATACGGCAACAAACTTAACAGCAGGAACACTGTACCAATTTGCGGTTCGTTCGGTTTGCGAAGATGAAACAGGACCAATTAACATCTCACCTTATTTTTACACGCCGTGTGATTCGTTTACTTCCTTAAATGAAAATTTCGAACAGACTTACTATGCCTTACCTAATTGTTGGCAAACAATACGACGTGGTGATGGACTAACCGGACATGCCAGTATTACTGTTAACTACGCTTATCCAACAACTTCGGGAACAACTGCCGTTCAGTTTTATGCAGATGGCTCCAATTTATCCACTGCCGACTTAATCTTGGTAACTCCTCCCCTTTCTAACATAAACGAAGATTACCGTTTGAGATTTGCTGCACGCGGAAATCAAAGTTTACAAGTGGGCACACTAGACAGCAATACTTTAGATGCAGTATTCACCCCGCTTCAAACCATTACCACTACTGGTCAGATGGAATATTATTCTGTTGATTTTTCGGAATATGAAGGTACCGACATGTATATCGGAATCCGTTTGACAGGAGATGGAAGTTACGAACCTGCTTTTGTTGATGATGTGGTATGGGAACAGAACCCAGCTTGTCCGGACATTGCTGCTGCCGAAGTAACTGCAACTGGAACCAACTCGGCAACGATTTCCTTCCAAAATATACCTGCAGCTGCATCCTACGATATTTCTTATGCAGTAAGTTCTACAAACGATCCAAATCAAGGAACTATCGTAAACACATCCGCAAATCCATTTGAAATCAATTCTTTAGAGCCAAATACGACCTATAATTTCTGGATCCGCACCCGTTGTGGCGAAGAAGAAGTAGGATATTGGTCGGCTGCAACAACAGCTACAACCGACTGTGCCGCTGTAGCGACGTTTTACGAGCAGTTCACTGGAGCATACGAATTACCTAACTGTTGGAGAAGCATAGTAAGAAACCAACCCGCTTCATCGTATTCGGGAATTTACATTACTAATTTCAGTAATACTTCCGAACAAAATAGCGCCTATTTATACCAAGATTATCTGATAGAAAATCTAGACGTTATTTTAGTATCGCCTGCGGTAACTAATTTGAACACAGGAACGAACCGAGTCAAATTCAAAGCGTTTGGTTATGGCGATGTAATTGTAGGAACCATTAGTGGTTCTGGCGACAATGCCGTATTCACTGCTTTAGAAACTTTCGAATTAAACGAAAACGTACAAACCATTACATACAACTTTGCCGCAAGTGCTTCAACCGATGCTAATATCGCGTTTAAAATAGTAGCAGACATCGAGTATTCGTATATCGTTTTGGATGACATTTCCTACGAAGCTATTCCTGCTTGTCCAGATGTTACAGGTATCAGCGAAAGCAATGTAAGCACGAACCAAGCCCAAATTAATTTTAACGAGGTTTCCGGAGCTGTTGCCTACGAAGTTGTGGTAACCACAGCTAATTCACCAGAAGGCGCAACATCTGTAACATTTGAAACGAATTCGGGCATCGTCACAAATCTGCAAGCAAATACAGCTTATAACGTTTTTGTGAGAAGCAGCTGCGGCGAAAATCAATTTGGCGTATGGTCGGAAGCTTATACATTCTACACAAGTTGCGAAACTGTAGAAGCATTTATTCAAACTTTCGAATCTGTAACTACTCCGCAGCTACCAAACTGTTGGACAGGAATTGTAAGCGGTACGAATGTTTCGCCATACAGCAGTATTCAAACGTATTACTACGGACAAAACCAAGCAAACCTTCAACTTGTATATCTATTCGGTGACGGATCCACAATCGATTCCAACTCAAACATAACCTTAGTTTCGCCACGCGTAAGTACACTAAATTCAGGCCAATACCGCGTCCGATTCTCCGCCTTCGGAAATGCTACTTTAGTAGTGGGTACCCTGAGTTCAAACAATGCCGATGCTACATTTACTCCCGTACAGACTTTTCAGTTCACTGAGTACAACAACTACACGTATTCGGTAGTATTCGATTCACCTACAACTGATGAATACATTGGTTTTAAATTAGAAGGTGGCGACATCTACAATTACGTAGCGCTCGACGACATTTATTACGAGCCTATTCCAGCTTGTGACGATATTTATAACGTTTCAATTGTTGATTTCGACGACGATGATATTTCATTAGCGTGGGAAGGAAATAACAATGATGGAGGTGTAGTTGTTTACAGCACAGTCTCAAATACAGATCCAAACTTGCTTTCAACCTACTACCCAACTTCTGAAAACAGCATCGAATTAGAAAATCTAGAGCCTTTAACGGTTTACTACATTTGGATTAAGTCAACTTGTGCAGCAGGAAGTGGCGTTTGGATTGGTCCGATTATCGCAAATACAGATTGTGCGACTTCAGATATTGAAGATATTTCAGAAGAAGGATTTGATTACGAAAACGGTGCTATGCCCTACTGCTGGTCGGCTGCCGTGTATCAAGGAGACACCCAATGGCAGATGTATGAACCTACTGGTGAAGGAAGTATTGCCGAAGCATATTCCGGATCTACGATAGCTTATAAAGAACCATCGGCAAGTGCAGCTGTGCTATTTGCGGCTCCAATAGATTATACAGATATTACACAAGCTACTCAAGTAGATGTTTATCTGCATAGACACGAAAATGGACACGACGGCGACGTTTACAATGTATATGTGAATACCGAAAGAAGCATGGACGGAGCTATGTTAATTGGTACTATCCATTCTAGAAACAGCATTGAACCGGCAGTTAGTACTTCTGGCTTTTACAATTATAAATTCGACATCCCTGCTCAGATGAATGGACAGGAAAGTGTTTATGTGATGATAGAAGGAGTTACCGTAGACAGCGAGGTATCTGAAGGTTTGGGAGTTGAAAACTTTATAGTTGAGTTTGCAGAAACATTAAGCACGGATACCCCAAATTTTGAATCATCTGTCCGCGTATTCCCCAATCCAACAACGAATTTTATAAATGTCACAGCCGCTGATAACATTGAAGCAATTAAGATTCTCAACAATCTTGGTCAGGTTGTATACGAAAAGAAAAACACTGGAAATAGTGCACAAATAGATGTCTCTAAACTTGCTGCAGGCGCTTATTTTGTACAACTTTCCGGAAGTCAAGCAAATACCACAAAAAAGTTCATCAAGCAGTAGTTTTTAATTAAGTTTTTTCTCGAAAACCTATCGCATCACGCTAGCGATAGGTTTTTTTCGTTATAAAAAACCCATAAACTTATTTTTTTGTGATATAACTAATTACCTGAATAAAAATCATTTGGAAAGGTTAAATTCGTAGAAACGTAAAAACGAAATTCTATGAAGAAAATTACGCTCTTTTTGCTGTTGCTTTGTAATTACGGAGCTATAGCACAATGTATCAACTTCAATCAGTACCCTTCCGAGGTAGTAGTCTCTAATAACTTGGGACTTGTACAGGAAATTACAGTCTGTAATTATACCTCGGAGTATGCTGCAATAACTAATCTATCAATTGGTACTGATTACGTGTTTACCTGCGTACGCAATGGAGTTGACAAGTTCATAACCATCACCGATTCAGCAGATGAAGTAATTGCCTCAGGGCCATCTCCGCTTACTGTGAATGCTATCCAAGTATCTACGATCCGAGCGCATTATTCCGAAGACGAATCGTGCACCACGCAGAACAGCTGCCACATTACCACTATTCAGGCGCTTTTAGCTTGCTCACCACCTACCAATGTTGCTACTTCATCTATTGGAACAACTACCGCTTCATTTACATGGAATACCGGTGGCTCAGAAACACAATGGGAAGTACTTGTACAATTAGCCACCGAGGCGGCTCCTGAAAGCTCGCAAAGCGGAACGGTGGTTACCGAAAATAACTACACCGTAATTAACTTAACGTTAAGCACCCAGTATGAATTTTATGTTCGCTCAAGTTGCGACGGTGATTTCAGCCCGTGGACACTTGCTGTACCTTTTACAACAAACTGCGAAAACACCGATTTCGTAAGCGAGAATTTCGAGAATACCGAAATCGGAGAATTGCCAGCTTGTTGGAGCAAAATCATTCGCGGCGAAAACGTAACTTTTTCTTCAGTGGGAGCAGTCGATTATAATTCAACAGTTTCAGCTCCTGTTTCCGTGCGTTTAAATCAGTCAAATGCAAATATTAATAACAGCGACATCATCTTAGTGTCTCCACCGCTTTCAAATGCTGGCGCGGGCACACACAGAGTTAAATTCTTCGCTGAAGGTACCGCAAACATTCAAGTAGGCACCTTAGATAGCAATTCAAACACCGGAACTTTTACCGAAGTTCAAACATTTGAATTAACAAACAACATGACCGAATATGTTGTCGATTTCAGTTCGATAACTAATACGGATAATTTTATTGCATTTCGTCTCCAAGCAAGCTTTACTTTTGAAGAGGCTTTTCTTGATAACATCGTTTGGGAAACAATTCCAAGCTGTCCAGATGTAATTGAGCTCGCAGCCGTAGGTATTTCTGAATCTGCTGCTGTAATTTCATGGAGTTCGCAAGGTACAGAAACTACCTGGCAAGGTGTAATCAGTACAGCTTCTAACGCTAATCCAAACCAATTAACTCCTGCAAATTTTGACTCTACATCAGGAACTTTCGCAGGTTTAAATGCAGATACAAGCTACTTTATCTGGATCCGCTCATACTGCGCTGCAACTGATTTAGGAGCCTGGATAGGCCCACTACAAGTAAGAACGGACTGTACACCAATCGATGCATTCAGCGAAAACTTCGACAGCTCGCAATCATTACCTGCTTGTTGGAGAGGTATCCGAAGAGGTCCGACCATTTCAGAATTTTCTAGCATAGGCATTACCACTTTCCAACCAGCTGGTTCATTGCCAAATTCAGTCGAACTCTACAACAGTAGTTCTGCAACCACAAACGGCGACGATATCATCCTGGTATCTCCTGCTCTATCGAACCTTAGCCAAGGAAGTAACCGCATCAAGTTTAGAGCAAGAGGTTCGGGTAGTATTGAAGTAGGTACGGTTGATAATTCACTTAACACGGCAGTATTTAACTTAATCGAATCGATATCTGTTACAAATACCAGCGCTGAATTTATTGTAAACTACGATAGCTACACTGGAACCGATCGTCACGTTGCTTTCCGAATGAGCAACCCTTCGCTATTTTCTTCTGTGTTTTTAGATGATATTATTTGGGAGACAATACCAAATTGTCCAGACGTAATCGATTTAGCCGCAAGTGCAACTACCACAACCACTGCAACGGTAATTTGGACAAGCCAAGGAAACGAAACCAATTGGCAATATGTTATCGGAGGTTCTACTGAAACCAATCCGAACAGTTTAACTCCTGTATTAGTTTCCACTAACGAAGTAACAATTCCCGATTTAACTGCTAATACACCCTATCGCGTTTGGATCAGATCGTATTGCAGCGCTAACGAGCTCGGAGCTTGGATTGGTCCACTTAACATCCGAACTGCCTGCGAAGCTGTTGCAGAATTTTCAGAGGATTTTGACGATGTTACCACACCTGCCCTACCCGATTGTTGGACAAGAATTCTTCGTGGACCTTCAATTTCAAACTTTGCAAATGTGAACACCGTATCCTTTGTTACAGGTTCTTCTGAGCCAAATACCGTGCAGCTATACAACGACAACTCGACCACAACTGAAAATGATATTATACTCGTTAGCCCGAATTTGTCTACTCTAGCAAGTAACTCCTATAGAGTGAAATTCTTCGCTTTCGGTCAAGGTTCAGTGCAAATCGTAACACTCGACAGCAATACTAGCGAAGCAAACTATACGGTAATTGCCGATGTGCCAATTACGAGCGACATCCCACAAGAATTCGCCGTAAACTTCGATACCTCAACAACCGACACCTATTTCGGCTTCAAACACAACGCAACAGGAATTTTTCAATCGATCTACATAGACGATGTACGCTACGAAGTTGCTCCAACTTGCCCAGATGTTACCGAAATTGTATCAAACGGACCTTCAACTACCACAACTGCAGAAATCACTTGGACTCCCGGAGGTAGCGAAACAAACTGGCAATATGCTGTTACAACCGACGACAATACCGACCCAGACACTGTTACTCCTAGTGCCGTACTCAACGATACAAATGCCACCATTCCTAACTTAGAACCAGGTACTGAGTACTTCGTGTATGTACGCTCGGTTTGTCCAAATAACGACTTTGGCGCATGGATCGGACCGTTCGAATTCGAAACACAGTGTATTCCAGCAGTATATAGCGAAGAAGAAGTAGAAGACTTCGAAGGAACTACAGGGACTGAACTACCAACGTGTTGGACTGCCGAATTAGTTTCAGGAGACAACAACTGGGAAGGTCTAACTCCGCAATTCGGCGATATCACCACTACGCACTCAGGAACACGTATCGCATTTAAAAACTATCAGACTTCTACTGCTTATCTGTACTCACGACCTTACGACTTCGCAAATATTACCGAAGAAACACAGCTTAATGTGTGGTTACACAGACACAATCTGGCCGACGAAGCCGATAAATACAATATCTACGTTAACACAGTTCCAAGTATAGAAGGTGCTGAGTTAATTTTCGAACAATTCTCGATTTCGTCTGCTGAACCTACCGTTCCAAGTACAGGTTTTTACAACTACATTGCGCCAATTCCTGCATCGGTAAATGGTCAATCAACCGTTTATTTCATCATTGAAGGAATAACCACCGCCGGATTTAGTTCCTACGCACTTGGTGTAGACGATTTCAATGTAGAAACCGTACTAGGTGTTGACGTACCAACAGGCGACACATTTAAAATGGCGCCAAATCCAGTAACGGATATCCTACAGCTAAACGCTTCAACTGCCATGCAAAATGTAAGTATTTACAATTTACTAGGACAAGAGCTACTGGTAAAGGATGTTAACGCAACCACAGCTGCAATCGACGTAAGAAATTTACCTGCTGGAACATATATTGTTAAAATAACTGCAAATGGTAAATCTCAAACGCAAAAGCTGATTAAGAAATAATCATTAAAGTTATTTTCCACCAAAAGACTGTATCTCCGGATGCAGTCTTTTTTTTTTGTACAAACACTACCGTAATCTTTTAATACGCAGAATTTGGGCGGCTTTTCGCGCTTTTCGTTGCAATACAATCTTGCTACGGCAGTTTCTGCAGCTTTTGGAAAAGCTTCCGCTGGTCGCTTTCCCAAAATCGCAGTCACAAGCCGCAGCTGCAACTGTATTTTCACTTCAATCACGGCCGCGGAAGTACGTTACGCAAATACGAACCAATAAAAAAAAATCAGAAAAAGACGCCTCTAAAAAAAGTAAGTGCTCCGAAAAAAAATTCAACCCGAACTAAAAAACAAAATCAAAAAATTAGCTGATCGATTTTTTGCTAAATGCGGTTTTTCCGTAACCCAATCTCGATTTTTTTTCCGTGCTTCGCTTTGTGGGGCGGGAGGGTGTGGGGACATTCCCTATTACGAAATTCCCAGAAATTTTCAGTACGGAAAAACCGTAATTTTTTAAAAAAGTGTCCGCTGCCTTATTTGATTCTTTTTCACCTATCGCCTGATTCTAGACTTAATTTTAAAACGCCAAGAACAAAATACTTGTGGATTCGCATTTGACCAGAGCTTCGCCAAAATATGCGGTTTTTCCGTAACCCAATCTCGATTTTTTTTCCGTGCTTCGCTTTGTGGGGCGGGAGGGTGTGGGGATATTCCCTATTACGAAATTCCCAGAAATTTTCAGTACGGAAAAACCGTAATTTTTTAAAAAAATTAATCCTGCCCGCTTCTACTCTACTAACCTATTGCTTATTTCGGCGAGTCTAGTTTAAACCTCCGCCAGTAGATTAATACAGCCATCCCAAAAAGAAAGTCGCTAAAAATATGCGGTTTTCCCGTAACCCAATCTCGATTTTTTTTCCGTGCTTCGCCTTGTGGGGCGGGAGGGTGTGTGGACATTCCCTATTACGAAATTCCCAGAAATTTTCAGTACGGAAA
>NZ_JAIXYH010000085.1 GCF_027490375.1 Flavobacterium sp.
CAATGCAAAAAAATGTTGCATAGCAGCGCTACGGAAGATTTTTTTAAAGCAGTTATGACTTAAAAACATTTTTTTATCGGACTGTTTTATAGATCTAATTGGTATAACAGGCAGATTTTCTTCGTGATACTGGAGTATCGCGAAAAAATCTAACGAAGTAGGCAGCCGTTTATCTGTTTAGCGATGCAGTTGTTCATTTCGATTGCTATTTAATTTCGCAATTTGCACATTTTAAGCGTTTTGATAATGATTTTTAATCGAACTCAGGTTTACAACAATCAACTTACTTCCGAACCATTATAAAAGACGTACTCTGGAGAAATATCGTAATTCCAAATACCTCCTGCAGTTCTTACAATATTTTTCCAATAAATTTCACCTAATTCGCCAACAGCAACTGTATCAAATAGAACCTTATTTTTTAAACTAGCAACACCTTCCATGTGAAGATGTTTTTCGATAAGAGGAAGCACATTTAGCTTTCTCTTTATTCCAGTATCAAATTCACAAATTAAAGAGTATTGATCTATTGCGACTATTCTTTTTACTTTTAGCATGACGTTTATTGTAAAGGTTTTACTTTGTGAAATGCTTTTGAATACCACATCTCTAAGAGCTCATCTTTATGAATTTCGGCCCAAGCTTGCACTAATTTTAGTTTACCAACTGGAAAATCATCAATTTTAACCGACGGCTTTCCCTAAAAATCCCAGTAAAAGGTCTTCAAATCAACAATTACCATATCAAAACTAATTGCAAACATCCTTACGCTGCTACAAAATACTTTTCCTCACCAAAAAAAATACGACCAAGGTGATCACGAATCGCAATGACAATTCCTTTAAACGGATTTTGCTCTATATCAATCACTTCGCCCTCAGCCCAGAAATCTAAACCTGTTAACTTTGGGTCAACCTTTGCAACATCTCCAATCTTCATGGTAAATTTTTACACAAATTTAATTAAATATCGCTTTCTGATAAACAGATACCGATAGATGTTTTTCGAAAAAATGAATAGAAAAAATCAAAAAACACGGATAATATTTATTGGCTAATCGAACTTTTGTTACTTAAAAAACGAGTCTACAAATTCAAATTTGTTGAATACTTGTAAGTCGTTTATGCCTTCGCCAACACCAATGTAACGCACCGGAATTTGAAATTGATCGGATATGCCAATAACCACGCCTCCTTTAGCCGTTCCGTCGAGTTTGGTAACCGCAAGCGAGGTAACTTCGGTAGCTGCGGTGAATTGTTTGGCTTGTTCGAAAGCGTTTTGTCCGGTTGAACCGTCGAGTACGAGCATGACGTCGTGTGGCGCATCGGAAACTACTTTTTGCATCACGCGCTTTACTTTCGAAAGTTCGTTCATGAGGTTTACCTTATTGTGCAAACGCCCAGCGGTATCGATGATTACGACGTCGGCGTTTTGAGATACGGCAGATGTTAGCGTATCGAAAGCTACAGAAGCCGGATCGCTGCCCATATTTTGTTTGACCAACGGCACTCCTACTCGATCGGCCCAAATTTGCAACTGATCTATGGCGGCTGCACGAAAAGTATCGGCCGCTCCGAGCACTACCGAATAGCCCGATGCTTTTAACTGCGACGCTAGTTTACCGATCGTGGTGGTTTTTCCGACACCGTTTACGCCCACAACCATAATGACGTACGGCTTTTTACCTGTTGGGATGCTAAAATCGGTTTCGTTGCCGGAGTTGGTTTCGGCAAGTAAGGCCGAAATTTCATCGCGAAGAATTTGGTTAAGTTCGGCGGTTCCGAGGTATTTATCGGCGGCCACGCGTTTTTCGATTCGTTCGATGATTTTGATTGTGGTATTTACACCAACATCCGAACTGATTAGGATTTCTTCGAGATTATCGAGCACCTCTTCGTCGACCTTTGATTTTCCGGCAATTGCTTTGGTAAGCTTTCCGAAAAAGCTGGTTTTGGTTTTTTCGAGTCCTTTATCGAGTGTTTCTTTTTTCTCGGAAGAAAATATTTTCTTGAAGAAATTCATGTGTGTACTATTTTGGTAACGATTGCCCTAGCCCCGATTGCAACGGAAATCCTTTTTTGCGGTTCGGCTTAAGCCGCAAAAAAGATTGGAGTGAAAAGCGGGAAAAAGCTTCTAAAAAACAAAGATAAATAAAAAAGCCGCCTTCCATGAGAAAGCGGCTTATGCTGGTCAAGTTGTGATTATTTCTTTTTCAAAAACTCGTCTACTTGCTCGGGAGTCATGATAGCCTCAACGAACACGTACGCTCCGGTTTTAGGAGATTTCACCATTTTGATAGCTTTTGACAATCTTTTTGATTGTGTTTGTAACGTTGCTACGGTTTTCTTTGCCATGAGTTCCTAAAATTACTTGATTTCTTTGTGAACAGTTACGCGCTTCAAGATCGGGTTGAATTTTTTAATCTCCATACGATCGGGCGTGTTCTTTTTGTTTTTTGTTGTGATATAACGAGATGTACCTGGAACACCAGATGTCTTGTGCTCTGTACACTCTAAAATTACCTGAATTCTGTTACCTTTCTTTGCCATTGTGCGTATTTTTTAGGATTAACCGATAAAACCGTCTTTCTGAGCTTGCTTCACAACAGCCTCGAAACCTTTCTTGTTGATGGTTTTGATGGTAGAAGCGGCAACACGCAGCGTAATCCAACGTCCTTCTTCTACAGAATAGAAACGTTTCTTAATCAAGTTAACCGAAAATTTTCTTTTCGTCTTGTTCATCGCATGCGATACGTTGTTACCAACCATCGCTCTTTTACCTGTTAAGTCACAAACTCTTGACATTATCGTAATCTTTAATTCGTTATTCAAATTGAGCGTGCAAAGTAAGTGAAAAGAAACCTTACAGCAAAATTATAATTACAAAAATTTTAAAATTTCTTTTTGCAGTAATTCGAGTGCTTTTGCGACCGCTCTATCGATGACTTTTTCGCGCGGTTGCCCGAAGTCGAACTCGAATGCTTCTACTCGATTTGGTGTGGCCAGACCGATAAAAACCTTACCTACAGGCTGCCGTTCGTCGCCGGCGCTCGGGCCTGCATTTCCGGTAGTTGCCAATGCAAAATCGGTTCCGAATTTAGCCTGAACTGCCTTTGCCATTTGCTTCGCTGTTTCGGCACTTACGACACCAAATTCACTTAAGGATTGTTTTGAAATGCCTAGCAATTCGGTTTTCGATTCCGTGCGATACGTAACCATACTTCCGTAAAAGTACTGCGATGCACCTGCAACACTACTGAGAACTTGTGCGATTTTTCCGCCGGTGCAGCTTTCTGCCGTTGCTATGGTTCGCTTGGCTTGAGTTAATTTACGACCTACAACTACTTCGATCGAATCGGTTTCTTCGGTACCTACGATGATATCGCCAATAATTTCTTGTAATAAGTCGACTTGCGTTTTCACGGCATCTTTCAGCAGTTGTTCGTTGTTGCCGCGCGCTGTGAGTCGTAAACGCACACGACCGGGACTCGGCAAATACGCTAATTTAACGAATTCGGGTAAGGCATCTTCCCAGTGCGCGATGCGTTCGGCAATGAGGCTTTCCCCTTGCCCGTAGGTCATAATTGTTTGGTGCACGATAAACGGACGGTCGTATTTTTCAACCAAAAGCGGGATAAGGCGGTCTTTAACGAGGTGTTTCATTTCGTAGGGAACGCCAGGAAGCGACACAAAAACGGTATTTTCTTTTTGCAACCACATGCCGGGAGCAGTTCCGTAGTCGTTGAACAAAATAGTTGCTTGCGTAGGCACCAAAGCCTGATCTTTATTGAGTTGCGAAAGCGGTCGGTTGAAATACTTTTCCAACATCTGACGCACGTGTTCTAAAACGGCCGTGTTTTCAACGAGCGTATCGTTAAAATATTCGGCGATGGTTTTTTTGGTGATATCGTCTTTTGTTGGACCTAAACCGCCGGTTATTACTACTAAATCGAAATGATTCTGCAGTTCTTGAAAGGTGGCAAGAATGTGCTGACGGTCGTCGGAAATGGAACGCATTTCTAAGGTTGCGATGCCAATTTTATCGAGTTCTTTTGCGATAAACGAAGAGTTGGTATCGACAATTTGTCCGATGAGAATTTCGTCGCCAATAGTCAGAATTGCTGCTTTCATTAGTTTTATATTTTGCTTATAGCGAAAAGTCTTTCATGATTTCGCGAACGGCCTTATCTACACGTACGGATAAATCTTTGAAGGTGTCTTTAATCTCTCTGCGTTTGCCTTTTCGTTTGGCCCAGGCTTCGATGAGTTTCACTTCTTCGTAGGCGTTATCCATTCCGAGCAAATCGAGTGTTGGCTTGATTTTATGAGCTGCGGCGTGCGCTTGATCGTACTTTTTCGTTTCGATTCCTGTTTTCACGAGTTCCATTTCTTGTGGAACTTCGGTTACGAAAAGTGTGGCAATTTGCTTGGCGAACTCATCGTCGTTTTCAGAAATTGCATAAACTTTTGCTAGGTTATAGTGTAGTGCCATTATTTAATTTGTAATCGAAATAGTTTTTGGTTTTCAAGATAGCCTTCTAGAACGTCGTTTTCTTCGACTTTACCTACGCCGGCTGGAGTTCCGGTGAAGATAAGATCGCCTATTTTTAAGGTAAAGAACGTAGAAATGTAGGCAATTAAATCATCTATTTTTGTTAGCATTAACGCCGAATTTCCGACTTGAACGCTTTGGTTGTTTTTTCGAAGTTCGAAGTTAAGATTTTCAAGCGAATCGAAGTTGCTGACAGGCAGAAAATTACCGACAAGTGCAGAGCCGTCGAAAGCTTTGGCTTTTTCCCAAGGAAGTCCTTTATCTTTAAGTTTTTGTTGTAGATCACGCGCTGTAAAGTCGATGCCAACTGTAATTTCGTTGTAGTATTTCGATGCAAATTGCGGTTCGATGTACTTTCCAACTTTATTGATTTTGACCACTAGTTCTATTTCATGATGAATTTCGGATGAAAACGCTGGAATCACAAACGGATGTTGTTTGAGAATGAGGGCACTGTCGGGCTTCAAAAACAAAACGGGATCGGTAGGTGTCTCGTTTTTAAGCTCGGCAATGTGATCGGCGTAATTTCTTCCTACGCAAATAATCTTCATATGAGTTAGCATTAGCGATTGCCAAAAATGCACAAATTTTAGTTACGAATACTCAAAAAAGCGCATTGATTTAGTTCGAAGAAATCACTATTTTTACACTTTACGCCTTTCAAATTGTATCCGCCATGTTCGAAATTTTAACCTCGCAATTTCTGAGTATAGCTACAGGACTTATTTCCTCATATTTGTTTTTAATTTACTTTCTTAGAAAAAAACGCGCTCAAATTAGTATATCGCCGCATATCAGTAAAAGGGAGTTAGATGGTCAAATCAACTACTTTTTTAAATTCGTTAATAAAACTCGTGCCGAAATTTTTGATGTTCGTGTTGAACCTACTTTTTACAAACAAGTAGGAGGAATCGGCGGTCTTAATATTCAAGGAAAGGACATTAAATTAGTACAGGACTTTATATCGTACATTCCCGAAGGGAAATCCGCAGACCCGAATAGCTTGCATGCTTGGCGTGTTCGAACTACGCAAGATTTGGAAGAAGAATGGCAAGATGAATCCACATATATTCGTCTTACTATTATTGCTAAACACTCCTTATCTGGTTTTAGCAGTATATTTGTTCAAGAATTTCACTCAAAAGCATCAATTACATCGAAGCAATTCGTAACGGGCGATAGTTTAGAGGTTAGATAATTTTTTTTGCGATAATGATTTAAGACCAAAAGAAAATCGTAAATTTGTGTTATTCGTAATATAATTCTCATGAGAAACGACGTAATTGCTGGGTAGTATAAATCTCAGCCAAAATAGCTGGCAATATTAAAAACCAAGAATAAATTCCACGCTGTGCTGCTACGCACGGCTTTTTTTATGATTTTGTATTCAGTTTTCTCAACTTAATTGCCGTTAATACTTTTTTCGTATAGAGCGGGAAATCGGCGTTTTGAATCCAGCTAAAGTAGCCTGGTTCCGATTCGAGAATGCGTGTCACTTTTGCTCCCTTATGTTTTCCGAAGGTAAAAATCTCATCTCCGTCGTTATCGTAGGCAATCATTCCTGCAAAATCAGCGATTTTCTTTCTAGTTGAAAATTCAGATAAACCTTTAGTGTCGTGAGCTAAATTCGGATAACGTTCAATTTGTGCGAGTAAAATCTCGTAGGTCGCATTTGTGTCGGCTGCCGCTGAATGCGCGTTTTCCAGATTTTTCCCACAATAAAATTTATAGGCGGCGCTAAGAGTACGTTCTTCCATTTTGTGGAAAATGGTTTGAATATCAACGGATACGCGATTGCCCATGTCGAAATCGACACCTGCACGGAGCAATTCTTCTGCGAGAAGCGGAATATCAAATCGATCGGAGTTGAATCCGGCTAAATCGGCATCCTTTATCATTTGATGTATTTGTGGAGCCAGTTGTGCAAAAGTAGGCTCGTTGGCTACCTGCTCGTTACTAATTCCATGTACTGCTGTACACACTGCGGGAATCGGAATTGTTGGATTAACCAGCCATGTTTTCGACTCTTTGTTTCCGTTTGGAAAAACTTTTAGTATGGAAATTTCTACGATACGATCGCGTGCGATATCAGTTCCTGTTGTTTCTAAATCGAAAAAGCAAATGGGTCGGTGTAAAGAAAGTGGCATAGATTGAGTTTGAGCTTACAAAGCTACGATTCTAGGATTAATTACAGTTAGAAATGTTTAAGAACCAATTCCAAGTCTTATCTGTCCGTTTAAAGTTAAATATTGGCTGTTTCGACTCAAATCCAAACGATTAGCTTTATTCATCTGGAGATCTTTGTTTTAAAATTAACACTATGAAAACAAGAGGAGGAAAGATTATGAGCATCCAAATAGTTCTGCTTCTATTTTACTTGACTTCGTTCGGACAAGATGAAAATGCATTGGTTGGCAAATGGAAAAACGAGACCGATGCAAGTAAAACTTCGGAGTTTTTCAAAGCAGCAGACGGCTTATATTATGGAAAGATTGCCACAGACGCCAGTGAACCTAGTGGGGTTGGAAAGATAGTTATGAAAAAACTAAAATACGATCCAAAAGAAAAAAACTTCAAAGGAATTATGGCGCCTCCCGACAAAAAAATAGAATTGGATGTAACGATAACTTTCATTACCGCAGACAAAATTAAGGTAGTAGGTAAAAAGTTACTGTTTAGTAAAGTATTCTATTTCAGTAAAATAAAAAAATAGTCCTATGAGAAGAAGTGCAATTGTGGCGATTTACCTCGTTTTCGCTTTTTATAATGATGCTGTCTTTTCACAACAAAACTATAGCAACTTTAATCAGTTCCTAGACTATGTTAAGAAGCAAAGTATAACGATAAGATCGGGAGATATCAAGCTGATCCAAGCTAAGAAAGCAAAGCTAGCTGCGTTACTTGGTGTACTTGATCCATCAGGAACTCAAAGTTTATCTTATACAAATAATACTAGAATACCTGTTCAAATTATTGGTGGTCAAGCTATTGAAACTGGTGTTCCTTACGTGACAAGCTTCAGTCAGAATGGGGAAATAAAGATTCTGAATTTATCGGGCTGGGAGAATTTAAAGCTTGCGAAATTAAATATAAACATTACTGAAAATGACAATAAGCTGACTTTAAAGAATCTGTATGAACAATTAGCGACAAACTATTACAACATAGTAAATATTAACGCACAGATTGAAGCAGCAATTGAAAATTTTAAGTCATCCGAAATTTTATGGCAAACTGCGGAATCGAAGTTTAAACAAGGTTTGGTAAAGCAACAAGATGTTAATGATGCTAAATCCAGCTACTTAAGTTCAAAAGAGAACATAGAGCAGTACCAACTATTACTTGAGCAGCAGTACCTTAGTTTAAAAATTTTGGCCGATATTCCAGAAGAAGAACTTTTCACTATTACAGAAGTAACTTCGCCAGTTTTAATCTCTTCAAATCCAGAAGTAAGCCAAAATGATCTAGAAATTCTAAATGCAACTTTAAGAGAACGCAGTGCCTACTCAAATTACAGAAAAAGTATAAAAGAGAATTTACCAACACTAAATTTTGTTTTTAACCGAACTAGTCAACAATTCAACCAAGAATCTAACTTTTTTGACAATAATGTCGACTGGATAAGAAGTTCTTACATCGGACTTCGTTTAGCTATCAATATTCCAAGTGCTGCGACACTTTCTCAAACATATAAAGCAAAATATGATTACGAATTGGCCAAACTTGACACTGAAAAATCTAAAGAAAAGGCCAAACTTAATAACAAGCAATTGATTATTGAATTTGATCAAGCAACCTCTCAGGCGCAATCAAATTTAGAAATATACAACTTAAGGAGAGACAGTTATTCTAAAAACTTAAACTTATACACACAGGGTATAATTGGCATCGATCAAACGATTAACAGTTTCAACGCGATGATAAACGCAAATTACAACTTAATATCATCGAATGTAAATGTGCTTCTTGCATTGGCGAAAATCGAAATAAATAATAAAATTCAATAACAATGAAGGTAGTCAACGTATTCTCAATTCTGCTTTTTTCGCTGGGCATACTGTCCTGTGGAAAGAAAACTGCCGAAACTAAACCAATTCGAAAAAATATAACTGAGACTGTCTTTGCGTCTGGAATACTTGAGGCAAACAACACTTATAATTTAACTGCGCAAACCGATGGATATTTGGTCAAAATAAGTTTTGAAGAAGGTGATCTGGTTACTGAGGGAGAAATAATCGCGACTATTGATAATAAAGAAAATCGATTTAATACCCAAAGTGCAGAACAACTTTCCCGGATAGCAGATAGTAATATGAAACCAAATGCGCCTGCTTTACAACAAGCTCTATCAGCAATAGAATTGAACAAGCTAAAACTCCAGCAAGATGAACTTCAATTTGAGCGTTACGAAAAATTGTTAAAGGAGAACAGTGTTTCTAGACTCGACTTTGAAACAGTTAGATTACAGCTTGAATCTTCCAAGTCGAATTATAAATCAGCTGTAGAGAATTACAAAATATTATTGCAACAAGCTAAACAAAGTGCTATTTCGAATAAAGCCCTGAAAGAAATAAACGAACTGGCACTTACAAATAATAACATTAAAGCAGTAGTCCGTGGAAAAGTCTATCGAAAATACAAAGAAGTAGGAGATTATGTTAAACGAGGAGATGTAATCGCTCAGATAGGAGAAGCAAATAACATCTTAGCTAAGGTAAATGTCGACGAAAGTAATATAGGCAAACTCAAGCTTGGTCAGGTTGCTATTGTAAAACTTAATTCGGATCAAAACATAACCTATCAGGGTAAACTCATAGAAATTTATCCAGCATTCGACGAGACAACACAATCATTTATTTGCAAAATATCACTCGACCATTTACCAGCATCCGTAATTGTGAACACACAACTGCAAGCAAATATTATTGTTTCCGAAACTAAAAACGCGCTAGTAATACCTCGCAATTACTTAGATTTTGGCGGATATGTTCAGGAAAAAGGGAAAAAAGATAAAACTAAAGTTACAACTAAGTTTATCAGTACCGATTGGGTTCATATAATCAGCGGAATAGATGCCAATACAACACTTGTAACAGAAAATGTCGCGGAAAACAACTTAAAAACCTCAGAAGTCGGAGGCCAAATCAATCGGTAAAATGAAAAAGAGCGTAAATATTGAAATAGCACTAACACATGTGTTAACGCGCAAAAAACAAACGATGGTTGCTGCTTTAGGAGTTGCTATTGGCGTAGGAATATACTTATTTATGAATTCCTTATCGTCAGGATTTACGAGATTTTCTCGCGATGAAATTTTTAAGAACAATGCACATATAAAAATCTATCAAAACGATGAAATCAGCAAACCGATCATTAGTCGCTTTTCGAACGGCAGTACAGCTGTTATTGTAAATCCGCAAATCACAACACTTTCAAAAAAGATTATAAACCCAGAAAAGCTTTTAACATTGGTGAAATCGCAGCCTTTTGTTACTACAGCAATTTCCCAAGTGAGTTTTGACGCTTTCTATTATCGTGGCAAAGCACAACTCAGAGGTACGGGTAGCGGTGTGAATATCGGTGATTACAACACCATGTTCAATCTGGAAAAATATATAGTTGCAGGGTCAACGGGTGCCCTATCAAATAATAGAAATGGAATTATCATAGGAAGTGGCATAGCAGAGAAATTAAGCTTAGGTTTAAACGACAACATAACTGTATCCTCTTCATTCAACATAGTTAAAGTATTGAAAATAGTAGGAATTTTTAAAACGGGTAACAGCTTAAATGATCAACAAAAATGTTATGTTAATTTGTCCACTGCACAGCAATTCGTAAAAGAAGGGCCAGCTTTTGTAAGCACTATATTTGCAAATACTCCGGACCCTGAAAAATCGGAGATATATGCTAAAGAAATTCAAAAACTAACTTCTTATACTGTTGAGGATTGGAAGACGACAAATGCTGACGTACTTAGTGGCGACAAGACTAGAAGTGCAATGATGCGAGCAATATCTATGTCGATACTTCTTGTAGCTGCTTTTGGCATCTATAATATCCTAAGCTCGACAATTTCTCAAAAGATAAACGATATTGCAATTTTAAAAGCTACAGGGTTTTCTGGAAAAGATATAATACAGATTTTTGTATTAGAGGCACTTATCATGGGCTGTATTGGAACTGTGATGGGTTTACTTTTAGGTGGAATTTTGATAGAAATAATGTCAAACATATACATGGGCGGACCCGTGGGGTATTTCCCGATAACCTTTGAGTTAGACCTTTTTTCAAATAGCTTGATCTTAGGGGTGTTCTTAACATTTTGTGCAGGTTTTTTTCCAGCACTCAAAGCTTCAAAAGTAGATCCGGTTGCAATTTTAAGAAAATAAAAAATGAAACAGAGTGTTGTACTTCAAGCAGAAAATATAAATAAATTCTTCACTGATCCTGTGAAATTCCAGGCTTTGAAGGATGTAAGTTTTAAAGCCTTTGAGGGAGAATTTTTAACGCTTGTTGGGAAAAGTGGTTCGGGAAAATCAACTTTGCTATATTGCTTAAGTACGATGGATACTAATTTTGAAGGCCATCTTTACATCAAAGAAGAACTCGTTACGGGCAAAACTATTAATGAATTAGCTGCAATACGAAATCAACACATTGGTTTTGTATTTCAGTTTCACTACTTACTGCCAGAATTCAGTTGTTTAAAGAATGTAATGTTACCGGCTCAAAAACTCGGTAATTTAAGTTTGCAAGAAATTGAACATGTCGCCTACACAAAACTAAAGTTACTCGGTATAGAAGAGCAAGCTTTAAAACCTGCCTCGAAGCTAAGTGGTGGCCAGCAACAACGAGTTGCTATCGCTCGAGCTTTGATAAACAATCCAGCGATTATTATGGGAGATGAACCGACTGGAAACCTAGATACAAAAAATACAGGAATTGTGTTTGACATTTTTAAGGAGCTTTCTTCTGAGTATGGGCAAACCATTATTGCAGTCACCCACGACCAAGATTTTGCTAATGCTTCAGACAGAATTATAGAATTAACCGATGGAAAAATAATTGCCTAAAAAGTAGCTACTTTTATAACTGACTTTTTTCAATGAAAACAATTTATAAGATAGCACTAATAACTTCTCCTGCTTTAGCCCTATCTGGCGTGAGCCCACTATACATCTTCGACAAGTTAAACTTATCGCAGTCATGTGTCTTGTGGCTGGGGCTTACTGCAAATGTTTTTATTTTTTGGTGCATCAACATTTTTCTTTTAAAGAAAATTCCTCATAATGAAGTAAAGCGAAACATAGTGAGTTTTTTTTTAATTTTCTTAACTCATATTCCAAAAGTATTTTTTGAACCAGAGCTGCCTTTTAGTAATGTTGTTCACCAATATTTCGTATATCCCATTCTCACAACAATTACGCTTAATACAATAATCTTAATTCTGTTAAAAACTCAAATTGCCGAGCATAAAAATCGAGAAATCGAAAGGCAATACGAACAGCTAGAAATCATTAACCTAGAATCTCAAAAGCAGCTACTGCTGCAACAGCTACAACCTCATTTTCTTTTCAATTCATTAAGTATTTTAAAATCCTTAATTTCCGAAAATTCTTCTTTAGCTGAAAATTACGTTATGAAACTTTCTGACTTTCTGCGATACACTGCCAATATTGGAGATAATGCAATCGTTTCCGTTGCTGACGAGTTAAAGTTTACTGAAGATTACGTTGCTTTATTAAGAGGACGATTTGATTCTGCTATTGCCTATGAAAATCAAATTGATACGAACATGTTGAGAAAAAAAATACCTATCTTGGGTCTCCAAACCTTGGTTGAAAATGCCGTTAAACACAATAAATTTACAGAGGAAGAACCTTTAAACATCAAGATAGTAAGTAGTGGTAATCAAATTATTGTTTCAAATAACATCAATGAAATCATTACCATAGAAAAGTCGGGGCATGGATTGATAAATCTGAATAAAAGATTGCTGCATATGAATAATTCCAATATAGAAATATATCGCACTAAAGACACCTTTTGCGCTATTCTAACACTACATGACCTATGAGAATTATTATCATTGAAGACGAAAAACACACCGCAAACAATCTAGCAAAAACTCTAACCAACCTCAGACCCGAAATTGAAATTGTTGCTATCATTAACTCTGTCGATAACGGCAACAAGTACTTTTCTTCCTATATAAAAGTGGATTTGATTTTTTCTGACATCCAGCTCGGAGACGGCTTAGCCTTTGATATTCTTGACAAAGTCAACGACAATACACCGGTAATCTTCTGTACAGCTTATAACGAGTACGCTTTGCAAGCATTTAAAAATTTTGGTATTGAATATTTGCTAAAACCATTCAGTAATGAAACTGTTAACGCCGCGCTCACGAAATTTGAAGCTTTAAAAAGTCGCTTTGACAGTAAAAACGATGATATTCGAAATTTTATATCCGAATTTAGTGCCTTACAAACAAAGCGTTTTTCGTCAATTCTTATAACCAAAGCTGATAAAATAATTCCAATTCCCATTAAAGATGTGCTTGCCTTTTACATAGAAAACGGACTAGTGTTTGCCGTAACTAATTCCGATAAGAAAGTAGCCGTTAATTATCAGTTGGAAAAGCTTGAACAACTAACCTCGCCCAATTTTTACCGCGTGAATAGGCAATTTTTGGTAAATAGAAAAGCTATTAAAGACGCTTCAATATATTTTAATAGAAAACTACTGGTGAATTTAGTTTTTCCCTTTGAATGTAAAATTGTAGTGAGCAAGGAAAAAGTAACCGACTTTTTAAATTGGTTGGCAAACTAAGGCAGCTCACAACAGAGTTGTTTAAAACTTACCCTCTTAAAAGTACTTTTTAAATTGCTGCGTAAACAATCGTATTTCCTATCTCCTGGATTATAACTTTAAATACGATTCGGCGAAATAGTCAAACATCTGCCGCCTGCTTCTGTGAAAGTAAAAGTACTGGTTACCTTACACCTATTTTGAGAATATTGTTGGTGCGGCGCTTAATTATTCCTTTTTTAATGTCCGATACTCTACGGATCCTGACCTTTTTATGGCGTCTCTCTGTTCTTTCTTCACTTCTTCAGTAAAAGATATAATTTTTATTGGAAAAGAAAATTTTAAAGGTGCAAGCAAGGCCACTTTTGTATTCAAAACATGGTCGAATGCCTTCCAATAATCTCTTTCAGCCTTAGAAAAAAGTAGCGTTGTTTTAGAATAAAATTTGCGCTTGTTTCGCGCTTTAAAGTGAGAATTTACGACAATAATCAACGTATCAATACCAGCGATTCCTTCTTTAATTTGATATGTTCGCTCGATAATATTCTTTGAGTAAATCTCTTTTAGTAGCGCGAAATCGGTCTGATGTTCATAAACGCTCTTAACAACACTACTCTCCTGTATTTCAGCATCGAGATTCTTCTTAAGATGATAATGTTTGCCTGCGGAAAAGTCGTAAATTTCTAGTGGGACTTTATCACCATATGATATAGCAAAAACATCCCTGTTGTTCGTGTTTGTGTACATCTTGAGATTATAATCCTGTTTATCATCTTTGAAGTTTACTAACGATATTTCATCGAACCGACAGTTAACTTCCGATTGTGCAAAAATTGTCTCACTAATAAAACAACAAATAAAAAACAACTTTTTCATAATCCGAAAATATGAAAATTCTAAGCTAGTTAGTAATAAGCAACATAAGAATTTTTCTTTTAGACAATTTAGCAGGTTAAAGATGTGAAAAAAGTTGCTTCACCAGTATTAGTGAAGAATAAAATACGCTTTGTGGCTTTTAAATCAAGTAAACAGAATTCTCTTAGATTTGGTTTTATGGCGCGATATACCCAATCTTTTACCTATAAATTAGGTTAATTTTGTGCTTTTCTTATTATTGTCATCGATCCAAAACTTCTAATTTCACTAAAAATTTACACCATGACTAACTTCGAATACTTCAATCCAACCAACTATGTTTTTGGAAAAGGACAAATTGAAAAATTAAGCAGCTTACTGCCTGAAAATAAAAAGATTTTACTCGCTTATGGCGGCGGCAGTATCTTTAAAAATGGAATTTACGAGCAAGTAAAAAAGCAATTAGCTGGAAAAACCGTCATTGAATTCGGCGGAATTGAGCCCAACCCCAGATTCGAGACTTTGATGAAAGCAGTTGCTATTATTCGCGAAAATGAAATCGGTTTTGTTTTGGCTGTTGGTGGCGGGAGCGTTATCGACGGCGTGAAATTTATCTCCGGAGCAGTTAATTTTGAAGGCGATCCTATTGAAATTCTGCGAAAGCGCATTCTCTTTACCGACAGTTCAAAAACTATTCCTTTCGGAACCATTCTAACTATACCGGCAACCGGAAGCGAAATGAATTCCGGGGCAGTTGTCACCATCGAAGCCACTCAAGAAAAGCTTACTCTCGGCGGAAAGGCGTTGTTTCCTCAATTTTCGATTTGCGATCCGACTGTAATTCAGAGCTTGCCAAAACGACAGTTGCAAAATGGCGTTGTCGATGCTTTTACGCACGTTATGGAACAATACCTCACCTACTCGCACGATGCGTTGCTTCAGGACCGAATTGCCGAGAGTATCTTACAAACGCTTGTGGAAATTGGACCCGAAGTTGTTGAAAATCCGTCGGATTACAAATTGGCATCGAACTTCATGTGGTGTGCGACGATGGCGTTAAATGGCCTGATTCAAAAAGGCGTGCCGACCGATTGGGCTACGCACATGATTGGCCATGAACTTACGGCTCTGTACGAAATCGATCATGCACGAACGCTGGCGATTATCGCTCCAAACTTATACAAAGCTGTTTTTGAAACGAAAAAAGACAAATTAGCGCAGTACGGGAAACGCGTTTGGAACCTAAGCGGAACCAACGAAGAAATAGCGCTGGCTGCCATCGAAAAAACAAGTGCATTTCTAAAACTGATGGGAATGCCGCTAAAACTTTCGGAAGCGACAGAAAATTATGAAAACACTGCCGAAATTGTGGTTGAACGTTTTGAAAATCGCGGCTGGAAAGCACTAGGCGAACGACAACAAATAACAATCGCTAAAGTGAAGGAAATTGTTGAAATGAGTTATTGATTTCTATCTTTAATTTGATTACTTTAAAAAACCTAATAATCTTCTGAAACTGTGAATCCGAAATAAGTGTCTTTTTTAGATCGCTTTATTTGACGTTTTTGGCAAGCATTAGAAGAGTTTTCACTCGCTAATTCTTCAATCTACCTATTTATGTTGGTTCGACTTAAAGATCCCAATTAGATTGCTTGAAGTGAGAGTTTAAAGTGGTAGAAGATTAATTTTCACGTACTTTTTTTGAAGACAACCAGTTAAAGAGTCGCTTCATACTTTGTATTTTTTAGATACCGCAGTTTCTTTTTTAAGGTAACGACTGTTCTATGTTTAAGACCCATGATACAATGTATAAAAATGCTATCCGACTATAGCTGCTCTAAAAAATTCGCAGCCTTAGTTTGAAACATTTCTATGTATTGTTACACCTCAAAAACTTACGTTTTTAATTATTTTATAGCGCTATTAATCAGTTGTTTAAACTCTTAAAAGCATCGGATTCTATATTGAACTCACGTTAAATAGATAGCTTCAAAAAAACAGACTTCTTATATGTTTCACTTATTGGTATGCGTTTTTGCCCAATAACAATTCTATTCTTTTGAACTGAGGTGATGTGACATAGATTTACGATGAAAGAATTATGAACTCTAATAAAATCACTTTCAGGCAATTTTACCAGTATTGCAGAAAAACTACTTAATGTCATTATACTTTTACCGTTGGTAAGAAAAATCTTTAGGTAGTCTCGAAAGCCTTCTATATACAGAATATCAGAAAGAGTAACTTTTAGATTTTCATATTCTGATTTAACAAAGATGAAAGAGTTATTAAGAGTTGGCTCTATTTTTGTCAAATCAATGTAATTAGAATTAACTTTTTTTTGATTCTGAGCGAAGTATCTATTAACAGATTTTAAAAAGCGGGGATAAGAAATTGGTTTCAACAAGTAGTCGAGTGCTTCAAGTTCGAAGCCAGCTACCGCGTAATCAGAATGGGCTGTTGTAAATATTACCGCTGGTTTATTTGGTAAACTTGCTATTAGATCAATACCTGTTAAATTAGGCATGTTTATATCTGAAATAATTAAATCAACTGGATTGCTTGTAATGTACTGAAGTGCTAGCATGGGATCTAAAAACAAGCCTACAAGCTCAATTGAGTCTATTGTTTTGCAATAATTTTCAATAACTGAAAGTGCTAAAGGCTCGTCGTCAATAATTAAAACTCGTGCTTTTGTCATAATTCGAAATTTAAAAATACTTGGAACATTTCATTGTCTTGCTCAATCTTTAATTTATAATCCGGATATAGTAAAGAGAGCCGCTTTTTAGCATTTTCTATACCAGATTCAAAAGATGACACTTGCTTTTTTGTTTGAATAATTTTATTAGCGCAATAGAAATAAATCTGTGTGGAAGTAACTGTAAAATTGATTTTAATTTCGGCAGGATCATTCAAACTAATACCATATTTCAGAGCATTTTCGACAAAAGAGATGAATAGCAACGGATGCACGCGGTGATTGCCGACATCTCCAGATACATCGAAAAGAATTTTATTGTTAGAAGTCAGTCTCCACTCGGTTAGCGAGATAAAATTTCTTATGTGATTTAAATCCTCCTGTAAGTTAACTTTACCATCACTTTCGTTGTCTGTGTTTTCCTTCAAGACATACCGCATGATTTCAGATAAGTTCAGAATTGCGCTGGATGTTGAGTCTGATTTTGAAATCGATAACGCATATATCGTGTTTAGCGCGCTGAAGAAAAAATGCGGATTGAGCTGAGATTTCAATAATTGTAATTGTGCATTTTTTCTATCTGCCTCAATCTCTTTTTGACGTTTTAAGTTAGTATTATATACTTCGAAAATCCTTAGAAGTATACTGATAGATAAAAGAGATACAAATAGAATTGCGGGTGGAAAGTATTTTATAAAAGTATTCTCATTAATTTCTTTTATAACTTCTGATGGGAGATTTTCGAAAGGACCAACTTGGCCATTAGGCAATATGCGAGAAAGGATTTCCACCAAAATGACGAACAAAACAAGATTGATAAGGCCATAAAATAAATAACGCTTGGTTATAAAAAACCTCGGAATAAAAAATAAATAGTTGGAATAAAAGATAAACAAAGCGATTACCGCAAATTCTAGATGAGGCCCCGTAAACGACTGATTGGAAAAACTTGAGTTTACTACGGGAATGCAGAAGATAAAGGTCCATGATATTACATGAAATAGCAGTTGAAAAGGCTTTTCAATCCGGTATTGTTTTAATTGGAGAATATTCACTGATAAAAATTTTTATAGCGTTAAAAAGCAATTAATTAGTAAGATTCTGAAAGCTAACAACATCCAAAAAAGAGGGTTTGAAAAACATAATAATTGTTTTTTAATTTAGACGATATGTCTATTTTTCAATAACCACAATTCTTAAAAAATAGAGAAAGCTTATTTTCTTGTGGTATTATTTCCCATAAAACCTATTCAAAAGCGTAGAAACCTCTTTTTACTCCAGCTGTTTTAATCTTTTTCAACGGGAATCATTCACTAAATCGACGATAAACTGACGAACGTATATTCTTTAAAATCGTTTAATTTGAATAGTTACTCCATCTGCCCACGAAAATAGAATAATCCGCTACAATTCTGTTTAGCTGCCACCGCGAAATGTTTTTTACATCTTCTGGAAACTAGCCAAACAAACTCCTATCGTTTAATCTTCATCATCATACTTTGCCGTTGGGAAAAATTCATACATGTCGTCAAAATATAAATTTCCACTTCTTCCAAGTAAAACAAAGCCTCTCGATCCATTAGATATACTCACTGCATCTTGGCGAATACTGCCTTCAAACTGACTTAGTTCTTTCCAAAGATCGGTGTTGGGATCATATTCCCAAGTCGATGCAGTACTACCTGTACAAACGTAGCCTTTGCCATTTTGTACGAAAGCAACTCCATTGGAACGTTTTACTTCGTAATCATCGTCTTCATTTAAGTCCGTTAATTTAAACCATGTTTCTGTCTGATGATCAAATCCATAGAAGTCATTCAAATCGATTCCATTAGATTTCCCTGTTCCTACATAAGTGATGTTATCAATGGTAAATGAAATTGCATCTCTTCTTTTACCTCCACCAAATCCAAACTTTTGCTCCCAAGTATTTGTTACGGGATCATATTTCCAGAAATCTTTTTTATCATTCGATCCATCGTAACCTAGTCCAACATAACCAGAAGTACCAATTCCAAAACCAACCGCTGATCGTCGAATACCTGCACCAAAATCGGCTACTTGGGTCCAAGTTTGCGTTGTAGTATCGTATCGATAAAAATCGCTTAACTCCTCTGAACCATTGTACCCTGTTCCCACATATAGACTTGTTCCGATGGCGAATGATACTGCTAAATTACGACCTTCTCCCGGGAAATCGGGACGTCTTATCCAAAATCCACCTTCGATATTGTACTCCCAAAAATCTTTTAGATAATCGTCTCCATCGTACCCCAAACCGACATAAGCGAAATTTCCGATAGTTTGCGAGATAGCGCCACTGCGAGGCACACCATCAAAAACAGTACTAGCGACCCAATTGCCGGTCAAATCGCCATCACCGTTATCATTGTTGCAGCTTATCAGCAAAAGCGAATTTAATAACAGTACAGCTATAAATATAAGTCTGCATCTTGAAAAACTTTCCATGGTATAAATGTTAAAATTGATAATTAAATGATAAATTAAAAGAGTAGTTATTGGAGTATTTGATCGTAGCTTCAGAGGTCTTGTATTCCTGATAAATACCATGCCCTACGCCAATACTTGAAGTCCAACTTTTCATCGCTTTGAATTCAAACTTTGCTATTAACGAAAAATCCATTTGGTTTACTTCGTTAATTCTAGTTTGAGTTTTTGATTGGTCTAGTTTGCCGTATTTCGATTGATTATCCAATTCTATTGAAAATATATGCGAAGGTTTGAGATAGTATTTAATGTAGGTAAGTCTAGGTGAAGCTTGGGCCTCAATTAAATTTTTATACTTATAATTCAGATAAAAGGTTGGAAGTACTTGTGGAGTACCGAAATATGTATCGTATGCTAATCCCACAAAATAACTAAACTTATTGGTTCTCTTTCCCGCAAGTACACTACCTCCAAAATATGCATTTTTATTCACTAACTCTTCGTTGCTTTCCGAAGACCATGTGGTGAATAATTGAGTATTTAATTGATAACCGTTTTTAAAACCGTAATCTCTATTTGCAGAAAGCGTTAAATAGCGCATCGACAAAAGACTCGAGTTCAAATTGCTATTTGCAGCGTTTTTGGAAAACAAATCTGATTTTTCGAAATTGAGTTTTAAGCTAAAATCACTCACAGTACCAGCAATGGTAAAAGTAGTTAGCTCTTCTCGTAGTTTTTTTTCACTGTTTAATTGCCTGTGAGCTACATTTCCATAAAATCGCTTATCATCATTTTGTGCTTGAAGCCTGCATACAAATAGTAATAGTACTAGTGTTCTAATTTGAAACATCAATCCGTTGCTTTAAACAAACGTAATTAACCGAGGGAGACAATTGCAAGAATATTCTACTACTAAGTAACTTTTACCTACCGATAGCCCATTTTTAAATACAAAATCCTTTATATCAAATTGCAGATAAAAATAGGCTGCTAATCGTCGGATTTTCCCTAATTGTAGAATCGTTACGGTGTTTCTCTAAGCCATCAACTAGGTTTGCAAGGCTGATTATTTATAAGGAATTATGAGAATTATTTTTTTCTACTTTTTACTTCTGTTGTTTGTTTCATGCGCCACAGATGAAGTTCCCGATTTTTTGTCGCCTTCCGACTCTTTTGTGGATTCTCGGTTAAAGCTGGAGTTAATCGACACTTTTAGTTTAAAGGTTAGCACTTACAAACTTGATAGCATTTCAACGGTAAATGGGTTTCGGATTCTGCAAGGAAAATATTCAGACCCTATTTTTGGAGTCGTAACCGCACGAGGATTTTTCGAATTAAAGTGTGAAGGTTATTATATTGAAGAAGAAGCGGTGCTTGATAGCGTTGTACTAAATTTAGCTTATGACAAGATTTTTTACAACGATACGACCCTAATAAAATCCATCCAAGTACATCAGCTGTCGAAGAACTTCCGGCCACGATCCAACAGCAACTCATTTTTCAATACATCCGATCTTCAAGTGGGCAATTTTCTTGGTTCCAGAACATTTAAGCCTACTACTTCAGATGATTCATTGAAAGTTTCTTTAAACCATCCGATATTTAATTCCATTTTTCAGCAAGTAAAAAATGGGCAAATCAACAACCAAAGTGAGCTCACAAATATTTTTAAAGGGATTCGAATTAGCCCTGCTGAAACGGATGATAACTCGATCACGTCCTTCAAAGTGCAGAGTAGCTACATAAGATTGTACTACAGTCTACCCGACGAGCCCGACGAGGTGCTAACTTTTGATCTTAACTTCAATGATTTAGAATCTAATAAGTATTTTACTCAAATTACAAGTGAGCGAACCGGAACAAATATGGCAAATCTCACAAATCAAGAAACCGAAGCGGCATCTACGGCATCTCAAAACTACAGTTATATGCAATCAGGTATAGGTATCGTGACTAAGGTTTCGTTCCCTAACTTTCGAAGTAGCATTTTTAATTTGAATACAGACGGCTACTTACTGAAGTCAGAATTAAAGATAAAGCTGGAAGAGGAATTTATAAGTGAAAACCGATTCACTCCCGACTCATTGATGCTCTATATAATTGATCAAAACAACAACTTCCTAGCCACATTAAACGAACCTTCGGGCAAAGCGGTCGTTGGTTACATTTCAAAACCAAGCCCAGATATATCGGAATACTATCTGACTGTAAATGTTAATCCTTTTTTGATAAAAACTCTTGAAAATAATCAGTACCTAAATTACTCCCTAGCTTTAATTCCTTTCGACTTTAATGTCTCTGCCAGCCGCTTAGTTCTTAATGGCGAAAAACATCCAACCAATCCAGCCAAAGTAAATGTAACTTATCTCAGATACAATGATTAGATGGATTATCAGCAGTAGCATCATGCTTTTTCATATTGCAACATACAGTCAAATAAGTTCACTAACCTCATCGCCTTATTCTATGTATGGTCTGGGAAGCACTAACTTCGAAAACACCGGTATAACCAATTCACTTGGGTACTCCGGCGTAGCTTTACCTTCAGAATTTGAGCTAAACAGTTTAAACCCGGCATCTTTAGCATCAATTCCACAAAACTCTTTCTTTTTCGATATCGGTTTAAAATTGCAAAACACTTCCAATGAAAGTTCAAGAAGCTCTAGCAAAGAGCGTGCTTTTGGTTTCAGCAATTTTAGTTTGGGATTTCCACTAAATACTAAGAGCGCAGTCGCTCTTTCGCTTATTCCGTATTCGAATGTCGGATATATCTTTGATGATATTCGCGGTAAAGTTGCTGGAAGTGAAGAGCAATATACCAGTGCGATTATAGGTAGCGGTGGGCTCAATAAATTTTGTTTAAGTTATGCGAGAAAAATTGGAAATAAACTTAGACTTGGCTCTGAAGTTGCTTTCAATTTTGGTAACGTCTCTCAGCAGGAAAATATCAGCTTCTCAAATAGCTTGACTCGGCTAGACGAAGTTAGTCATTATGAAGGATTTCAAATCAGTTTTGGAGCTCAGTACGATTTGAGAAAAAACATTATCGTGGGAACTTCGATAAAATTACCTAACTACTTAAAAGCAAGTAAGGATCGTACTTTACTTAATGTGACCGACAACGGAACAACAATTTTGGAAGATGAATCAAATCTGTTTATGCGCAATTTCAAACTTCCGCTCGATATTACTATTGGTGGGCGCTTTGTCTTCAAGAATTTCATTATAAATACAGATTATCGCCAAATATTCTGGAGTAAAACAGAGTTAACAGATAATGTTGGCACCTACACAGACAATTCTATTTTTTCTATTGGTACAGAATACAGAAAAAAATTTCGATCCAACGCTAATAAATCAAAACTGCTAAGGCTTCGAAGCGGCTTTACTTTTAATTCGGGTAATCTTGAAATAAAAGATTACAAAATAGCTACATCAGCGTTTACGATAGGCGCGGGGATTCCGATTGGTAGTTTAAACTCAAATCTAAACATCAGCTACAGTTACGGCACAACTGGTCAGGTAACCAACACCTTGATTCGCGAAATACAGCATAAAATAACTATTAACTTTAGTTTCGAAGACCTCTGGTTCATAAAGCGAAAATACGATTAGCATCAAATCGAACTTTTATTGATTTAGCTTTTATCATGTTGCTTTAAAATTATGAACGACCAACAACACAGCGCGCGAAAACCCAATTTGTCGATAAAAAGAGTCTATTTATTCGAACGTTTTATCTGATGGTCTAAATCATTTGAAGAAGTTTTTCTATTGTTCTTGCTTTGAGGAAGTTTATAAGTAAAACCAAGAAAATGAAAGTCTTTACAATCTTTATTTTATTCATTTCGGTATTCTACGCGCAAGGTCAGAAAAAGCAAAAGGAACGATCTATATTCGCAGAGGCTGTGCACGACCATAATCGCGAACTTCACTCCGGAAAGATACGTTGTGCTTCCACGGAGTACGAAAGCTACCTTCAGAAAATGTGGCCATCTAGACTCACGGAAATTGAATTCGAAAAATGGTTATCATCTAAGATGGATTTAAGAAAAAACAGTGATACTTTGCTCAATAGATCAATAAGCACTATCATAAACATACCGGTTGTTGTTCATGTAGTACATAATGGCGATGCCTATGGAACAGGAGAAAACATAACAGATGAGCAAGTACTTTCTCAAATCACTGTTTTGAATCAGGATTTTAGGAGAATTCTAAATACGCCCGGATTCAATAATTCTGAAGTTGGCGCCGATATCGAGATTGAATTTTGCTTGGCGCAAACCGCCCCAGACGGTAGCGAAACCAACGGAATCAATAGAATCAGTAAAAACTCGGCGAGTTGGAGTGAAACTGCGATAGAAAACACATTAAAACCAGAAACACAATGGGATCCCAATCAGTATTTCAACATTTGGGTTTGCAGATTTGGGGGAGACTTAACCGATGTACTAGGATATGCACAATTTCCTGATGCCTCAGCGCTGGTTGGATTGGAATCAGACGGTGGCGAAGCAAATACAGATGGTGTAGTTATTGGCTACCAGTACTTTGGTTCTCAAATAGAATATCCCGAAGGAGATTACGACTCCACGTTTAATCAGGGTCGTACTCTAACTCATGAAATAGGGCACTGTTTTGGTTTACGTCATATTTGGGGAGATAACTCATCATGTACCGTAAACGCAACAGACTCAGCAAAAGACTATTGTCCGGATACACCAGCAGCATCGACCGCAACATCAGGTTGTCCAACTAATAAGAATTCTTGCACAACAGCAGCAGGAAATGACATGATTGAAAACTACATGGATTATACAAACGATTCTTGTATGAATATTTTTACCAATGATCAAAAAGAGCGAATACTGACAGTTTTAGAAAATTCACCTCGGCGTTCATCACTAAAGACATCTACCGTTTGTCAACCACCGCAAGTCTATGAAATTGATGGCGCATTGAATTTTATCGAACTTTCAGACAGTTGCGAAACAGCACCTACACTCCAACTAAAACTAGAAAATAGAGGTTCCTCAACAATAAATTCAGCAGTTATTAATTACTCTTTCGACAATCAAAACGTGCAAGAAATTCAATATACCGGACAATTGCTAAATTCACAAATTGCTACAATATCCTTGAATCCACAATCGTTTAATGCTGGCATTCATTCACTTTCATACTTTCTTAGCAATGTTAATAACCAATCGGATCAGAACAGTGCAAATGACAATAAGGAATCTCAATTTACAATTATTGAAGCATTTAATACTAGCGCCGTTGTTATAACTATTCAGCGCGACAATTACGGTTCGGAAACAACTTGGAATCTAAAAGATCAGAACGGAACTACTGTTGCTTCCGGAGGACCGTATACGGATACAAATAATCTACCTGCACTTATTACGCAAAACGTAAACGTTCAAAATAACAATTGCTATCAATTTACGATTTCCGACAGTTATGGCGACGGAATTTGTTGTCAATTTGGCAACGGCTATTACAACTTGAAAACAGATTCAGGTTTAATCATAACTTCGGGTAACACTTTTGAAAATGAAGCATTAGCTAATTTTAGAATCAATTCACTTACTAAAGAAGAGATAGCTTCGGAAAAATTAGTAAAAATGTATCCTAATCCAGCCCAAGACCTTGTCGAAATAGAACTTTCGCCTCTACTAACAAACTGTAGTCTCAAAGTTTATAATATAATCGGCCAAGAGGTGCCTGTGCCGATATCTAGAATTTCTGATACGATAAAATTAAATACACAACACTTAGCTTCAGGTTTATACATAGTCAAGTTAGTTAGTAATGAAAAAACCATTTCTTTAAAGTTAAAGAAAGAGTAAGCTAAAGTGTTATTGTTGTGTTTGTGCATTAGAATTGAAAGCATACACGTACCGCTACTTACATAATCCAACTGTTTCGTCAAAAAAGGAATATTGGATTTAGTGGATGCTTAAACTAATGCGAGTTTTTCCGAGCAGTTATTCAATTGCTCGGTTTTTTTGTTATTGGATATTTCGAAATTTACTTAATCGAAAATAAAGAACTGCTATGCGATAAAATGAAAACTTAAACTATTGTAAAAAAACAGACCGTGGATTTACTGATTGTAATCCAAGGTCTGCTTATTTATCACAAAGTCTTTTTTTAATTAAAAATCTCGATTAACGTCGAATGCTTCTAGGTAATCGGCTACGCGTTTTACAAAACTGCCACCAAGTGCGCCGTCGACAACGCGATGATCATAACTGTGCGACAAGAACATTTTCTGACGAATGCCGATAAAATCGCCTTCCGGAGTTTCGATTACAGCTGGCACTTTTCGAATCGCGCCTAAAGCCAAAATACCTACTTGCGGTTGGTTTATAATAGGCGTTCCGAATACACTGCCAAAAGTTCCTACGTTGGTCACAGTGTATGTTCCGCCCTGCGTATCGTCTGGTTTTAACTTTCCTGCTTTTGCCCGATTACCCAAATCGTTTACTGCCTTAGCCATTCCAACTAAATTAAGCTGATCGGCGTTTTTAATAACCGGAACAATTAAGTTTCCGTTCGGTAATGCCGCGGCCATTCCTAAGTTTATATTTTTCTTTTTGATGATGTAATCTCCATCTACTGAAATATTCATCATCGGGAAATCTTTTAACGCTTTGGCAACCGCTTCCATAAAGATTGGTGTAAACGTTAGCTTTTCGCCTTCGCGCTTTTCAAACGCCGTTTTCACCTTATCGCGCCATTTTACAATATTGGTCACGTCGACTTCAATAAACGATTGTACGTGTGCTGAAGTTTGTACAGAAGCAACCATGTAACCTGAAATGAGTTTTCGCATGCGGTCCATTTCCACAATCTCGTCGGCACCATTTACCGAAACCGGAACTGCTTTTGGTGCTTCGCTAACAGCAGAAACAACTGGAGCGGCAGCAACTTGCGGAGCAACGGCTGGTGCTTGAGGTGCTGATTTACGATTCTCGATAAACTTCAGAAGATCGTCTTTTGTAACGCGATTGTCTTTTCCAGAACCTGAAATCATATCGAGTTCGGCCAAGCTTACGCCTTCCGTTTTGGCGATATTCTTCACTAGCGGTGAATAGAAACGATCGGACGATTTAAAATCGGGTGCCGTTACTAAATCTTTTGCGACACTAACCGTTTGTTCAATAGTTGCAACCGCAGCAGCAACTTCGGCAACTGGCGCAGCAGCAGGTGCATCACCGGCAGTTTCAATAATGGCGATCGTTTGTCCGACCTGAACTAAATCGTCTTTTTGAAACAATTGTTCAACAAGAGTTCCTGAAACTTCAGAAGGCACTTCCGAGTCAACTTTATCGGTTGCTATTTCCAGTACAGCTTCGTCGGCAGCAATGCTATCGCCTACTTGTTTTAACCAGTTGGTAATGGTAGCTTCGGCGACACTTTCGCCCATTTTTGGTAACTTCAGTTCGTATCTTGCCATAATATTTTTCTTAAGCGCCTTTGCGGTGCAAAATTACTATAAAGCGGTAATCAATTTTAAAAATGTGAACGGGTTTTGGAATTAAAACAGAACAACACCTTTGCTGTTCGACGAATCGCTGCCTACAACCACTTTACTATTTGCCAATGCAAACCGAAATCCAACCTTGGGATGTACCTTTTCTTGCATGATTTCCAAGATTTGTTGATAGGAAACGTTTTTACAGTCGAAAATTATCAAATTCTGCTCGTTTTCCGAAAACGTTTGCGAATGTACGGTATTTGGGTCGATTTTTCGCACGCGAACTGCGAATTTTTCAAGAATTGAAGAAAATTCAGTGAAGCGCAATTCGTTGGAACCAATCCAAAAAATCGCAGTTGGTTCTAGCTGTGTTCTCGTCTGTTGTCTGCTCTTGAAGTTTGCGAAAATCCACGCACCCAATCGCAAGCCATTGTTAAAAAGGAAATTCGGTTTGAAATGCTTCCGATAGAAAAACAACATTGCTTCTCGAAACCGATTGATATACTGAATGTTACGATCGGTACTTTCGCCTTTGAAATGCAAACCTACCAGTGTACCCAAATAGTAGTTTTTTCGGTTTGCAAGCAACGAACGATACGACAAGTCGATATCGTCGGCATACATAAAACAAGCTTCGTCAAAACCGTTCAACTGTCGGTAAAATTCTGTTTCCATAAACATACATGCACCAACCAGAATCGGTACTTCAGCAACATCAGTGCGTTTCAAATGACCTGCATAATAGCTGTTGAAAAACGATATGTTGGGAAATAAACGGTGAAGGTTGATAATTTTCGCGGTAGCCACGAACGGAGTTGGAACGCCGCGTTTACTTTCGGGAAGATACGCACCGGCGCCGTCGATTAAATGCGGACCAACAATTCCGAAGTTTGGATGCCTTTCGGCGAAAGCCAAAAATGACGAAAAAAAATCTTCTGGAACGACAGTATCGGGATTGAGAATGCAGAGATATTTACCGGTTGCTGCCTCAACACCTATATTATTTCCCTTTGGAAAACCTGAGTTATAGCCTGTTTGAATCCATTTTATTTGCGGAAACACCTGCAAAACACGCTCCGATTCATCGCTGCTGTTGTTGTCTACTACAATAATCTCGGCTTGTAAATTTTGTGTTGCTTTCACGACACTATGAACACACAACTCCAAAAAATACCGAACGTTGTAATTGAGAATTACTACAGTTAAAGTCATGGGTTAAAGATAGGCGAAATCACTAAATGAAATATTTGAGTCGTTCGCATTCCAAAAATTTATCTGCGACAAAACGAAAACAAAAAGTCGGCCTCGAAGCCGACTTTAGCAAAATTAAAAACTAAGTAATTCAAATTCAATAAAAAAAGTAGGTACAGATCATTCGCAAATGCACTCTTTTTCCTTTTCTTCAAATAAAATAGAGCGTATTTACAAAATATCAATCAAGCGCTTTGGTTTTGGCAATGCTTCTTCTTTCTTAGGAAGGGCAATACTCAAAATGCCATTTTCATAGTTGGCTTTAATCTCGTCGGTATTTACCGAATCAGGCAAAGTAAATGAACGTTTGAACGAACTAAAGGTAAATTCTCTACGTGTGTATTTACCTACTTCAGCGTTATTTTCTGTCTTCACTTCACTGGAAATGGTTAACAAATCATTGTCGATTTCAATATGAAAATCATCTTTATTTTTTCCAGGAGCCGAAAGCTCGACGGTAAATGCGTTATCGGTTTCACGAATGTTAACTGGCGGAACGCTGTGATTTACACTTTGCATGCCACCCATCCAATCGGGTCTAAAAAATTCTTCAATTAAAGAAGGAAACAAATTTGCGCTGTGGCCATTTCTTTTTACTAAGTTCATGGTATTTCGTTTTATGAGTTAAACATCTGTATTTTTGCAAGCGATAAGGCAAATTATATTCCAAAGGAAATTTAGCTGACTTTTTGACTTATTTACCGACATTTTGTCTGTTTTTCATATCTAAAAGACTTATGATACTATCCATAGAAACACCTGCGCTTTTATTTTCGGCTACTTCGCTTATTTTATTGGCGTACACCAACAGATTCTTAACCATTGCCACCATCGTTCGATCCTTAAAAAAATCGTACGAAGAAGACGAGCGCAGAACTACTTTGCTGGAAATCAAGAATTTAAATTTGCGATTAACGTTAATCCGCAACATGCAACTCTTTGGCGTACTGAGCTTGTTTTTGTCGGTTTTTAGTATGCTGCTGTTGTTTTTAGAGCAACAAACCTCGGGTATTTACCTATTTGGTTTGAGTTTGTTGGGCTTACTGATTTCCCTTGGAATCTCATTTTGGGAAATTTCTATTTCGGTTGAAGCGCTTCGTTTACACCTATCCGACATCAAAAATGCAAAAGACAAGAGCAATTGAAACCTAGAATTTGATTTATGTTGTGGATTTAGAAAACGATTGGTTGTAAATCGATTAATCCATGTACTGCGATTACCGATTTGTTTCCATTTTTCGACCTAGCGATGCGACTCGCGGGCATTTCATTGAAGTTTAAAGATGAGATGTAAATCACCCGTCTGTTAATAATGTTCGGCTAGATGACGTAACTTATTAATTTCAAGCAATGTAATGTGTTTGCGATCGAGTTTAACATAGCCTTCTTTTTGTAATTCCGCTAAAAGTCGGATACAACTTTCTGTTGCCGTTCCTACCATACCGCCGAGTTCTTCTCTGGAAAGTTGAATGCGCAAACTTCCGTCGGATAGAACGCCAAAATTATCATACAAATACAGCAAAACTTCGGCAATACGTTGCTTTACGGTCTTTTGCGCAAGCGATACTTTATGCTCATCAGCTTCCTTCAAATCGCCGCAAATAGAACGCATGACTTCCAAAGAAAACTGATTGCTTTCATTGAAGAACCCAATAATCTCGGATTTTGGAATGAAACAAACTTCCATATCGTCGAGTGCAGTTGCCGTTAAATTCGCAGGTTCGTCTGTAATTAGCGACCGTTGTCCGAGCAATTCGCCGGCTGTTGCAAACTTCAAAATCTGATCTTTGCCGTTGGCGCTGAGTTTCGATAACTTACAAACACCCGATTTCACACAGAAAACGCCGTTGGTGATGCGGCCTTCCTCAAAAACTGCCTCGCCTTTCTTCACCGTGTACGACGTTTTACAAGAAGCCATACGCACCAATTGCTCCTTTGATAGCGCTTTCACAGCACTAAACTGCCTCACGATGCATTGCTCACATTTCGACATCACCAATTTTTTCCGAAAATTAAGGCAAAACTGACAATTATCATAACTTTTCGCTTACGCAGAACCGAATTTCGCTCCAGGAAAATGACGTTATTATGAATGCACCCTGCTACCACTGCGGAACTTTAGTTAGCCCACAAAATACACTTCAATTCGACAAACGTGCTTTTTGCTGCGTGGGATGCAAAACGATTTATCAGTTTTTCACCGATAACCACCTCAGCGATTACTACCGTTTTGACGCCAATCCCGGCGCCAGACCAGCCGATGCAAGCATCAAATATGCTTTTCTAAAAGATCCGGCAATTGTTTCCTCTTTGCTCGAATTTCAAAACGAAGAAACAAACATCATTACACTTCACATTCCGCACATTCATTGCAGTTCTTGTATTTGGATACTCGAGCATCTGCATAAAATTTCTCCCGCCATACTGCGCTCACAAGTTAACTTTCTCAAGAAAACCGTTCGTATAGTTTTCCAACCCAAACTTTCGCTATTCGAATTGGTTCAAGTACTTTCCAATATTGGATACGAACCGCGAATAAGTCTGGAACACGTTGACGCCAAAGAAAAACCGGTCGACCGAAACTTACTGTACCGCATTGGCGTAGCTTTTTTCTCTTTCGGAAACATCATGCTCCTCTCGTTTCCCGAGTATTTTGAAGTAGGTGAATTTTGGCTCGAGCAATACAAATCGTTTTTTCGTTGGTTGATGTTAGGATTGTCGTTACCCGCATTTCTATACGCAGCCTTCCCCTACTACGAATCGGCGTTTTACGCAATCCGATCCAAACGATTAAACATGGATATTCCAATTGCACTCGGAATCGTTGCCATGTTCGTGCGCAGCATTGTTGATATGTATCTGGACCACGGAGCCGGATTTTTTGACAGCATGTGCGGACTCATTTTCTTTATGTTGCTTGGAAAGCTCTTTCAGCAAAAAACCTACGAATTTTTGTCGTTCGAACGCGATTACAAATCGTACTTCCCCATTGCCGTTACTCGTGTAAACGACGATGGTGGGGAAGCTGTAGTTGCAGTTTACGACATCAATCCAAACGACATTATCCTCATTCGAAATGAAGAACTTATACCTGTCGACGGAATTTTGCTTTCCGCGACAGCGAAACTCGACTACAGTTTTGTAACGGGCGAACAAAAACCCGTTTACAAACAATCGGGCGATAAACTGTACGCCGGTGGAAAATTTTATGGCGCAACAGTAAAGCTGCGCGTGAGTCAGCGTATCTCGAACAGCTATCTTACGCAACTTTGGGCTAACGAAGCTTTTACTAAAAACAAACGCGCAGCATACAGTACCATCACCGATCGCATTAGTAGATACTTCACTCCTGCCCTGCTCGGTTTGGCTGCAATTTCATTTATCTTCTGGAGTTTTACGAGCTTGCAAATGGCCTTTCAGGTGCTTACGGCAGTACTCATCGTTGCTTGTCCGTGCGCTTTAGCCTTAACCGCACCGTTTACGCTCGGAAATGTGTTGCGGATTTTAGGAAATCAGAAACTATATCTCAAAAATGCTGCTGTTATCGAACAATTAGCCGCTGTAAACACGTTAGTATTCGATAAAACCGGAACACTTACCACCACGTCGAGTTCGGCACTTTCGTGGAAGGGCAGCTTTACCGAAGACGAGCTTGTTGCCATAAAATCGGCAGTTTACGCATCAAACCATCCACTCAGCAGATTGATTTCAAACGAATTGCTGGGATTAAAAGCGGAAGATCTCAGCGATTTTAAAGAATTTCCGGGAAAAGGAATCGAGGCCAAACTTGGAAATACGAACATGCGTCTTGGTTCTGCTTCGTGGATTGGCGCTGCTGTGGACACAACCACTCACGCAACGGCGGTACATATTGAAATCGAAGGCATTTACAAAGGAAGCATCACCTTTTCTACACTGTATCGAAAACACTTGCCAGAACTTTTCCATAAACTGGCAAACGATTATCAGATTGTTGTGTTATCTGGTGATAATTCGTCGGAAAAAGCCACACTAGCTTCCATCCTTCCCGCTTCGGTAAGTTATCACTTCAATCAAAAACCCGAGCAAAAACTCAACTTCATCAAAAAACTACAAGACGAAGGAAAAACTGTTTTGATGATGGGCGACGGTTTGAACGACGCTGGGGCATTAATGCAAAGCAACGTCGGATTGGCTTTAGCCGAAGATGTGAACGTATTTTCTCCAGCTTGTGATGGCATTATCGACGCAACGGTTTTTGAAAAACTACAGGCTTACCTAAAGTACAGTAAAAATGCGATGCGTATCATATATGGCTCATTTACGATTTCTGTTCTATACAACATCGTTGGATTGAGTTTTGCTCTTTCCGGAACGCTATCGCCTTTAGTAGCGGCGATTATCATGCCTTTGAGCACCGTTACCATCATCAGTTTTGTGACCATCATGAGCAATGTGTTTGCGCGCTTCAAATCGAAATAAAACCACGCCAGATCTGGAAAAACCTATCGCATAAAAAAGTTTCAAACCTGATAAATATCATGATTTGTCCAAAAAGCCGAAACTACTTTTGTTCCTATAATCTTAAGGTATGAGTGTTATTTATTTACTAATCAGCATCAGTTTAATCATCGCATTACTGTTTCTCTATGCGTTTTTCAAAGCAGTAAAAAACGGGCAGTTCGACGACGATTACACCCCATCGGTTCGTGTATTATTTGACGATTCGGTAACCGATTCAAAAACCGAGACATCGCCAACGGCAGTTTCTCCTAAAACCATTCAAAACGATTAATTATGGTCCCTGAAAAATTCTATTACGACAATAAAATTGTACGCAATTTCATCTATGCATCGATTGTTTTCGGATTGGTGGGCATGCTCGTTGGCTTGCTTTTAGCTTTTATGTTTTTGTTTCCCAATCTCACTAACGGTATATCGTTTTTGAGTTTCGGACGCCTTCGACCGCTGCATACCAATGCCGTTATTTTTGCCTTTGTAGGAAATGCCATGTTTGCAGGCGTTTACTATTCGATGCAACGTTTGCTGCAAACGCGTATGTACAGCGATTTACTGGGAAAAATCCATTTTTGGGGCTGGCAATTAATCATCGTTGCGGCGGCCATTACTTTACCGTTAGGTATCACAACCAGTAAAGAATATGCCGAGCTCGAATGGCCTATCGACATCGCAATAACGCTCGTATGGGTAGTTTTTGCGATAAACATGATTGGCACCATACTCGTTCGGCGTCAGCGACATTTGTATGTGGCGATCTGGTTTTACATTGCCACAGTAATAACCGTAGCGGTATTGCACATTTTTAATAGCTTAGAACTTCCGGTATCATTATTTAAAAGCTATTCGGTGTACGCAGGTGTGCAAGATGCTTTGGTACAATGGTGGTACGGACATAACGCAGTGGCTTTTTTCCTTACCACGCCGTTTCTTGGAATCATGTATTATTTTGTACCGAAAGCGGCCGACCGTCCGGTGTATTCCTACCGATTGTCTATCATACATTTCTGGTCGCTCATCTTTATTTATATCTGGGCCGGACCACACCATTTGCTGTATTCATCTTTACCCGATTGGGCGCAAAATCTTGGTGTTGTATTTTCTGTGATGCTTATCGCTCCATCTTGGGGAGGTATGATCAACGGACTGCTCACTTTGCGTGGCGTGTGGGATAAAGTTCGTACCGATGTGGTTTTAAAATTCTTTGTAGTTGCCATCACGGGGTATGGAATGGCCACTTTTGAAGGTCCGATGCTTTCTCTAAAGAATATCAACGCTATAGCACACTTTAGCGACTGGATCATCGCACACGTACACGTAGGTGCTTTGGCCTGGAACGGTTTCTTGATTTTTGGAATGATTTACTATTTACTTCCGAAGTTATTCAAACGCGAACTGCATTCTATAAAACTCGCAAACATTCATTTTTGGATAGGTACGTTGGGGATAGTTCTGTATTCGATTCCGATGTATGTGGCAGGTTTCACACAAGCTTCTATGTGGAAAGAATTTAAAGCAGACGGCACCTTACAATACGGAAACTTCCTCGAAACGGTAACTCAAATCATTCCGATGTATTGGATGCGCGCCATCGGCGGAACTTTATATCTCGTAGGTGTGGTATTGCTCATTTACAATGTTGTTGCAACTGTTCGCGCATCACAAGGTGTCACCGACGACGCTGCTGAAGCTCCTGCCTTAGAAAAACTCAGCAACAAGCGCTACGGCAACGAAAAGTGGCACAGCTGGTTGGAGCGTCGCCCGATACAACTTACCTTATTGGCAACAGTAGCCATACTTATTGGCGGGGTCATTCAGATAATTCCAACTCTACTCATCGAATCGAATATTCCAACCATTACAAGCGTTAAGCCGTATTCGCCGCTGGAGTTAGAAGGACGCGATATCTACATCCGCGAAGGCTGCGTTTCGTGTCACTCACAAATGATTCGGCCGTTCCGTTCCGAAGTGGTGCGCTACGGAACGTATTCCAAATCGGGCGAATACGTGTACGACCATCCGTTTTTATGGGGTTCCAAAAGAACCGGTCCGGATTTGATGCGCATCGGCGGAAAATACAACGACAACTGGCATTTCAACCATTTGTACAATCCACAGAGTACCTCGCCGGGTTCAATCATGCCGGCGTATCAATGGCTTTTCGCAAATAAAGCCGCCGATTATTCGCAAATCGAACAAAAAATGTTCGCGATGCAAACTCTGGGCGTTCCGTACAGCCAAAACGATATCGCCCATGCAAAAAATCAAATGTCTGCACAAGCACAACAAATTGAAAAAAATCTGTTTAACGATCCCGATTTCGTAAAAGCATACGAAGCCAGTAAAAAGAAAGCTGCGGCTAACAACGAAAAGTTCGTGGAAATGCACGAGCGGGAAATCGTAGCACTCATTGCGTATTTGCAACGACTCGGAACCGATATTAAAATTAAAAAATAAGTGTATGCTCAAGTTTGTCAAACAAAATCTGGAAAATATCGACGGGATCGAAATCTATCCCATCTTATCACTATTGCTGTTCTTCAGCTTTTTCGTCGGACTGTTTTTTTGGGTGTACACCTATTCAAAACCTTCGCTTCAAAAACTGGAGTCGCTTCCCTTTGTTGAAGAATAACCTCTAAATCAACTCACATGAAAACTAATTTAATTCCCCTTTTACGAATCAGCTTTTTCTTCGGATTGGCTGTTGGCGGAACCGAATACGTACTCGATACCGGGAGCATGCCCGCGTTTATTAAATACCCGATGGTAACGCTTTCACTGCTGGTGTTCTTTGTGATTTTGCTTTGCATCGAAATGCTGTTCAAAGCGCTCGCTACCATTAAATACCTACTGCTAAGCAAACGAGAGCAACAGAAAATCGATGCGCTTGAAGCACTTCCTTTACTTGAGAGTCCGTTCTTTAAAAAATGGAAACAACGTCTCACCAAATCAAAACCTCTGGCGCAGGAAGGCGAATTACTGCTCGATCACAACTACGACGGTATCAAAGAACTCGACAACGAACTTCCGCCGTGGTGGGTTTATTCCTTTTACATTACCATTGTTTTCGGCCTGATTTATTTGGTTCGCTTTCATGTGGTTGGCGATTACAACCAAGCCCAAGAATTTACCACCGAAATGGCAGTAGCACAGCAGCAAGTCGAGCAGTATTTGAAAACTGCGCCCGATTTAATGGATAAAGAAAAAGTGACCTTACTTACCGATGCCAAAGATCTAGCCGAGGGAAAGGCTATTTTTCAAACCAACTGTGTGGCGTGTCATCGAGCCGATGCCGGCGGACAAATCGGTCCGAATTTAACCGACAACTATTGGATTCTCGGCGGAGGCATTAAAAACGTTTTCAACACGGTGATGGAAGGCGGACGCGACGGCAAGGGCATGGTTGCATGGAAAGCCGTGATAAAACCTACCGAAATCCAAAAAGTAGCGAGCTATGTTTTATCGCTCCAAGGCAGCAATCCGAAAGATGCAAAAGCAGCCGAACCCGAAGCCAAACCCGTCGACGAAACCACTTCCAAAGAAAAATCAGTCGCAGCACTTCAACCCTAATATCGCCAAAAATGGCTGCAAATTCAACCGACAGCAGTTTTAGAGACGCCATCAGCACAGTAAACGCCGCAGGAAAACGCGCTTGGATATATCCCAAAATTCCGAAAGGAAAATGGTACAACCGACGCAAAGCACTGAGCTACTTACTGCTTGCGTTTCTCTTTAGCGCACCTTTCATTCATGTAAACGGACAGCAATTTCTGATGTTTAACGTCCTTGAACGCCGATTCTCCTTATTCGGATTCCCGTTCTGGCCGCAAGACTTTCACATTTTCGTTTTAGTGATGATCATCGGTGTGGTTGGTTTGGCGCTCTTTACCGTGGCATTCGGACGTATCTTCTGCGGCTGGTTTTGCCCACAAACCATTTTTATGGAAATGCTGTTCCGACGAATCGAATTCTGGATCGACGGCGATCGTGCCGCACAAATGCAGCTGGATAAAATGCCGTGGACCGCCGAAAAAATCAGAAAACGCCTGCTCAAGTGGTTCTTGTTTGCTGTGATTTCGTTCTGGATTGCCAACGTATTTCTCGCCTACCTCATCGGAAGTAACGAATTGTACAAATTGGTAGAAACCGGACCCACAAACAACCTCGGAACGTTTATCTCGTTACTCATTTTCACAGCGGTATTCTACTTCATCTATGTTTGGTTTCGCGAACAAGTTTGCCTCATTGTTTGCCCGTACGGCAGAATGCAAGGCGTACTGGTTGACGATAAAACCGTAAACGTACTCTACGACCATAAACGCGGCGAAAAAGAAGTAGGTCGATTCAAATTCAACAAAAACGAAGATCGCAGCAGCAGCGGAAAAGGCGATTGTATCGACTGCAAACAATGCGTTTTTGTGTGTCCGACTGGAATTGATATCCGAAACGGCGTACAACTCGAATGCACCAATTGTACGGCTTGTATCGACGAGTGCGACAGCATCATGCAGCATGTGGGCTTGCCAAAAGGACTCATACGCTACGCCAGCGAAAACGAAATTGAAAATCAGACGCCGTTTGTATTTACTTTTCGAATGAAAGCCTATGCCGCTGTTCTTGCCGTTTTGCTCGTTGTTTTAGGAGTAACGCTGCAACAACGCAACGAGGTCGAAGCCACGGTGCTCCGACTTCCCGGACAACTGTTTCAACATCAAGGAACCTACATTGAAAATGTCTTCACTTACAAAATTGTCAATAAGACTACGCACGACTTCCGAAATACCGAACTGCGCATTGCCTATCCACATGCACAAATCAATCGCGTTGGCGGCAGTTCGTTTATTATCGGAAGCGAAAAACTATCCAAAGGAACTTTCTTTATTCGAATTCCTGAAACCGAACTCAAAGGCGAAAAAACGCAGCTACGTATTGAAATCTGGGCCAACGGCAAGAAAATCGAAGACGCCACAACCGAGTTTTTGGGTCCGCGTGAATACTTTTAAAAATTAAACTTATGAAAACAAATGCATCCCGTTACGTACTACTAGCGTTTGCCTGCTTCATTGCGTTCATTTTATACTTCGTTGTTAAAGTGCAAATCGACAGCAAATACGATCACGAGTTAATGCTCGAAGATTACTACCGACAAGAAAAGAAAATCAACAAGCAATTCGAAGAAGAATCGGCGGTTTCAGCAGCCGAAGAACCCATTTTTCGACAAACAAACGTTTCCTTAGAAATCGATTTTCAAGCAAAATCCGAAAACATCAGCGGAACAGCATCGTTTTTAAGACCGTCGAGCCAAAAAGCCGATTTCACCATTCCGATACAACTAAAAGCAGGCGAATCTTTGGTTATTCCGCGCGGAAAACTACAAGCTGGCTTTTGGTACATAACGCTCGAATGGCAACAAAACGGAAAGCAACTGCGCATTAAAAAAGAACTTTACCTCAAGTAAAATGTTGGCAACCGCTTTTATACTCGGACTCATTTCATCCTTGCATTGCGTGGGCATGTGCGGACCCTTAAGTTGGTTTGCAGTTGGGCAACCCACAACCGAACGCGAACGTATTTCTCGCTTAATCACGTATTTATTTGGCAAAACAATCACATACGTTTTTATAGGTTTGCTCTTTGGTTTAATTGGGAAGAGTATCGGCGTCGGAAAATGGCAGCAGCAAATGGCCGTTTCGGTAGGCATTTTAATGTTGCTTTACGTGTTACTTAGCGAAAAACGATTTGTAGCTCTATTCGGAGCGGCACTAAGCATGAAAGGCTTTCAGCAATTGCGGGCGCGTGTGTTGCCGTATTTTTCGAAACACCCGTTTATCAAAGCGTTTTCCGTGGGGCTTTTAAACGGATTTTTACCGTGTGGCATGATTTACATGGCTTTATTTGGCGCATTAGCCACCGGAAACGTGCTCAACAGCATGGCGTATATGCTTTTATTTGGTTTAGGAACCATGCCGTTAATGAGCGCCGCAATATTATTACTTTCTTCCGCTAGTTTATTAATGCGCCGCTCCAATGCGTTAATACCCATTTTCATTGCAATTTTAGGAGTTTGGTTTATCTTAAAAGGCCTCGGATTTGGCATTCCGTACCTCTCACCTAGCAATCTCGAGTTAGTAGTGATGCAACAACCCAACTGTCGCTAATAGAAACACAAAAACGTTTTTTCGCCCTTTCTATTTTTTAATTTTTATGCGGCTATTCCCGCTTTTCGTTGCAATACCGCCTTCGCGTTGGCGGTTTGGGCAGCTTTTGGCGGGGCTTCCGCTGGTCGCCGCGCCAAAAACGCCCGCACACGCCACCACTTTGGC
>NZ_JAIXYH010000079.1 GCF_027490375.1 Flavobacterium sp.
CAATGCAAAAAAATGTTGCATAGCAGCGCTACGGAAGATTTTTTTAAAGCAGTTATGACTTAAAAACATTTTTTTATCGGACTGTTTTATAGATCTAATTGGTATAACAGGCAGATTTTTATTGGGATACTGTAGTATTGCAAAAAAATCTAACGAAGTAGGCAGCCGTTTATCTGTTTAGCGTGGAAGTTATTCTTTTTCATTGTTATTTAACTACACAATTTATTGATTTCAAGCGATCTGACAAAGATTTTTAATCGACCTCAGGTTCCTAATTAAATTGTTAGTTCAATTGTTGATATCATTATACTAAATGCTCGTTTCTGCTCGTTCTCACTATAGCCAATTTGATATATTTGACCATCTAAAACAAAGTTCAAACAATGCGTATACGCAAATTAATTCCATTTCTGCTCGCCTGTGTTTTTTCTACGGCAGTAGCACAAAAAACAGCCATCTTTACGCACAATCGCGCCGATTTTGATAAGGCAATTCAACTGTATCAAGCAGGGCAATATCAAAGCGCATCGATTTTATTCGATAACATTTATCAAGCGTTGCCGGAAGCCGATCGCCAATCGGATCTCGCTGCCGACTGTGCTTATTACGCAGCTATTTCTGCGGTAAAGTTGCAGCAACCAGGCGCCGATGCTAAGATTTTAAAATTCTTAAAAGAGTTTCCAACCAGCAGCAAGCACAACGAAGCGTACACTGAAGTGGCGCACTATTACTTCAATGCCGGCAACTACGAACAAGCTTTGGAATGGTTTGATAAAGTTGATGAAGGTACGCTAAGCGCCGACGATTCGGAGCGTTTTTCGTTCCAAAAGGGCTATTGTTATTTTGTTACTAAGAATAAAAAAGAAGCACAAAAGTACTTTAATCGCGTAGCAAATTCGAAAACGTACGGCAAGCAAGCCAAGTATTATTTGGGTTTTATCGCCTACGAATCAGAAGATTACAAAGAAGCTACCCGACAATTCGAGCAAGTTGGCGACGATGAGCGCTACAAAGAAAAAATGTCGTATTTCCAAGCAGATATGAATTTCAAGCAAGGGAAGTTTGAAAAAGCCATTGAAGAAGGCAATCGCGCAATGGCGAAATCGACAGCCGGAGAAAAGTCGGAATTGAATAAAATTATCGGCGAAAGCTACTTTAACTTGAAGAAATATCAAGAAGCAATTCCGTATTTATCGGCGTACAAAGGCAAGAAAGGCAAATGGTCGAATACCGATTATTACATGTTGGGATACGCGTACTACCAGCAAAAAGACTACGAAAATGCGATTGGTCAGTTTAATAAAATCATCAATGGAAACGATTTTGTGAGTCAGAATGCCTACTACCATTTAGGCGAAAGTTATTTGAAAACCGACAAGAAGCAACAGGCTTTAAACGCTTTTAAGAACGCTTCGGAAATGGAATTTGATTTGAAAATTCAAGAAGATGCGTATTTGAATTATGCGAAATTGAGTTATGAAATTGGCAATTCGTACCAACCGATTCCAGATGTATTAGCTGGTTTTTTGCAGAAGTATCCCTCAAATCCGAACAAACCTGAAATTGAAACCTTGTTGATTAATTCGTTTATCACTTCGAAAAATTATAAGGACGCTTTGGAGTTATTGGAACGAAACAAAAGCTTTGCCAACAAACAAGCTTACCAAAAAGTGACGTTTTACCGCGGATTGGAATTGTACACCGACGGCGATTATCAGGAAGCTTTGGCAATGTTTGAAAAGTCGGTTAACGAACCGCGCGACGCGAAATTTACAGCACGTGCCACATTTTGGAAAGGAGAAACACAATACGTGCTCGATCGTTTCAACGAAAGTTTGTTGAGTTTTAGAGAATTTCAGTCGCTTTCAGCAGCTAAAGAAACGCCGGAGTTCAAGAATTTAGATTACAACTTAGGCTATGCGTATTTTAAGTTGAAAGAATACGAACAAGCCGGAACCTATTTTGAGCAATTTACCGCTAAAGGCAACACCGATAAGGTGCGTTTAAACGATGCGTATTTGCGCTTGGGCGACAGCCGATTTGTGTTGGCGAAGTATTGGCCGGCGATGGATGCCTACAACAAAGCCATTGATTTAAAAGGCGTTGATGCTGATTACGCCGCTTTTCAAAAAGCCATTAGCTACGGATTTGTTTCTAAAAACGATCGTAAAATCGAAGACTTGAACAAGTTTGTATCGACATATCCGAAGTCGCAATACCGCGACGATGCCTTGTACGAGCTTGGAAATACGTATCTAACCGAGAACAAAACCGAACAAGCTGTAGCGACATACGACAAATTGCTAGCCGATTACAAAGACGGAACCTACTCCGCCAAAGCCGTTCTAAAACAAGGATTGGTGTACTACAATGCCGATAAAGATAATTTGGCATTGGTGAAGTTTAAGAAAGTTGCCGCCGATTATCCGAGTACTTCGGAAGCTTTGGAAGCCGTTAGTACAGCCCGAATTATTTATTTGGATTCAGGAAGAATTGATGAGTACGCAGCTTGGGTAAAAACCTTGAGTTTTGTGGAAGTTACCGATGCCGAATTGGATAACGATACCTACGCTGCCGCGGAAAAGCAATATTTGCAAGGAAACAACAAACAAGCCATTTCGGGTTTTACCAGCTATTTGGCGAAATTCCCGAACGGAATTAGTGCTTTGAAAGCGAATTTTTATTTGGGGCAGTTGTACTACGCCGACAAATTGGAGCAAAATGCCATTCCGAATTATGAGTATGTGATCGATCAACCTAAAAATGAGTTTACCGAACAAGCTTTGGTTCGTTTATCGGAAACGTATTTGAAAGCAGAGCAGTATGAAAAAGCAGTTCCTGTTTTGGAGAAGTTAAAAGACGCTGCCGATTATCCGCAGAACAAAACTTTTGCGCAAGCAAATTTAATGAAAAGCTACTACAATTTGAAGGATTATCCGAAAGCAGTTAGCGCAGCTGAATTGGTGCTTCAAAATCCAAAAATTGAAGATAAAGTAAAAGCCGATGCACAAATTATCATTGCTCGTGCCGCGTTCCAAAGTGGCGATGAGGTAAAAGCCAAAGCGGCTTATGCCAAATTGCAAACAATTGCCAAAGGCGAATTAGCAGCCGAAGCGTTGTACTACGATGTGTATTTCAAAAATAAAGAAGGCAAGTTTGAAGATTCGAACAAAGCGGTTCAAAAACTTACCAAAGATTACAGCGGCTATCGCTATTACGGTGCGAAAGCACTGGTGGTTATGGCGAAGAATTTCTACGGATTGAAAGACAGTTTTAACGCCACGTACATTCTTGAAAATGTAGTTAAGAATTTCACAGAATTTGAAGATGTAACTGCTGAAGCAAAAGCAGAATTAGAGAAAATTACGGCAGAAGAAGCTAAAACGAACTCATCTGTAAAAGAATAAGAACCATGCAAAAACAATTGATATATATAGCCGTATTCGCTGGATTTACCACTGCAGTTTCGGCACAAAAAGACGATAAAGATTTAGGAACCGAAGTGGTGAATGTGGTAAAACCATACACGCCGACACTTTCAGATGCATTTAAAGTGAAAGAAGTTCCGGTGATCGACGACGAGGAAACGCGTGCTAAAGAAACGATTACGTACAGTATTTTTTCGTTTCCGGTAGCTTCAACATTCGCGCCGGCTAAAGGAAAAGCCGCAGGTGTGGAAGCCGAAGAAGCCGAAAAAACCTATAAGAATTACGCTGCCTTAGGATTTGGAAATTACGCGGCTGTAAACGGCGAATTGTATATTACCGAAAACGTAGGTGAAACGGGTTTTGTTTCCGGGAATTTATCGCATGTTTCGCAGAATGCCGATATTAAAGACACGGAACTCGACAGTAAATTTATGGATACCCGTTTTGGCGTTTTATACGGAAATACCGCCGAAACGTTTGATTATAAGGTCGACCTTGGATTTAGAAACCAACGATACAATTGGTACGGTTTACCCGATTTTTTCGGAACGAGTTTAACAGAAACCCAACGTGAAACATTGATCAGTAGTATCGATCCGTTGCAAACGTACAATGAGTTTGAATTGGGTGGAAATTTGAAAACGTCGTCGGGTATTTTTAATCGTGGCGATGTACGATTTACACGCTTTTGGGACGCCTTTGGCAGTGCCGAGAACCGCTTTGTTTTTAAACCGGAGTTGAGCTTTGATGTAGCAGGCGTGCAATTAAATACCGCTTTTAAAGTAGATTATTTGTCGGCTACGTTTGAAAATGCCTTTCCGTCGGAATTTCCAGTTACGGTTGCTCTGGGAAGCAATGAAAATGCAAATGTGATTTTAAATGCTTGGCCTTCGATTAAGTTTGCCAAAGACGATTTTAATGTGGATTTAGGTGTTGGAATTACGTATTTAGCTGAATCGAAAAACAGATTGTCGGGTTTAGATTTTGAAACTAAATCGCGATTTTTCTTGTTTCCAAAAATCCGTGCGAGTTACCGAATTGTTGGCGATTTAATGATTGCTTACGCAGGTGCAGAAGGCGAATTGCGTCAGAATTCGTACCGAGATTTAGTGAATTTGAATCCGTTTTTATCACCGACTTTAAGTTTGCGACCCACAGAAAATCCGCTTAATTTTTACGGAGGTTTGAAAGGAAAGTTAGCTAGTACGGTAAGCTTTAACGTGCGCGGATCGTATAGTGTTGAGGATAATCGGCCGTTTTTTGTAGCCAATTCGTATGACGTGATGCAAGGAAACGAACCGTATTTGTACGGAAATTCATTTTCGGTTGCGTATGATAAATTGAAAACTCTTTCGTTTTATGGTGAATTAAACGCCGATTTGTCGGAAGCGGTTCGTTTTGGTATCAACGGAACTTTTGCAACGTACAATACCGATACACTCGACGAAGCATATAATTTACCGGAAATTCAGTTGGCTGGAACGATCGATTTTAAATTCTCGTCGAAATGGTCGGGTGGAAGTAAGGTATTTTTTGTTGGAGAACGTACCGACATTCAAGCCGATCCGGAGTTTATTAGCATAGGTGATGAGAAGAAAACGCTCGACTCGTTTTTTGATGTAAATGCCTATTTGAAATACGACCACAACAAACAATTAGGTGCCTTTTTGCGATTGAACAACATTGCTAATCAGAGTTACCAGCGTTGGTTAAATCATCCGGTTACGGGCTTTCAGGTGTTGTTAGGTGCCACGTACAAGTTCGATTTTTAATTCGAATGTCGATTAAAAAGCAGTATCAGGATTACCACTTGCAGTTGTTGCAAGATAAGATGGACGCGTTTTCGGACATGATTCAAGCGTTGGCAGCTGGCGAGCAAACAGATGCAAAAAGCAGTGCAGGCGACAAGCACGAAACCGCGGTATCGATGGCGCAATTGGAGCAAGAACGCATCAACAAACAACTTGCTTTGTTGCAGCAGCAGTATTTGCGTTTGAAAGCCATAGACGCCACAGCTGTGCACCAACGTGTAGGTTTGGGAAGTTTAGTGTTCCTAAATTCGTTTAAGATTTTTATGGGTGTTTCGTTGCCAAAAACTGAAGTACAAGGCCATCAAATAATTGGAATTTCTCCGGAAACACCTATTGGCGAAGCGGTTTTAGGAAAGCAAGCTGGTGATACTTTTTCTGTAAATGGCGTATCGTATCGAATTCTCGAATTGTATTAAATATGTGATTTTCGGTAACGATTTTCCGCAAGAGCGATTTCTTTCAGACAGTTCGGCTAAAGCCTCGTGTGGCGCGGAAATGAACAACTTAATAACGTGAGTTCGACGTAAAAATCTTTGTTAGAACGCTTCAAGTAAGACATTTTTATTGTTTGGGAAGAATTTCCACGAAGTATTTTATAGCTAACCATTTAAACAGTCATTTACTTCGTTATATTTTTTTGAGATACCTCGGTATCCCAAAGAAATACGCCTTGTAACCAACTATTTAAATGACTTCTAACTTCGATTTTTACATCGAACTCACGTTAAAAAAGCCAGTGACGGTTTGGGTGTGGTGGCGATTTCATGAGCCGACGCAGCCACTACCGGAACGGCTTTTTTTGTTGAGAATTGGAGCAAAAGCGCGACCTGCCGCGGTAAGTACTTCCACTAAACAGCGGCAGGGCTTGCCCAAAAATAAAGCCTCAGCTATTTTGCGTAGTGCGATTTTTGGCGGTGAAAATCAAGATTAAACCGATGACAACGCAGGGAATACTAAGCCATTGACCGGTAGAAAGAATCGGGTTTTCGCCTTCGAAACCGCCCTGACTTTCTTTCACAAATTCGACGATAAAACGCACCGTGAACAAGAAAACGAGAAAGATACCGAGCAACAAACCGGGTTTATTGCGGGCGTCGGTTTTCCAGTAAGCGTAATAAAGTGTGAGGAAAACAAAGATGTAACCAAACGCTTCGTAGAGTTGCGACGGGTGGCGAAAAGGAATTTGATCGAGAATGGGTTGAAACTTGGGGTCGGTTGCCACAGCGTTAAAAGCTTCTTTTACTGAACTTTTTTGCGTGAGTTCCAGCGGATTTTTATCGGACCAAAATTCGTCGTCTTTTACAAAACGAATTGCGTAAAAGTGGCTGCCGGAAGTTGGATGTCCGTAGATTTCGCTGTTAAAGAAATTTCCGAGACGAACGAAAATGGCTCCAGAAGCTACGGCAATTACGATGCGATCGAGAATCCACAAAACGGGTCGTTTGATAACTTTTTTACTGTAGAAAAACATGGCAATAACGATGGCGATTGCCGCACCGTGACTGGCCAGACCGCTGAATCCAGTAAATTCGAACGGATCAAAACGGAAGGGAAGAAAAATTTCGAGCGGCTTGTGTTTGTACACGTCCCAGTCGTAAAAAAACACATGTCCGAGACGTGCGCCCACGAGCGTAGCAATGGCAGTCCAAACAAACAGCGAATCGAGATTTTCAATGCTTTCGCCTTCGCGGATAAAGATTTTTTTAGTGAGGTAATATCCGAGAGAGAAGGCAACTACAAACATCAGGCTGTAGTAACGAATCATAAAAAATCCGAGGTCGATTCCTTCGGACGGATTCCAGGTAATTCCGAGTGTGGTCATATTTTTTATTTTGGTGGTGGAACGGGATCGTAGCCCGATTTTCCCCAGGGATGGCAAGAGCTGATGCGCTTGAGTCCGAGGATAAGGCCGCGAATCGGTCCGTGAATTTTTAGCGATTGAATCATATAATGTGAGCAGCTAGGTTCAAAGCGGCAGGACGCGGGAAACCAAGGCGAAATGAGCACTTGATAGATGCGAACCGGCAGGATTAGTATTTGAACCAGCAGTTTCACTAATATTTATAAGTAGTTCCGTCTTTTCCGTCTTTGAGTTCGATACCGAGTTGCAACAAATTGTCGCGCAGCTCGTCGGATAACTTCCAGTTTTTATCGGCACGCGCCTGATTGCGTTGAGCGATGAGTAAATCGATTAACTGCGGAATGAGTTCGTCTTTGGCAGCAGATTTTGATTCGAGTTCGATACCTAAAATATCCTCGATAAAAGCGTGAATATAGGTTTTGAATTCGCGTAGGTCGGCAGCGGTAAGCGTTGTTTTTTGTTCGGCCAAGCTGTTAATCACTTTTACGGCTTCGAACAAATTAGCGATAAGAATAGGCGTGTTGAAATCGTCGTCCATGGCTTGCAAGCCTTGTTCGATCCACGATTTAACGTCGAAAGTACTAACGTTAGCGGCTTCGATTTTGTCTAAAGTGGCAACTGCTTCGACTAAGCGGTTAAAACCTTTTTCGGCTGCGAGTATCGCTTCGTCGGAAAAATCAAGTATGCTGCGGTAATGTGCTTGGAGCATGAAAAATCGAACAACTGCCGCAGAAAAAGCTTTGCTGAGAATGTTGTTATCTCCACTCAGGATTTCGCCGGGCAGGATACTGTTTCCGGTAGATTTTGCCATTTTCTTACCGTTGAGCGTAAGGAGGTTGGCGTGCATCCAATATTTTACCGGAGCGTGATTTTTAGCAGCTTCGTTTTGGGCGATTTCGCATTCGTGGTGTGGGAATTTTAAATCCATTCCGCCACCGTGAATGTCGAATTGCGTTCCGAGATATTTGGTGCTCATTGCGGTACACTCGAGGTGCCAGCCCGGAAACCCGTCGCCCCACGGTGAAGGCCAACGCATGATGTGTTCGGGTTCGGCTTTTTTCCACAAAGCAAAATCCACGGCATTTTTTTTGTCGTCTTGCCCATCGAGATCTCGTGAATTTGAGATCATGTCTTCTAGATTTCTTCCGCTGAGAATACCGTAAGGTTTTGACTCATTGTATTTTAAAACATCGAAATACACGGAACCATTGCTTACGTACGCGAGACCGTTGTCGAGAATTTCTTGAACAATTTGAATTTGTTCGATGATATGTCCGGTTGCCGTAGGTTCGATACTTGGCGGCAAGAAATTGAATTTAGAGAGAATGGTGTGGAAGTCGACCGTATATTTCTGTACGATTTCCATAGGTTCGAGTTGTTCGAGTCGGGCGCGTTTAGCGATTTTATCTTCGCCGTCGTCGACATCATCGACAATGTGTCCGACATCGGTAATGTTTCGGACGTAGCGAACTTTATATCCGAGGAATTTCAGGTAGCGGAAGATGACATCGAACGACATGAATGTGCGCACGTTTCCGAGGTGAACGTTGCTGTAGACGGTTGGTCCGCAGACGTACATGCCGACGTGATTTTCGTGAATGGGTTCGAATACTTCCTTCTGACCGGTAAGTGAGTTGTAGATTTTAAGATGATGAATTCTCGTCATGGCACATAAATAAAAAAACCTGTCCAAAAATAGTTATTTGGACAGGTTTATTGGGTATTTTTTTCAATTAAAACTTGGTTTCTAAAGAGATGTAGTTGAGAAATTCTTTTCTCATGGCTTCTTCTTTGAAACGTCCGCCGAATTCTGAGGTTACGGTGCTTGATTCGATGTCGCGTATTCCGCGTGAGTTCACACAAAGGTGTTTTGCATCGATTACGCAGGCCACGTCGTCGGTACCGAGCGCGAGTTGCAATTCTTGAACGATTTGCATGGTAAGGCGTTCTTGTACTTGTGGGCGTTTTGCGTAGAAATCGACGATGCGGTTCATTTTCGACAAACCAATTACGCGGCCGTTAGAGATGTAGGCAACGTGTGCGCGACCGATTATTGGTAGCAAGTGGTGTTCGCAGGTAGAGTAAACAGTGATGTTTTTTTCTACGAGCATTTCGCCGTACTTGTAGTTGTTTTCGAAAGTTGAAGCGCTCGGACGCTTTTCTGGATTTAAACCGCCGAAGAGCTCTTTTACAAACATTTTGGCTACTCGGTTTGGAGTACCTTTAATGCTGTCGTCGGTTAAATCCATTCCTAAAGTGTGGAGGATATTAGCAACATCTTTCTTTATTGATTCTATTTTTTCTTCATCCGATATTTCAAAAGCGTCTATTCGAACCGGATTTTGTGCACTTGTTGCGATGTGATTCTCGCCTATTTCGTCAATCATTGTTGTATCTGGCTTTCTTTGAAAGGTTAGGAGGGTTCAAAGTAAAAGCGTTGCAAAGATAAGGGATTTCGCGGATTTGTATTTTGACGATTCTTAAATAAATCCCAAAAGTTATGCTGTTAAAAAAGTATAAAATCTCAGTAATTTTTGTACATTTCGCTCCTTAAAATTGATTTTGAAATGAAATTCACACTACGTCTAGTGATTTCTCTGTTACTTGTTGCGAAAATGTCAAACGCGCAAAATTTGTTGACAAATGGCGATTTCGAGGCAGGGACAAACAATACCGGTTTCAATGTTAATGGCGCTGGTTATAATTTTTTAAGTCCGCCATACTCGGGTAATACCTCTTCTGGCGACTATGCTTTTGTGTCGGATCCGAATATTTTAAATACCAATTTTTTCTTATCGGGTGGCGATCATACAACAGGCACAGGTTTGATGATGGTTATCGATGGGAATGCAACTGGAGGTGCTCAAAAATTTTGGCGAGCTGGTACTAATGGTAGTGGTGTGTGTGGATTGAATACTAGTCTAGTTTATGAGTTTAGCTTTTGGGCAAAGTCTGTTGGAAATAATATAGTAGATGATTCCGGTCGCGCCGATATTCGGATACAGTGGACTAATGCTATTAACGTGCAGTTTGTTTCGCCTGCTTCGACGCTAGTTCCTTTGCCAGCGGAAGGATGGCAAAAGTTTACCTATCGTTTTCAGCCTACAAACGCTTGTGTTTTCATTGAATTGTATAATGAAAATACCGCTTTTGTTGGAAACGATTTTGCAGTGGATGATTTCTCGGTGCGAGCATTGTTGACAGCCACGATTTCTCCAAACCAGACTGTTTGTGTAGGGTCATCACCGGCGCAAGTAGTATTTACAGGTGCTAATGGGGTTGCTCCATATACATTTACTTATACTGTGAATGGTGGTTCATCGCAAACAGTAACAACACCAGATACCTCCGATAGTGTAGTTATAGAAATTCCTACTACTGGTTCCGGTACATTTCAAGTGAGTATTCAATCAGTTGCAAATGGTTCGTTTTCTACGAATGCCAATCAGAGCTCGATAGTCGATGTGTTGCAAATTCCAAGTGCCACAATTACAGGTCCTTTAACTCCTCAGTGTCCCTCTTCACCGTTTCAACTAACATTTACAGGAACACCAGGAGCTACGGTGACATATACAAAGGGTACAACTACAAACTCTGTGATATTAGCTGCAAATGGAACTGGTAGTGCGACAGAGATGATTTCTGAAAACACTACTTTCTCTATTACTAATGTGCAAACTGGGCCATGTTTTTCGGCAGGAAATAGCAGTCTTCAGGTTGAAGTTTTAACAGCAGATTTAAGTATTGCAAACCCGCAAATTCAAGCTTGTATCAACAATACAGTCAATATTATTGTTAACGGAGAGCCAAATTCTATTGTAAATTATTTCACTTCTTTGAATCCGACAGTTAATTTAACCGCTACTATCGGAAGCACTGGTTCGGTTCAAATTCCAGTTGTATTTACCGGTAATTGTGTCTATACGTTTACGTCTATAGTTGTTGATGGCTGTACTTATGTAAAAAACATTCAAGCTACTATAGAAATTCCAAACTTAGAAGTTTCAATTGATGGTCCTGATACCGCAGTTTGTCCTGGCGACAACTTTGTATTAAACTTTCAAGGTAACCCGGGTGCTACTGTTCGTTTTACGAACGGAATTAATACCTTCCAAGTTGTACTAAACAATAATGGATTAGCGACTAGTGTGCGACAAAGCGATACAACAACAAATTTTTCGCTGGTGGATATTTCCTTAGGAAGTTGTGGTACAGAACCTGCTACTGGTAATCATGTTGTTGTTGTTTCACCAATTAATGCTCAATTCCAAAACGATGAAATTTTCGTGTGTCCAAACGGATCAGGTACCGTTGTTGTTGAAGGTACACCCAACGCAACAGTCACATATACTGTTTCCACGGCTCCAACAGTCCCCGTTACTTTAACTTTAAATGGAGCAGGACAGGCTCAAATCACTCAGAATTTTTCAGCCAATACTAGCTTTACCTTAGTTAGTGTTAGCGATGGTAGTTGCACCAAAGAGCTGGATGAAACGGCTATTGTAAGGGTTCTAGCCAATACAAGCGTAACTATTACTCCACCACCAGGATCGCTATGTCCTGGGGAGTCATACGATGTTGTACTTAACGGTCCACCGGGTGCTACGATAACGCTAACTTCTTCAAGCTCAACAGCTCCAATTTCAGTTACGCTCAACGCGGAAGGTACAGGGTCGGTTAGCCCGATCATATTTGCTACGACAACATTTACTTTACAAAATATTTCATTTGGGCCTTGTGCATCAGCCTTGACAGGTTCTGCGACGGTTCTGGTATTGCCTCCGTCTGCAACCCGTTGCTTAGGAGCCCCAGAAAATGAGGTTGAAATAAGAAACATGACGCCAATTTGCCAGGTAGGGGAATGCACAAACTTAACGGCAACATATTATGCTGTTGCTCCAACAACCACTTATGTTTCTCAGCCAATTCCGTTTCAGCAATTGAATTCTTTTACTGGAGGTACCATTTTGCAGGCAAATCAAGATGATGTTTGGTCACCGGTCTTTAATTTGCCTTTTAATTTTAATTTTTATGGGGTAAATTATAATCAACTCATAATCGGATCAAATGGAGTAATCAGTTTTGATACTTCAGATGCTGGAGGTTTCTGCCCGTGGGCATTTAATCAAACCGTACCACCAACTGGTAACCCTGCATTTCCAATACTAAACGCAATTTATGGTGTCTATCAAGACACAGATATCAATCAGCCTCCTGTCACAAATCCCGCTATACAAAACGTAAACTACTACGTTCAAGGTACAGCTCCTAATAGGGTTTTTGTTGCCAATTTTAATCAATTACCACTCTATCAATGCGGTACTACTTTTGGTGAAATGACCTCACAAATCGTATTGTATGAAACAACTAATATCATCGACGTTATTATCAAGAATAGACAAGGCGATTGTGGATGGAATGGAGGAAACGGCATCGTTGGAGTTCAAAATGCAACGGGTACTGCAGCAAATATCGCCTATCAAACAGGCAACTGGGATGCTGTCAACCAAGCTGTACGTTTTTATCCAACGACCAATACTGGAAATGATTTAGTTACGGTTCAATGGACAGATCAATTTGGAACTAATTTAGGTACAACTGATAACATCGTTGTATGTCCAACGCAAAATACTACATACAACGTTACTATTACAACCACACGACAAGATAACACTGTAATTAATGCAACTGACTCTTACACAGTTCAGATTGAACCACCGGTAAATGTGGCGGCTGTTCCTGAAAATGTTTTTAATTGTGATGTAGTTACAGGAACTTCGATAATCTTCGATATTGATCAAATTGCTGAAATCAGTGGTGGCGATCCAAATATAGAAGTTAATTTTTTTGAGACTCGTCAGGACGCGCAGGATTTTGCAAATCCAATCCCTTTTAATCAACTTTCTAATTATAGCGTTGCAGTAACTGATCTTCCGAAAGAGTTATGGGTTTCAATCACAGATTTCAGCTCAACAAGCGGGTGCTATAATTATTTGCCTTTCGTACTCGATAATTTCTCCGCCCAAGGAACAATATCCTATACAGGCGGTACAGGGCCAAATCAAAATACGTTTTGCGCGTCGGGAGGCTCGACAGTTTCACCGAGTTTGTCGCCAGACTTGCTAGTTGGTGGAATTTATTCCGTGTCACCAAGCACAGGATTAGCGTTTGACCCTTTTACTGGCGTGGTTAATGCCGCAGACCCTACTAATGTCGCGGGAACTTATCAGATTACATATACAGTCACGGTTGGAGACTGTCCGCCTTACACAACACCGCCAGCCGAATTTATTCTTGACGCATGTTGTGTGTCAAATCCTGGAGCAGATTTTGCAGTTTGTAGCGGAAACCCAATAAATCTATCTATGGAAGATTTAGGTCCAACTGCAACTTATTCGTGGACCGGTCCAAATGGATTTACAGCCAATACTAGACAAGTTACAATTTCAAATTTAACCGCATCAGGTGATTACACATTCACAGCAAATTCTACTGTACAGAGTGTCGCCTGCGATTCCGATACTATCACAGTTACTGTGCTTCCAGCGGCAACTGCCTCTATTGTAACTACTTCTTTTGGAACTTGTACAGGTTCGTCACCGCAAGTACAGTTTTCGGGAACTTCAGGTGGAACAGTAACTTATCAAATTAATGGCGGAATTGCACAAACAGCTACATTAAGTACCGACGCCTCTGGAACTGGTACAGCTACTATTACAGTAAATAATATTACAACAGATACAACTATTGAACTTGTATCCGTATCTACCTCTAGTTCACCGGTTTGTTCTCAGAACTTTATTCCCGCACAGGCAATAACAATAACTGTTGGTTTGCCAACGGCAGTTTTAGTTACGACCTCTGCTGCTGTTTGTCCGACGGGCAATGCGCAATTGGAAGTTTCAGGAACACCCGGATCGACCGTCAATTATACTGTTGTTAACGCAGCAGGAAACACTGCAGCCACCGTTAATTTAGATCCCGCAAGCGGCTTAGGAACTATTGATCTTACTAATTTAACTTCTACTACTACCGTAGAATTAGTTTCGGTAAGCTCTGGAACTACCCCGCCTTGTACGGCCACGATCAGCGGACAATCAGCTGTTGTAACTGTAAATCCGATTCCGGTTGTTACGCAGTTTACGTCCAGCAATAACAATGTTTGTGCAGGCGATCCGTTTAACTTACTAATTTCGGGTACTGCCAACGCTACGGTTACACTTTCGGATGGTACTTCTTCAACTCCTGTACTTTTGGATGCAGCAGG
>NZ_JAIXYH010000083.1 GCF_027490375.1 Flavobacterium sp.
AGCCATCTCCGTAATCGCAGCAAATTCCGTCTCCAAATGAATCAGTAATTGTAAATGTATAGCAAGTGTTTGCAGGAACGTTGATAGTCTGGCTAATCAAAGCAGGTAAAGAGTTAGTGTCATTATAATTTCCACCCGATGCAAGGGTTTGTCCTGCTGCATTTACGAACGACCATGCTGTTTCAGAGCCAAATTCATCTCTTTGAATCTTGATGGTAACAGCGGTAGTATTGTAAAATGTTTCAAGGGTAAAACTACTCGACTTATTGTCGTTATTACTGTTTTGGTCGGCAACTTGATTGATGCTGCTGATGTTAAATGTAATAGCGTGTGTACCCGATGTAAAAGTTGTAGTTGGTAACTGGATTTGCGCAGTTTGTGTTGTAGTAAGGTTTCCGTTATAAGTAACGTTAGGTTGCGCAACACCATCTACAGCATATTCGATTACCGCTGAATTTATGGTTTGTGTTCCTTTGTTTTGAAGCGTTAGACTTAATGTAGGTGTAGATGTACACGTATCTGTCGGAGCATTGAAGTTCAAGGATCCATCGATTTCAAAGCCTTGTGGCGCTTGACAAACAGTTGAGGTTCGCAAGCTTGAACGACGGGGAGAGTTTTCAAGTACTACGAGCATGCGCTCTTTTTGGTCTTGTGTGAAGATATTCATGCAACCATCGTCGGTATAATCCATGTAGTTTTCGATCATGTCGTTTCCGGGAGCATTTGGACAGGAATTTTTACCCGTTGGGCAGCCGCTTGTTGCTGTTGAAGCAGCCGGGGTATCAGGGCAATAATCTTTTAGCGAATCGGTTGCGTTGACGGTACAACTTGAAGTATCTCCCCAAATATGACGCAAGCCAAAACAGTGGCCAATTTCGTGGGTTGTAGTTCTTCCGTTAAAGAATTCACTGTCATAAGTTCCGTCTGGATAAATGGCTTGAGATCCAAAATATTGATAACCGATCACAACGCCATCGGTATCGGCTTCACCACCAATGGTATCTAATCCACCTAAGGTTGAATTGTCGGGAAATTGTGCGTAACCCAAAACTCCAAATAAGTCGCCACCAAAACGACAAACCCAAATGTTGAAATACAAATCAGGATTCCACTGTGTTTGAGGTTTCATAGTTGTTTCAATGGCGGTTTCACCCCATGAAGCCGTTCCCAAATTAACTCGGTGAATACCTGTTGTTTCGTTTCCATCCGGATCGGTTTGAGCTAAACAGAATTCAATCTCAGTATCAGCGCCAACCGCGTTCGTGTTGTATCCTGGTGTGTTTAGCATTCTTCTAAAATCCTGATTTAGAACTTGAATTTGAGAAAGTACTTGCTCGTCGGTAATGTTTTCGCCCGTTCCGTAAGCATCGCCGTTATGAATCACATGTACTACAACCGGAATGGTGTAAACAGTATTCGTGCTCTGAGCAGAGCGGTTTCCTGTAGCTTGACGTTCGCGAATTTTTGCGCTCATCCAGTTTTCAAAGGCTTCCTCGGTGGCGCGAGTGCTGTGTTTTTGCTGTAACGATGTTTCGTATTCGGTTGATGCGCAACGAATTTTTCCAGTTGCGGTAGGTGTGTTGGTCGGATTAATGTCGACACCAAAAAGTTTATTGGTCGCTTTTGGCGTTTGTGCCCATGCTCCAACGGTAACTAGGGCGAAAAAGTAGAGTAGTTTTTTCATGATGTGATATTTTGGAGGTTGGGAGGCACTCCTTGACTTTGAATTAGGCGGCGAAACTATACTTTTTGTAAATATGTTACAAATTTTAGAGGCGAAATAATTGATTTTATCGGAGTATAATTGTTTTTTCGTTGCGTAATTGACAAGAGATTTCCTTAAAATTTTAGAATTTGTTTAGTTTTTGAAATATCTGTTCAATAAAGAAAAACAGCTAGTCATTCTAATTCAATAACTAAAATCAGAAAGCAGATCCGTAGCGAAGTGAATAAGGTCATTCATCGTTACGGATCAGCTATTTTCGATTTCTAACTGAAATTAGGATCGATCTGAGTAGCTAATTTTTACTAGCTTTTTATGTATTGCGAAAAAATCGAGTTAATTTCCGCCGTGGTCGATTGTGGTTTTAATTCAAATAAAGGCATAAACATCGGCTGCTTGTTTACGGTTTTCTCAATGTGTAAATCTTTCTTGCGATTGTAAACTTCATTCCATTTCTTGTTGATTTGTGCCCATAATTGTTTGTTGGCTTTCCACCAGTTTTGTGCAGCTAGACATTTACTGTCGTCCACTTTTTTGTAGAAATCAAGTCCTTTTTCGCGCGCTAATAAAACATCGGTTCCTTTTTCGTCGCGAATTAATTTTTCATTGTCTTGTTCGTGTAACCAACCGTAGTTCGTAATCTCGTGAACATTTGTTCGTTTAAGTACGTTGTAATCGGTACGAATGGTGAATTCTCGGCGCGGCAGCGGAGCATCTGTGGTGTTTTTCCAATACGACTTCCCGTCGATATGCACCCAAGTGGCCGTGCCGGAGTAACGCGGACTGTCATCGACCTGATACACATTTTGCGTCCACTTTCCAGCGACATCCGATTTTTTCAATTGACTAAATTTCCATGTATTGTCTTTGAAAAACTGATACGAATCTGTGTTTTCAAACAACCAATCCTGGCGCCAATGTTTCACAATCGTAGTGTCGCTCACAATAAGCAAATGCTGCATAACCACTTTCCCTGGTTTGTCTTCAAGTAACTCAACCCACTCTAAGCCATAGTCGTATTTTGTTTTTGAAGGCTTGTACAACGAGTCTTTACTGTAACTGAATGTTTCCGCAAAATTGAATGTCACTTCGTAACAGCCACACATTTTCTTAATCGCAGCTTGGTCTTTTTCTTTTTTCGACTGTCCGAAACCAACAGCAAATACAAGTACTAGAATCGCAGTAATCAGATTTTGTTTTCTCATAAGGTGTAGAATTAATTTTTGCCAAAAATACTATTTCTATTTAGAATAAATAAAAATAAAGATATATTTGCTGAAAATTATTTAGAACGAATCTAGACAATGAAGTATTTTGGATTGTTTTTGTTTTGGACAGCAGCCAGTGTTTTCGCGCAAAGCGACACCACAGCCGTACCCATGGAAGAGGTAATTGTAACCGGACAATTCTCGCCGCGAAGCATCCGAAAGTCGGTTTTCAATGTCAAAACAATTAGTCGCGAACAAATCGATGCGCTGGCAGCAGTTACCCTCGCCGATGTGCTCAATCAGTATTTAAATATCACCGTGACGCCTTCCAACACTAGCGGTCGTTCAACAGTGTCGTTATTTGGTTTAGACGGACAGTATTTTAAAATTCTCGTCGATAATGTTCCGCTGGTTTCGGAGAATGGTCTGGGCAATAACATCGATCTAACGCAAATCAATCTCGATTTAATTGAGCGTATCGAAATTGTTGAAGGCTCCATGGGCGTCACGCATGGTGCAAATGCTGTGAGCGGAATTCTCAATCTAATCACTAAAAAATCAATTAAATCCGGAACAACAGCCGAACTCAGTTTACAGGAAGAAACTGTTGGCAAAGAATATGCGTGGATGCACAGAGGCCGACGCGTACAGCGATTCGCACTTAATCACACTTTTAACGATCGGTGGTCGGCTGCTGCGGCGCTCAATCGAAATATCTTCACTGGTTTTTTGAATCGTTTTCAAGGAAAAAACTATACAACTAACGATGGTTTACGCGGCTACGAATGGTTGCCAAAAGCCCAATACAACGCAAATTCGTATCTGAATTATTCGTTTAATCAACTGAAATTAACGTACAAACTAGATTATCTATGGGAATCGCTCGATGTGTATAATCGCGTTGTATTTGCAGTGAACAATCCGCCGTTTGAACCTACCTTGTTTTCAGCCGACAGTCGGTATAAAACACAGAGGCAATCCCATGTTTTTCAGATAGATAGCAAGATTTCTCAAACGTATCCGCTTGCCGTATCGTTTTCATACCAAAATCAACGACGCGACCGCACAAATTATCAATACAATCACAATACCGACAGCGAACAGTCGGCCAATACACGCAAAGATCAAGGATCCGATTTGTGGTACAGCTCCGGAACGCTCAGCAAGATTCGTACAGGAAAGCGTATCGAGCATCAATTCGGTTACGAAGCCGTTCGAAATCTCGGATTTTCGCTCGTAAGTGCCGAAAACAATTTGGAACAAGTTGTGGAAAAATCAATTTCAAACGCCGATTTGTTCTGGTCTGCCGAATCCGATCTTACTCCAAAACTCCAAATCCGAACCGGTTTTCGCTATTCGTTTCAAGATCGTTTCGACAATCAAATAGCCACTTCGGCACAATTTAAAGTGCGTTTACATTCGCGTAGTGAGCTGCGTTTCGGCTACGGACGATCGTACCGAACACCAAATTTCGAAGAACTCTATTCTCAAATAATCTTCTCCGGACATTTTTTCGTCGGCAATCAAAATCTGCTTCCAGAAACCAGTCATGCAGCCGATTTGGGATATCAAACGCGTTACAAACTCGGAAATGTATCCATCCAATCGGGTATTCAAACGCAATTCCTCTTTGTGAACGATCGCATTAGTATGGCGTTGGTAGAAACCGCGCCGATGGTGAAGTCGCAGTACATCAACATCAGCAAATATCAGATGCAGAATTTCTCCATTACAAATTCCATACAATGGCAAGATGTACAAATGCTAGCCGGACTTTCCCTCATCGGTATTTCCCAAGAATTGCAAAACGGCGAGGCAATTTCGTCGGATAAATTTCTGTATTCTCTGCTTGCTAATTTTTCGGCGACGTATCAATTCAAGAAAATCAACAGCACGTTTGCCGTTTTTTATAAGTACACCGGACGCCAGCAGCAATTTCAAGCCACAACGAACGAGGCCGGCGAAGCAACCTATGATCTGGCAACGCTATCCGATTTTGGTTGGTTGGACGCCACATTTACCAAAAATTTTAAGTCGGGGCTTTCCATTGGCTTCGGCGCTCGAAACCTGCTTGATGTAGGCAGTATCAATCAGTCGAATCCGAATGCGGGCGGTGTTCACAGTTCCGGCAACGGCGTGCTGCTAGGTTACGGAAGATCTTATTTTTTAAAATTATCCTATCTCTTTAATATATAATTATTTGATTATGAAACATGTATTTAGTTTTCTAACACTTTTTCTACTGCTTTTTACCTCTTGTGATAAAGACAGTGATACGGCCAATCAAAACACCGTAGGTTTTGCAAATGCGCAACTTAACTTGGTGGAAAGCAGCACCGATATTGTACTGAATTTTGAAACGGCCGCAGCCAAATCGGGCGTACTCGAACTAACTTTTACGGGTACAAACGCCGTTTTAGGCACCGATTTTAATTTATCGATCGCGCCAACAGCAGCAAATAAGCTCGAAATTCCCTACGAAAAGGAGGCAACAACCGTCAGTTTTCAAATCACGCGACTAACGCAGGCTATTGAAGGTCAGGCAAAATCGGTTGCATTTCAGTTGACGGGAAGTTCCGATGTAAACCTTACTGTGGCTCCTGAAGCGGCTTCGCTAGTGGCTAATTTCAACGAAGTTCCCGTAACGCAACTTACCAAAGCACCGGCTGTTGGCGGACCCAACGTTCCGAACATCGTATATGTAGATTTAAGTTCAGGTGCCGACTTGCAAGTGCCGCGCGCTTCATTTGATCTTGGGTTTTACAGCGGATCGGAGTTTCGCGTCGTCTTAAACGGTGCATTGAAAATGGCAGCGAAACAATTGGCAGTAAACGATATAACGATTCCACAGGAGATTGACGCGTCGGTGGCAGTAGGCGAGGGTGGTGGAACCGGAGTTGTAAATGGAAATCCGGCGTATGTTGACGATCCGAGCGGAAATTTAGCCCAAACCGCTATCGCTGAGGTCGCTGCAAACGATGCCGACAACAAAGTATATCTCATTAACCGCGGTTTTGATGTAGCAACGGCTGCGCCAGGTGTGGGTAGTGTGAATGCGTACGGAAATTCGCGCGGCTGGTTAAAAATTCGTGTGCTTAGAAACGCAAACGGATACAAAATTCAATATGCAGCGCCAGAAGCAACAACATTTAGCGAAATTTTGGTGGCTAAAAACTCCGCATATCATTTTACATACGTGAATTTAACTACAGGAAATACGGTGGTTGCACAGCCAGAAAAAAACAAATGGGATTTACAGTTTACGCCGTTTACCAACTTCACCAATTTTGGAACCGGAACGGTATCGTATGCGTTTCAAGATTTTATTGTGAGCAATGCCTTGGGCGGAACACGCATTTATCAAGTATTGAACAGCGAAGGCGTGTTGTACGCGAATTACAGTTTAGCGAATGTAAACACAGCGAATTTTGAGACAACAGCAGCAGCCGACCCGCGTGCTATTGGATCCTCGTGGAGAAACGGCGGCGGACCTACAAGTTTGCCAAGCGCGCGAGACGACCGTTTTTATATTCTTAAAGACACGGCCGGTAACATTTATAAACTGCGTTTTATTTCGTTAGTGAATGCACAAGGCGAGCGTGGAAATCCGAGTTTCGAATATCAAAAATTAAACTAACTTAACTTAAACGCAACTATATGAAACGCTATTTATTTATTGCTTTGAATCTGATTTTAGGAGGCATGATGTTTTACGGCGGCATCAAGAAATTTGAAAAACCAACGCCGCCGCCGACAGAAATTATCGACACGGTAAAATCGGGAGAGGAAGTGGCGCCAACGGTTGAAATACTGAAGATTAAAAACTACATTTTTGGCATGCGCCAGTCTGGGTTTTTCTGGGAGTTCTTGGGCATAGCCGAATTATTGGCCGGAATTTTACTGATTTCGCAAGTGTTTGCACGCGTTGGTGCTTTTGTTGCGCTGCCGTTAACGATTAACATCTTTTTATTTCACAACTTTTTAGAACCAGATGAACTGGGAGAATTATTGCAAACACTTGGTTTATTGCTGATTAATCTGATTTTAATCGCCGAAAGTTACCGCATCTGGAAACCCTTGTTGTGGAATCCGCGTATATATAAAAGTCATTAAATTGGTTTGTTTGTTTTGTTTGTCGAAAGAGATCGGGTTGCGTCCGGTCTCTTTTGTTTTCTAGCAATAGCGTTTGCGAGCTATTTTCACTACCTTTAAAATAAAAAACATGTCAGCTAAAACATTGGTTTTGGGTGCCAGTACCAATCCGGATCGGTATGCGTATTTGGCGGTTCAGCAGTTGCGAAAGAACAATATAGAGGTGGTTGCGGTAGGTCAGAAGCCCGGACTTGTTGACGACGTTCCGATACACACCACCGCCGAAGTTTTCGACGATATTGATACGGTAACCTTATATTTGAATCCCGAGCGCCAAAAAGCGTATTACGACTACATTTTGAGTTTGCACCCGCGTCGTGTTATTTTCAATCCCGGCACCGAAAATCCGGAGTTTTACAACATTTTATCCGAATCCCAGATCAGCAGCGAGGTAGCTTGTACATTGGTATTGCTGAGCACGAGGCAGTTTTAGGTTTTCAGTGATTAGCTGTCAGCTGTTAGCTTTTAGCTGTTAGCTTTTAGCATTCAGCGGTTAGCTGTCAGCTGTTAGCTGTCAGCTTTTAGCTTTTAGCATTCAGCGATTAGCTTTTAGCTTTTAGCTTTCGGCTGTTTGTTGTTCGCTGTAAGCTGTTCGCTGTAAGCTGTCTGCTGTAAGCTGTTCGCTGTTTATTGTTCGCTGTTTGTTGTTTGCTGTAAGCTGTCTGCTATTCGCTATTCGCTGTTCGCTGTTCGCTGTTTGCTATAAGCTGTTTGCTGTTTGCTGTCTGCTGTCTGCTGTCTGCTGTCTGCTATTCGCTGTTCGCTGTTTGCTATAAGCTGTTTGCTATAAGCTGTTTGCTATAAGCTGTTTGCTGTAAGCGGGTTCGGGCAGGAAAAACGAAACGTTAAGTGGTGAACGTTGCTATCGCGATTCCTATCGGGTCTAACTTCTAAAAAAAATTGGCCTTCGACAAGCTCAGGCACCGACGATACGTGGGTTAGGAAGGAAAAATGATACGTTAAATGGTGAAATCATCGATGTCTAGCCTCTAGCCTCTAGCTTCTAACTTCTAGCTTCTAACTTCTAACTTCTAATATCTCCCTAAAGCAGCTATTCCCGTCTTCCGCTATAGTCCTCAAAAAATACGCAGTTTTCACGCGCACTGCGGCGGGCTTCTGGCGTCGCCGCCACAGTTGCGGTTCAAACAAGCGTCTTTTTCTCCGGGCTGCCGCTGCAACCGGGGCTGAGAAATACGTTATCAGCGTTTAGTGGAAATGTGTATATTCGTGGGCGAGAGTTAACAAAACTAGCGCTTCACTTTATACAGTAAATTTATATAGATTTTTCAGCTAAATATCTGTAAATAAGGACGTTTATATTCTCGAAAAGCATTGCAAAAACTAATACTTAAAAATTTCATTTAAAAAAAGATCAATAAAACGGAGCTAGCGGCATTGATAAACAACGCACAAGAAAATGAATTTACAGCTTATTAAAACCGACTTACTTCCTGACTTTCTAAAAGCCATTCCCAAAGATTTGCAGCAAAAATTTGACAATTTAAAAGATGCTGAAATTTCGACGAATACTTTCAGTTTTTATACCTCAGTTGCTTCGGTTTTTTCAAGTAAAATAGAAGGCGAAAACATTGAATTGGATAGTTACATCAAACACAAAAAATTTGGTATTGAGTTCTTACCCGACTACACCAAAAAAATAGACGACTTATACAGCGCTTACACTTTCGCAAAAATGAACGAACTGAACAAAGCGCATATCAGCGAAGCACACAAACTTTTGAGCCAGCATCTTGTAGCCAAACACCAACAAGGTAAATTGCGAAGACAGCAAATGTACGTAAGCACACCCGATGGTAGAATTGAGTACGTAGCCGCATCGCCATTTGATTTGGCAACTGAAATGGAAAAATTATATACGGATATAGCTTTCCTTTTAAAACAAGAACTCACTTTAGCAGAAGTATTTTTTTATGCAGCGATGATTCATTTAGTTTTTGTGAAAATTCACCCGTGGAATGACGGCAACGGAAGAAGTTGTCGTTTGTTAGAAAAATGGTTTTTAGGACAAAGACTTGGCGAAAAAGCCTGGTTTGTTGCAAGCGAACAACATTATTACGAGCAGCACCAAACGTATTACAACAACCTACGACTTTTAGGTTTAGAATACGAACAGTTAGACTACTCAAAAGCACTTCCTTTTTTACTAATGTTGCCTAACAGTTTAAAATAAATACAACGGCAGAACAGGATTTTATAAAACTCGATAGCTCGCATTTACTTCGTCTGTTCTGCTTGAGCCTCGGGTGCAATTCGTGCTCTGCTGCGCAATCGTTCCCCATTTTACGCCCGTTCTTCACGTACACTCATTTCCCAATAATCACGAATGTTCTTGCGCACTTTCCGCCGCTCAGCTAAGGGCTTGCTTTTTTGTTTACCGCTGATAAAGAAAGTTGCGAAAAATCCTACTAACGTTTGGTGGGAAAAGTGTATAATCGTAAGAGGCAAACGTCGAAACGAGTGTTCAATTTAATATTTTCAAAATACGCAAAACTTATTCAGTTCAAAGCGTTAGTAATCAATGGTTTATTTTTTTAGGAATTTAGGGAGGTGCGGGAGTTTTGCTAATTGTTGAGTTGACGGTAAGGGTTCCCCTAATTTCAAATCAAAAATTCAAGACTGTTGCAATATTTACTCAATGCAAATTTTAGTCTTTTGCGATCAATATGTTGATTTTTTAGCATTTTTAGTGATTTTGCAATCAACGGGACATCTCTGCAAGTGAAACAGATTGTTTACATTTGTGTTGATGTCGAACGAACTTAAGACAAAACTATATGATGTCCTTTCAGGAAAGAGCGAAGTTAGGAATGGAGAAGCTATCCAAGCAATCGCCAATTACCTTAGAAAAAGCCAAGAAACAAGCACAGCTATTAAAGGAACAAAGCTCTTCAAAGAACAAGAAAAGCAGAAGTTAGAACACTACATTAATCTCAACGATCTTTGGATTGAAGATATTGATTTCACAAAGTATGTTAGCGAAGGAGCAGAACAGAAGGTCTATTTAAAAGATTCTATTTCTGTGTTAAAACTCAATGACTCCATTTATTATGAATGCTGGTTAGATTATTTCTACAACTTACTTCTACATAATTTCTTTTTTGAAGACACAGCATATAAGTTAATCGGATTCACAAAAGAAAAGAGTCAACTATTTGCAGTTGTAGAACAAAAATTCGTTGAAATAACTCAGGCAACGGATTTAAAACTTGTGAAAGAATTTCTGCTTGCCAATGGTTTTGAAACAATCAAAAACAATGATTATGTAAACAATAATATAGGCATTATCATCGAAGATCTGCATGATGAAAATGTTCTTACTAAAGACGGTTTGCTCTACTTCATTGATACGGTCTTTTTTATTAAAGATTTTTTCTGGAAACAATAAAAAAACCACCGCTAACCACCATTCCTGTTGCACAGCTTTACCTCAATTCGCAATTTCTCAACCTAATTTTAAAAACCATATCGCGGAGACTTCCTTTGTCTGTTCTGCTGGAGCCTCTGGAGTAATCTGTGCTCTGCCTAGTAATCGTTCCATAACATCGCTCTGGCTCTGGCTTGCTTTTTGTTTACCGTTGAGGTAGAAAGTTGCGAAAAAGATTACTAGCGTTTGCTGGGAAAAGTGTAAATCCGTTTTAACGATTAGGAGAAATGAGTTTATGATTTGCATAAGCAAATACTAGTAAAAAGCTTCGCTATTAAATTGATAACGAGCTCTATTTTGGTATACATTTTCGTTTTTTAGCAGCAACTTTCAAGCGTTGTTTATTTAGTTTAGATAGCTATGAAAAGTAGATTTATATTAGTATTTGACAATTTTGCAGCAGCATCAAAAAAAAGACCAGTAAAAATTCAAGCAGTTTATATGTTGAAAAGTACGATAGATATATTTTGTAAGCTATTTTTGAGGACACTTTTCAAAATAACATGAATAGGATATAGAAAGTGTTAGAAGAAAAAGGATACAAACAAATTTGGCTGGCATACTAGCGAAGTAAAAGTTGTAGAATCGTGGTAAATGGTCATGTTCAAAATCGACAAAAGCCAAAACTTGAAGTGCTTTTTGAAATTGCTAGAATATTAGGTGTTAAACCACAAGAGTTAATAAAAGAGAAAAAATGACAAGTACTTCACAGCAACAGGAATTAAGGAACAAGATTTGGAAAATAGCAAATGAAGTTCGAGGCTCTGTAGATGGCTGGGACTTTAAACAGTTCGTATTAGGAACGCTGTTCTATCGATTCATTAGTGAAAACTTCACCAATTACATTGAAGGTGGCGATGAAAGCATTGACTATTCAAAACTTTCTGATGACGTAATCACACCCGAAATAAAAGACGATGCGATAAAAACAAAAGGTTACTTCATTTATCCAAGTCAACTTTTTGTGAATGTAGCTAAAACAGCCAATACAAACCCGAATTTAAATACAGACTTAAAAGCGATCTTTGATGCCATTGAAAGTTCTGCGAACGGTTATCCTTCTGAACAAGACATAAAAGGATTATTCGCCGATTTTGATACTACAAGTACAAGATTGGGAAATACAGTAGAGGGTAAAAATTCGCGTCTGGCGGCGGTTTTAAAGGGAGTGGAAGAACTCAATTTCGGTAATTTTGAAGAAAGTCAAATTGATCTTTTTGGAGATGCCTACGAATATCTCATAAATAACTATGCAGCTAACGCTGGTAAGTCTGGAGGAGAATTTTTTACGCCACAGCATGTATCAAAATTGATTGCACAGTTAGCAATGCATAAGCAAGAAAAAGTTAACAAAATTTATGATCCTGCAGCAGGTTCTGGGTCTTTGTTATTACAAGCTAAAAAGCATTTCGACAATCATATTATCGAAGACGGCTTTTATGGGCAGGAAGTGAACCACACAACTTACAACCTTGCTCGTATGAATATGTTTTTACACAACATAAACTACGACAAGTTTAACATTGCTTTGGGCAACACCTTGACGGATCCGCACTTTGGAGATGAAAAACCATTTGATGCAATCGTTTCTAATCCTCCTTACTCTATTAATTGGATAGGCGATGGCGACCCCACGCTAATTAATGACGACCGTTTTGCACCTGCTGGTGTGTTGGCTCCAAAATCAAAAGCAGACTTTGCTTTTGTACTTCATGCCCTAAGTTATCTATCCAGTAAAGGAAGAGCAGCAATTGTTTGTTTCCCTGGTATCTTTTACCGCAGCGGTGCAGAGCAGAAAATCAGAAAGTATTTAGTGGATAACAACTTTGTAGAAACCATTATCTCTCTTGCTCCGAACCTTTTCTATGGAACTCCTATTGCGGTAACAATTCTTGTGCTTTCAAAACACAAAACCGAAAATAAAACTCAGTTTATAGATGCCAGTGGCGAAGATTTCTTTAAAAAAGTAACCAACAACAATGTGTTAACTGATAAACACATTGAAACGATAATGGAACTGTTCGACAACAAAGAAGATGTTGAGTATGTGGCGAAGACTATCGACAACTCCAAAATAGCACAAAACGATTATAACCTTTCGGTAAGTTCATACATAGAAGCAAAAGACAAACGGGAACAGGTTGATATTAAAAAGCTGAATGCTGAGATTTCAGTAACAGTAGAAAAGATAAATTCACTCCGTTCAGATATTGATAAAATTATAAAAGAAATAGAGGCATGAGTTATTTAGATAAGTTATTACAAAACGTTGAAGTGGAGTGGATAGCCTTAGGCGAGGTAGCTGATTACGAACAGCCTACTAAGTATTTAGTAAAATCAGATAACTATAGAGATAATTACCCAACCCCGGTTTTAACTGCCGGTAAAACTTTTATTTTAGGATATACTGCTGAAACCGAAGGAATTTATCAAGCATCTGAAACGCCTGTTATAATTTTCGATGATTTTACAACAGCTAATAAATGGGTTGATTTTGATTTTAAAGCGAAATCATCAGCAATGAAAATGATTACTTCAAAAGATGAATCTAAAGCGTTATTAAAATACATTTATTATTGGCTAAATACATTACCCAGTGGATTAGTTGAAGGTGACCACAAACGACAATGGATTAGCAATTATGCAATCAAAGAAATCCCCATCCCACCTCTCGAAGTTCAAAAAGAAATTGTTCGTATTCTGGATAAGTTCACGGAGCTTACAGCGGAGCTTACAGCGGAGCTTACAGCGGAGCTTACAGCTCGTAAAAAGCAGTATGAATATTATCGCAATAAGCTATTGAATTTCAATGGCTTAAATATTGAAGGGGGGGGGTATAAGTGGTTAAGAATCAAAGAGATAGGGATTATGATAAGAGGTAACGGATTACAGAAAAAAGACTTTACTGAAAGTGGTGTTGGCTGTATTCACTATGGTCAGATTTACACCTACTATGGCATGTTTACGGATAAAACAAAATCGTTTGTTTCTAAAGAAGCAGCAAAGAAATTCCGAAAAGCACAAAGAGGCGACCTTATCATTGCAACCACAAGCGAGAATATAGATGATGTGTGCAAAACAGTTGTATGGCTTGGGCAGGAAGAAATTTGTGTAAGTGGTGAAACTTATATTTTCAAACACAATCAAAATCCGAAGTATTTGGCTTATTACTTACAAACGCCAATGTTTTATGATTATAAAAAGCAGCACGTAACTGGTACAAAGGTTATTCGTGTTCACGGCAGTAAATTGGAGAATTTCCAAATCCCTATTCCTTCACCTGCAGAGCAAGAACGCATTGTTACCATCCTTGACAAATTCGATATACTTACTACTTCAATCAGCGAAGGTTTGCCAAAAGAAATTGAATTGCGGAAAAAGCAGTATGAGTATTACCGTGACTTATTACTAACCTTTCCAAAAAATAATATAGAATCATAAAATGGGACAGACGTTAATACAAATTTCTGAAACACTTAGAGATGCTGCTGATAAAGCTCAGTTAATCTATGCTTTTAATGGCGTTGGTAAAACAAGGTTATCACGAGAGTTCAGATTGTTGGTTGCTCCAAAGGATACAGAAGATGAAGATGAAACAGGAATAAAAGTCCTCTATTACAACGCATTTACTGAAGACCTTTTTTATTGGGACAATGATTTGGACGCCGATGTAAATAGAAAACTACTTATTCGCCCTAACGGATTTACAAATATGGTTCTTGAGTTCTTAAAAGACCAAGGACTTGACGGAAACATCATTTCAAATTTTCAGCATTTCACAAACGATAAAGTAACGCCACGTTTTAATGAAGAATACACAACCAAAGATGAGAATGACAGAGTCCTCACTGTAAAGGCATACTCTGAAATTACTTTCTCAGTTGAAGGTGGTAATCAGGAAAGCATACCGAATATAAAAATTTCAAAAGCAGAAGAAAGCAATTTTATTTGGTGTGTTTTTTATAGTTTGCTTGAACAAGTTGTTGAGCAATTAAATAATCCCGAACCTGAGAACCGTTCAACAGACAAGTTCAATGATTTAAAATATGTTTTTATTGACGACCCCGTAAGTTCATTAGACGACAATCATTTGATTGAACTGGCAGTTAACTTGGCACTAATCATTAAGAAATCTATTGGATTAAAATTTATCATTTCAACACATAGCCCGCTTTTCTACAATGTTCTTTATAATGAATTAGGATTAAAGGCAGGGTACATTCTTAATAAACTCAATGACGGAACATTTGACCTAAAGGAAAAGAAAGGTGATTCAAATAAAAGTTTTTCATACCACCTTTTTCTAAAGCAAACCATTCAAGAAGCTATAGACAGTAATGCAATTCAAAAGTATCACTTTACACTTCTCAGAAATCTCTATGAAAAGACCGCAAATTTCTTAGGTTACCCAAGATGGTCAGAATTATTACCCGATGATAAGCAAACATATTACAACCGTGTAATTCAGTTTACAAGTCATTCTACCTTATCAAATGAGGTAGTCGCAGAACCAACAGAACCCGAAAAACAAACGGTAGCTTTATTGTTAAAGCATCTGACAGACAATTTTAATTATTGGAAAGAAGTATAAAATGACAACATATAACACTATAGCAGAATCAAATAACTTTATTGTACTAAATAACTATACTAAAAGTTCGGTCATCAGTGAGCCGCCAATAGTCTATCAAACAGAAGCAGCACTAGAGACTGAATTTATTCAAGATTTAGTAAATCAAGGTTACGAAAGAATTCGCGGATTGAATTCAACAGCTGATATGTTAGCCAATATTAAGCATCAGCTTCAAGATCTAAATGATGTATTGTTTTCAGATTCCGAATGGTTGCGCTTTGTAGATGAATACCTTGATAAACCAAGTGATAACTTAATAGAAAAGACAAGAAAAATTCATGAAAATTATATCTATGATTTTGTTTTTGATGATGGACGTATCAAGAATATATATCTGCTTGACAAAAAGAATATTACACGAAATAAAATCCAAGTAATTTCACAATTTGAACAGAAAGGAATACACGCCAATCGTTATGATGTAACTATATTGGTAAATGGATTACCCTTGGTACAAGTTGAATTAAAAAAACGAGGCGTGGCTATTCGTGAAGCATTTAATCAAGTTCATAGATATTCAAAGGAAAGTTTTAACAGTAAAAACTCGTTGTTTAAGTACATTCAGATTTTTGTCATTTCAAACGGTACCGACAGCCGGTATTTTGCCAATACTGTTGAGCGTGATAAAAATAGTTTTGACTTTACCATGAATTGGGCAAAAGCTGACAATAATTTGATCAAAGACCTTAAAGATTTTACGGCTACTTTTTTCCAAAAGAAGACACTTTTGGAAGTTCTATTAAAATATTCCGTTTTTGATACAAGCGACAATTTACTTGTTATGAGACCTTATCAAATTGCAGCAACGGAAAGGATGTTGTGGAAAATAAAAAGTTCATTTGAAACAAAGAGATGGTCAACTACGGAAAGCGGTGGTTATATTTGGCACACCACAGGTTCAGGAAAAACATTAACCAGTTTTAAAGCTGCGAGATTAGCCACACAACTAGACTTTATCGATAAAGTATTCTTTGTGGTTGACCGTAAAGACCTAGATTTTCAGACTATGAAAGAGTATCAACGTTTTTCACCTGATAGTGTTAATGGCTCTGATAGTACGGCAGGATTAAAAAGAAATATCGAAAAAAACGACAATAAAATTATTGTAACGACTATACAGAAGCTAAACAATCTGATGAAAACGGAGGGTGATTTGGAAATTTACCATAAACAAGTCGTTTTTATTTTTGATGAAGCACACCGTTCACAATTTGGGGAAGCACAAAGAAATCTAAAAAAGAAGTTTAAAAAGTTTTATCAATTTGGTTTTACAGGCACACCTATTTTCCCGCAAAATGCTTTAGGTGCAGAAACAACTGCCAATGTATTTGGACGGGAGTTGCATTCTTATGTAATTACTGATGCTATCAGGGATGAAAAAGTTCTGAAATTCAAAGTTGATTATAATGATGTTCGACCTCAGTTTAAAAGCATAGAAACTGAAATAGACGAAAAAAAATTAAGTGCAGCAGAAAACAAAAAAGCTCTTCTTCATCCGGAACGCATCAAAGAAATATCGCAATACATTTTAAACAATTTCAGAATAAAAACACACCGTAATCAAGGAAGCAACAAAGGTTTTAATGCCATGTTTGCAGTGAGCAGTGTTGATGCTGCGAAATGTTATTATGAAGAATTAAACAACCTGCAAAAAGATAGTGACAAGCCTCTAAAAATTGCGACAATCTTCTCTTTTGCAGCAAACGAAGAGCAAAGTGCCATAGGTGAAATAGTTGATGAGACTTTCGAGCCTTCAGCTATGGATGTTACTGCTAAAGAGTTTTTAACCAAAGTTATCAATGATTATAACGCCATGTTCAGAACCAGTTATGGTCTTGACAGCAAAGAGTTTCAGAATTATTACCGCGACCTTGCCAAACGTGTTAAGAGTAAAGAGATTGATTTAATAATTGTTGTTGGAATGTTCCTAACAGGCTTTGATGCGCCAACATTGAACACATTGTTTGTTGACAAAAATTTGCGTTATCATGGATTGATTCAAGCCTTTTCACGGACAAATAGAATTTATGATGCTACAAAGACCTTTGGCAACATTGTAACATTCCGCGATTTAGAAAAAGCAACCATTGATGCAATTACGCTTTTTGGCGACAGCAATACTAAAAATGTGGTTCTTGAAAAGAGCTACAAAGAATATCTGGAAGGTTTTACAGACATTGTTACAGGTGAAGCTCGAAGAGGTTATGTTGAAGTGGTAAAAGAACTGAATGAGAAATTTCCGCATCCTGATGAAATTGTAAGGGAGAGAGACAAAAAGGAATTTGCTAAACTTTTCGGAGAGTATTTAAGAGTTGAGAATATTCTTCAAAATTATGATGAATTCACTCACTTGAAAGCTTTTCAAGTCCTAGACCAAAACGATCCTTTAGCTCTTGAAGAGTTCAAAAAAGAATATTTTGTCACAGATCAAGAGATTGCATCAATGAAAGAAATTGCTTTGCTAAGTGAAAGAACAGTCCAGGATTACCGTTCCACATATAATGACATACGAGATTGGTTGCGCCGAGAAAAAAACAGTAAGGAAACAGCAGAATCTACAATTGATTGGGATGATGTAGTATTCGAAATCGATTTATTAAAATCGCAAGAAATAAATCTTGATTATATCCTTGAATTAATTTTTGAGCATAATAAGAAGATAAAAGACAAGGAAGCTCTTATTATGGAAATACGAAGAGTTATTCGTGCAAGCGTTGGAAACAGAGCAAAGGAAAGTTTGGTTGTTGATTTCATCAATGAGACTGACCTTGATAAACTGCAGGATAAAGCGAATGTAATTGATTCATTCTTCCAATATGCCCAAAGCAAACAAAAAGAAGAAGCTTTAGAACTAATCAATGAAGAAGGACTTAATATTGAAGAAGCGAAGCGTTATATAACTACTTCTTTAAAAAGGGAGTATGCCAGTGAAAATGGAACGGAACTCAACGCAATTTTACCTAAAATGAGTCCTTTAAATCCGCAGTATCTGACAAAAAAGCAAATTGTTTTTAATAGGCTAGTTGCGTTCGTTGAAAAATTTAAAGGAGTTGGGGGGCAATTTTGATGCTCTGATGAATGTAGGCATGGACATAGCTAATTAGTAGCTTGCAAGTATTTAATGCTCGCACCTCCCCTCTGTACTGGATAGCGCGGATTTTCTTTGTCTGTTCGGCCGGAACTTCAGATGTAGTCCGTACTCCAACGAGCTCAGGACTATAAGACATCGAAAAAATTCTACATATTACTTCTGTTACGTTTTCCGAACATTTTTTTAATTTTAGGATAAACTTTTAAAACATTGTAATATGTCCAATTTAACAAACAATCGATTGAGCGTTACTGCAACCGCAGCGCAGCTTACCGCTGTTAAAAACGCATTACAAACTATTAATAGCAACTTGCCTTTTTTGGTGGGTTTAACATCGGAAGAGCGGGCGAGTTTGCCAACGATCGATGTTAACAACAAAACCTTTACCGAAGATGCGATTAACGCAGGTATCAATAATGCGAGTTTATTGCCCGGCTATGTTTCGGTTGCTAACATGCAAAGCGATATGACGCTGTTTTCGCAACTCGACGAGATCATTCAGCTTACCCAACAGCTGCTCGAAAAACTCGAAGACACCCAAATGCTTGCCGGCAGCGAGGCCTACACCTCGGCACTCACACTCTACAAACTCTTTGGCTCAGCCGCCGATGCAGGCGTTCCGGGCACCGATGCCATATACAACCAACTCCGCACACGCTTTGCCGGGCAAGGAGGTAGGCTGGCACCCGCTACAAATCCAAACGCCTAACAGCTAAGGCAGCAACTTTAACCGTAAAACCGCTCCGAGTACGAAGCGGTTTTTTTTATGCTCTTTTTTAACTGCGGGAGCATACGGCAAAGCACGGCTGCTGTATCATTTGGTAACAGTACGTAATAAACTTTGTGGACTACTAAGTTAGGTTAGCTTTTAAACAAATATAACAGGTTGGATCATTTAGTTTATAGGTTTAAAATAGTATTAAACATATATGTTTACCATGCAAATAGGGTAAACAACTATGTAAGCTAATATAACTAATATGCAAACATTGTAAACAACCAAAAATGAAGGGTAGATCATTAATATAAGTAGGTAAACAACCAGTATAACTAGGTAGGCTACTAAGTTTATTAGGCTATAATACCTTATTTTTTAGTTTTTGAATTTGTAGATAAATCGGCAGTATTTTATATTTGACACTAAAACAGTTAGTTATGACAACCAGAATGAATAAATACCTCCAGCGTAAGGACAGCGATGCGCCGCATTTGGGAAACTTCATCCAATGGCACATCGAACAGAATCATGTTAAAAAAACCAACGTTTCCGAAGCCTTGCAGGTACTTCCGAGTACGGTGAACCAGTATTTCCGACAAAGTTCCTTTCAATTCACCATTCTTTGGCGCATATCGCAAGCGGTACAGCACAACTTTTTGATGGAACTTGGCGAGAAATGGCTCAAGATTCCGTACCAAACCCAAAAAGAAACCGACCTCCAAAACCAACTCGACCAAAAAAACACCGAAATCGAACTGCTCAAAGCCCAATTACAAATTTTCAGAGAAATCCACGGGGTGAAGTAGGGCAGGAGAGCTCGGGGTATGTAGCCCGGTTGCTGCTTTAACGCTGCTGGGTGGTGGGGTTGCTTTTTTGTTTGCTAGTGAGAAAGAAAGTTGCAAAAATGACTACTAACGTTTGGTGGGAAAAGTGTATATTCGTGGGAGGCAACAGGCGAGAAGGGTGTTCAATTTAATAGATCAAGGATATGCAAACCTGTTTTTAGTGCAAAGTACAGTGAATAAATGGTTTGTCGTTGTTTTTGAAAATTGAAGGTGCTGTGTGGCTTTTGCTAAGTGGCGAGTTGATGGTAATGTTAGGTCGATCCTCTATAAACTACAAAACTTACAATGCTTTTTTAACATTAGGTAAATAGCTATAAAGACAATGAACTTAAATTCGCTGACTTAAGAAATAGAGAAATGCAACAGCTTTTAGACTTATTATTGCAATACAGTCCATTGACAATACAACAAGTTGAACTCATACGCTCAAAAACTGAAATAAGAAAATTAAAAGCAGGAGCTTATTTTTCGGAAGCAGGAAAAACAGCAGATGAAGTTGGTTTTGTTGCGGAAGGTATCTTTAGAATTTGTTATTACAGCAAAGACGGAAATGAAGTAACTCGTTATTTCATTGACGAGAATAATTTTCTGGTTGATCTCAATAGCTACACTTATCAAATTCCTTCAAGCGAATATATACAGGCTATTACAGACGTTGAATTAGTTGTTTTCAAACGGAAAGACCTTACAGATATAGCTAATACTATTGTTGGCTGGGACAAAATAACAAACCAAATAACAACCAAAGCATTTTTAGATAAAGTAAACCGCATAAGCCCTATGCTTGCTGAAGATGCAACTACTCGATACAAAAACTTTCTTGACCAGTTTCCTAAACTAGCTTTAAGAATACCTCTTTCCTACTTAGCTTCTTATCTTGGTATTACTCAACAATCTTTGAGTAGAATTAGAAAAAATTTAAGCTGATTACACTTTTTACCATTTGGTAAATCCTTCGCAAAAATCATTGTGCAATTTTGTATCAATAAAATAAACAAAATTTACAATGACAACATTTTGGATAACATTACTTACGACTATATTATTTGTTGGTGTAGCAAATGGACAGAGTAGGAAAAAATATCCACAGACCGAAGCGACAATAATAATTAATACAACTGTTAATACAGCCTTTAACTATATTGTACCCATTGACTTGTCTCACATTTTTAAAAAATACAAACGATTTCCTGCTATCATTAAGACAGATGAAAAGGAACTATGGATAAAACCAGGATTAACTCGTACTGTCTATTTTGAAGATGGAACAACTGCCAAAGAAAGTTTGCTTACAGTCGTTGAAGGTGATTCATTTTCATACCAAATAGTAGGCTTTACATCACAATTAAGATTTCTTGCGAAAAAAGTTGAAGGAAGTTGGAAATTTACAGAATTAGAAAATCGACAAACCAAAATTGAATGGACGTATAGAATTATTCCTAAAAATTTTGTAGCTCGTTTTATCATTAAATCATTCATCCTTAAAGACATCAACGGTTTATTAAATAATGCCTTGTTCATCATTAAAAAAGATTTGGAAAATGGTAAATAAAGCAATACTAATTACAGGGGCTTCTTCTGGAATGGGCGAAGCAACTGCTATTCTATTAGCAAAATCGGGATATACTGTTTTCGCAGGAATAAGAAGCCAATTAGCTATTAATAAGTTAAATGAACTATGTTTAGACAAACTTTACCCAATAATTTTAGATGTAACCAAAATTGAGCACATAAACAATACTTTTGAGTTCGTGAAAAAAACCGTTGGTGAAAATGGCATATATGCAATTATCAATAATGCGGGTAATAACTATTCAGTTCCAACAGAATATTTTGATGAACAAAAAGCACGCTTTCTAGTAGAGACACATTTTTGGGGAATGGCTAATTTAACTAAAATCTTTTTGCCTTTATTAAGGCTTTATAGCAGCAAAAATAAAAATCAAGCAAGAATTATTAATGTTGGCTCTGTTGGCAGTATCTCAGCATTTCCATTTATCCAATTTTATAATGCCGCCAAGTTTGCAATTTTAGGATTTACGGAATCATTGCGTTTTGAATTAGCACCTTACGGAATAAAAGCAATTGTTATAGTTCCGGGTTCTGTAAAAACATCAATTTGGAGAAGAACAGATGAAGCGGTTCAAGATAGTCTTTTAAAATTAGGCAATGAAGGAAAGGAACTTTATCAGTACAATTTGTTTCAGTCGAGCAAACTCGCTGCTTCAATGGAAAAAAGAGGTGTTGCAGTAGAAAAAGCTGCAAAAGTTTTCAGGAAAGCATTAGAATCTTCTAATCCATCGTTTAAATACTTTATTGGTAATGATGCCAATGTTGTTAACTTCATGGTAAAATATTTACCCGACAGTTTAAGACAATCTTTCCTAAAAATGAAACTTAGATTCAAATCAATTCAAATAAATAAATGGAAAAGCGAATAATCTTGATAACTGGTGCCACAAGTGGTGTTGGTAAAGCCACTGCAATTGAATTAGCAAAACCAGAAAATCAATTATTTCTTATAGCAAGAAACAAACAAAAAGGAGAAGACCTTAAAAAAGAAATTTTAAGTAGTAACCTTGGGGCAAATATTGAAATGCTTTACGCTGACCTTTCTTTGCAAAATGAGATTAAAAATCTTGTAAATAATTTCAAAAAGAAACACAATAAATTAGACGTTCTCATCAATTGTGCTGGTTTGGTTTCAAGTGAAAGGGTTGAAACTAAAGAAGGAATTGAGCAAACTTTGGCTGTCAATTATCTTTCGCATTATTTGCTTTCCCATCTTCTTTTAGAAGAACTAAAAAGCTCAAAACAGGGTAGAATTATAAATGTGGCTTCACTCATTCCGCCTATTGCAAAAATTAATTTTAAGGATGTAAACAACAAGAAAAATTATAGCGGTGTAAGGGCATATTTACAGTCAAAGGTGGCTGATGTAATGTTTACTTACGACTTAGCGGAACAATTAAAAAGTACAAGTGTAACTGTAAATGCTGTTCATCCTGGTGTCGTAAAAACAAACTTGGGAGTAGAAACTTCAAAAGGTCTTTTACAGGGTTTTGTTAGATTTTGTATGTCATTTATTGCAATTACACCCGAAAAATCCGCCGAAAGAGTTTTGTATTTGATTAATTCCAATGACTTATCAAAAATAACTGGTAAGTATTTTAAAGGCGGACAAATTCCTGTAAAGACAAATTCATTTTCGTACAATCTTGATAACCGAAATAAACTATCTGAATTAACTAAATCACTGATCGGAGAACAGTGATATACTCACTAAATAACGACAAACGCACATACAGTTTTCGCGTCCTCCGCTGCTCAAATTCCCCCAACTTCAAGCCCACTTTTCCCTTCCACTAATTCTCTAATAATCACGAATATTTTGTGCACTTTGCCCGCGCGACTGATTGCAGCGGCAGCCCGCAGTGAGGAGGGCGATTCCGATAGCTATCGGAATGAGGACTACAGCGGAAAGCAGGACGGCAAAAGCCTACCTTATTTCCACAAAATACTTTTGCCGGCGCGCCCAAATAAAAAAGAGGATTTAGTTTACCTCACTTTTTCTTGGTTTACTTACCGCAAGTAAGCCCAAAAGTGTGAGCAAGCCGTTAACGATTATGAGTTCTTCGGCAAATTCGTAGGCGCCAAATAAACGCGCACTGTTTGCCGAAATTACATACGTAGCCACAACCGCTAAAACGCAAACTACCGGCGTGAGCTTATCGGTTACCACACGGTTTTTTACGAAAAGTCCGAAGCTGTAAAGTCCTAATAACGGGCCGTAAGTAAAGGCCGCGATTTTGAAAATAAGGCTCACTACCGAATCGTCGTTATAGCTGTAAATGAATAAGATAACGACAAACATGAGCAATGAAAATCCGATGTGTACGCCGTGTCGGGTAGCCACATTGTTTTTTCCGGCAGCCGTTTTATCCATGTTTAAAAAGTCGATGCAAAATGAGGTGGTAAGTGCTGTTAAAGCCGAATCGGTTGTGGCAAAGGTGGCGGCGGTGAGTCCGAGTAAAAACACAATTGCCGGAACTATACTCAAATGGTTAAAAGCAATTTCGGGGAAAAGTAGGTCGGTGCGCGGTTTTCCAGAAGCTAAATCGACCGGTATGCTCACGCCATTTTTCTCGGCATACAGGTATAAAAGTGCGCCAACACTAAGGAAAAACAAGTTGATACAAACGAAAATCGCCGTAAAGGTGAACATGTTTTTTTGTGCTTCGCCGATGTTCTTACACGATAAATTCTTTTGCATTAAATCTTGATCGAGCCCAACCATGGCAAGTGTTACAAAGATTCCGCCGATAATTTGCTTGAGGAAGAACGTTGATTTGAGCCAATCTTCAAAAAAGAAGATTTTAGAATAGCTGCTGTTTTTAACGGTTTCGAAGGCTTCGGTTGCCGACAAGTTTAAACTTTGACAAATAAAAATGATTGTTAAAATAACAGAGGAAACCAAGAATACGGTTTGCAACGTGTCGGTTAGGATAATGGTTTTTAAACCTCCGCGGTAGGTGTAGGCAAAAATGAGCAAAAGCGAACCCAATACGGTTGCGGCAAACGGAATTCCAAAGGCATCGAACACATAGCGTTGCAAGACCAAAACCACCAAATACAGGCGCGCTGCCGAACCAATTGTACGACTGATGAGAAAAAATAAAGCTGCTGTTTTGTAAGAAACCGTTCCGAGCTGTTGTTCGATGTAACTGTAAATTGAAACCACGCGCAAACGATAGTACAAGGGCAGCAACAGTTTTGCGATGATGATAAAACCGATGGCGTTTCCTAAAACAAATTGAAAATATTTGAATTGAATATCGGGGTTTCCTACTTGGCCCGGAACGCTGATAAAGGTAACACCAGAAAGCGCGGTGCCAATCATTCCGAAAGCTACCAAATACCATTTTGAGTTGCGGTTGGCGGTAAAGAAACTGTCGTTGCTTTGGTCGTTTTTGCTCACAAAGTACGAAATGGCAAATAGGAGTCCGAAGTAAACGGTTATTAGAAGTAAAATGGTGGTTGGTGTCATGACTTTCTCTAAAATAGTTACAAGTATCGGTTTTTTTGTGGAAATACGGGCTGCTAAAAATGTAGTTTATTGGCTTATTTTTGCGCTATGGAATTTTCTTCGAAGTTGTTGGAGCAGGCCGTTAACGAAATGGCGGGTTTACCTGGAATTGGCAAACGTACCGCACTGCGGCTGGTGTTGCATTTATTGCGCAGACCCGAAGAAGAAACCACTGCTCTTACCGCAGCATTGCAGCGTTTGCGCACGGAAGTTAAGTTGTGCGAAAGTTGTCATAACATTTCCGATCAGCTGTTGTGTGAGATTTGTGCAAACCCGAAGCGCAACCACGAATTGATTTGCGTTGTAGAAGACATACGCGACGTAATGGCGATTGAAAATACGGGTCAGTTTCAAGGAATTTACCACGTTTTAGGTGGGAAAATTTCTCCGATGGATGGTGTGGGGCCGAGCCAGCTTAAAATTTCGACTTTAGTGGAAAAAGTGCGATCAGGAGCGGTATCTGAGCTCATTTTTGCCTTGAGTGCCACGATGGAAGGCGATACTACGAATTTCTACATTTACAATCAGGTTAAAAATTTCAATTTGAAAACCTCGACGATCGCTCGTGGGATTTCGGTAGGCGACCAGCTCGAATTTGCCGATGAGGTAACCTTAGGGCGCAGTATTTTACACCGCGTGCCGTTTGAAGATAGTTTGCGCAGCTAATTTTCGAGAAGAAAACCTATTTTGAATTTTATTCGTATCCTACGTAAAAGCTTCGGAGGGAATAATTTTTAATCTGTCTTATTCCTTTTATATTTGTTCGCTAAAGACTCATTCATGCGCATTTTCATAGTTTTTGTTCTGATGTTGTGTTTGCAATCGTGTATTTCTGTAAAGGATATGGTTTATCTGCAGAAGACCGACAATTCGATTGTAAACCCTGTTAATCAAATTAACGACAAGGCTTATAGGCTGCAGAGCAACGACATATTGATGATTAACATCAAGGCGGTAAATCCGGAATTGGTTGCTATTTTTCAACAAAACGATGGTAGTTCGGGCGTTGCCACGCAAAGTGAACAAGGCGTTTACTTTAATGGTTTTCCGGTAGATCAGCAGGGAAATATCCGGATACCCATAGTGGGAAATGTGAATGTTATTGGTTTGACTTTAGACGAAGCGCGTTTAAAGATTGAAAAAGAATTATTAGACAAGTATTTCACCGAGCGAGCGAATATCTTCGTGACTGTAAAGTTAGCGGGTTTACGAATTACCGTGAATGGCGAAGTGGGTTCGCCGGGAACTGTGGTGCTTTTTCAGGAAAAGGCAAATATTTTAGAAGCTTTAGCTAATGCAGGAGATATTGCTACTACCGGTGATCGCAAAAATGTTATCGTTATGCGCCAGTATCCTACAGGTATGGAGTTGCATACGATCGATTTAACAGACATCAATGCGCTGCAATCGCCGTATTTTTATTTGCAGCCTAACGATTATATTTATGTAAAGCCCTTACCTCAGAAATCGTGGGGAACTGGAAAAACAGGTATAGAATCCTTAACATCGATTTTTACTGTCTTAACGTTGTTAACAACGGTATTTATTTTAGCGCGAAATTAAAATGATAGATCAGTCCGATTTTAACTCCTCTGAATCGCAAATCAGTTTCGATTTTAAGGGATTCCTTATTAAAACGCTCAGCTACTGGAAGTGGTTTTTGCTTAGCTGGGCGATTGCTTTTACGTGGGCTTACCAAGTCAATATCCGAAAGGAGAAAATCTATGCGGTCGACACTACTATTTCTGTGAAAGAAGAAAGTAATCCTTTTTTTACGGCCAACACCAGTTTGGTTTTTAACTGGGGAGGAACTAGCGATCAGGTGCAAACCATTATTTCATTATTAAAATCGCGTTCGCACAACGAATTGGTTGTAGATGAGTTGGAATTCTACATTCAATACCTCGAGCAGGGTAAATACAATAAAATTGACGTATACGGCAGTGCACCTTTTAAAGTGAACATCGATAAAGACAAACCGCAATTAGCCGATAGAGAAATCAAGATTAAGTTTGTTGATGCTAGTTCATACGTACTAACAATACCGTTTGAAGCCAATACGGCAGGAGCATATTTGTACAGCAACAAATCTCGAACAGATGTGGCGGTGCCTCAAGGAACTTTTGTAAGGCGCTATCGCGTGGGCAGCAAAGTAGTTTTGCCCTTTTTGTCTTGGACGCTCGATATTACCGACATGTCTGGAAAGCAGGTAGGAAAGGAGTACTTTGTAAGCTTTTCGAATTTTGATGGCGTTGTGGGAAGCTATCAAGGCATTAGTGCCGAGCCGGATGCTAAAGGAGGATCAATTTTAAAATTGAGTTTGCAAGGTCACAATAAAGCGCGAATGGTAGATTATTTAAATACGACTGTTCGGATTTTAAAGGAAACACAATTAGCTGCAAAAAATCAGTTTGCAACGAATACCATTAACTTTATTGATAGTACGATGCGTGCTATGGAAGAATCGTTGCGCAAAACAACCGATGAATTAAAGAGTTTTAGTCGAGATAAAAACGTAAGCGCTTTAGAACAAGGCGGAGAAGCAATCAGCACCAAACTCACCGAATTGGATGGTGAGAAAGATCGCATTCAGCGAAAAATCGCTTATTTGAATAATTTGGCTTCTTATCTAAAAAAGAGCGTCGATTATTCGAAACTACCTTCGCCATCGGTTGTAGGCATTGAAGACCCGAATATCTTAGTAAATGTTTCGAAGCTAATAACGCTATCGACGCGGCGAGCTCAAATGCAGTTTTCCGTAAAGAGCGAGAAGTTATACAGCGATTTTGACGTGGAAATCTCGGCAATTAAAAGTGTTTTGTTAGAGAATATTATGACGGCGCGTTCGGGTTTAAATTACGATTTGAATTTGGTAAATGCGAAGTTAAATGCAGCCGAATCCGAACTAAAGCAAATACCAGAAGACAAGCAAGATTACCTAAAAATTCAGCGCAAGTTTGATTTAGGGAATGAAATTTACACCACTTTTTTGCAAAAACGAACCGAAGCCAATATTGTTAAAGCGGCAAACGTCTCGGATATTCGATTCATAGATAATGCTAAAGATGTTGGAGGCGGTTTGATTGGTCCAAAAACCAGCGTAAACTACATTCTTGCACTGTTTTTAGGTTTTATCATTCCGCTTCTTGGAGTTTTCGGATTGTTTTTCGTGAATAATTCCATTCAGAACACTGATGATGTAGCTAAACTTACGTCGATTCCCTTAATTGGTGTCATCGGAAAAAAGAAAACAGAGAGTAATTTGAGCGTATTTGAACGGCCGAAGTCGGCATTGTCGGAATCGTTCCGTGCGATACGTTCATCCTTACAATTCCTTTACAAGCGTCAGAATTTAGCAGGAGCAAAAACGCTGATGATAACTTCTTCCATAAGTGGAGAGGGAAAAACGTTTTGCTCGATAAATATTGCTACTGTTTTCGCATTGAGTGAGAAGAAAACTCTAATTGTTGGTTTGGATTTACGCAAACCTAAACTCTTTAACGATTTTAAAGTTTCGAACGACGTTGGTGCTGTTGATTACCTCGTTGGCTTAAAGTCTTTAGATGAGGTGATTCAAAAAACAAGTATTGCGCACTTGGATGTAATTCCGTCGGGGCCCAATCCGCCAAATCCGGCAGAATTAATCATGAGCGATGCGATGACCACGATGCTTGTGGAGTTGAAGTCGCGTTACGACTATATAATTTTGGATACACCTCCTGTTGGTTTAGTGTCTGATGCTTTAGAACTTTCGCCTTTAGCTGATGTTACCCTGTATGTAGTGCGCCAGAATTTCACAAAAAAAGACATGATTACGTTGCTTAACAACCGTCAGAAACGCGGAGAATTGTCGAATGTAAGTATCGTTCTCAACGGATTTGAAAGCAAAGCCAAGTACGGCTATGGTTACGGCTATAACTACGGTTATGGTTATGGTTACGGAAATTACTCGAGTGGTTACCATGAAGATGATAAGCCGGAAGGTGTTTTTGCTTGGATTCAGAACGTCATAAAGCTAATAAAATCAAAAATCAAGAAATAAGTTAAAACCTTCTTAATTTTAATAGATTATATTTGCGCTGAAAAAAAATTAAAATCCGAAATTTATGTCTACTAACCTACCAAAAATTTTGGTTACGGGTGGAGCTGGTTTTATAGGCTCCAATTTATGCGAATATTTTTTGTCTAAAGGATATTCTGTGGTTTGCCTCGATAATTTGGCAACGGGACACAAAAAAAATCTTGATGGATTTATAGAAAATCCAAATTTTGAATTTATCGAAGGCGACATAAGAAACCTCGAAGAGTGCCGAAAAGCAGTTTTAGGTTGCGAATTTGTATTGCATCAAGCCGCTCTTGGCTCGGTTCCGCGTTCAATAAACGATCCAATTACAAGTAATGATGTTAATGTAGGTGGCTTTGTAAACATGCTAGTTGCTTCGCGCGACGCCGGTGTTAAGCGATTTGTTTACGCGGCGAGCTCGTCGACTTACGGTGATTCGGAAGCGCTACCTAAAGTTGAAGATAAAATAGGTAAGCCGCTTTCTCCGTATGCAATAACTAAGTATGTAAATGAGCTTTATGCCGATATTTTTAGTAGAACTTATGGAATTGAAACCGTTGGTTTGCGGTATTTCAATGTGTTTGGTCGCCGACAAGATCCGAATGGAGCTTATGCTGCGGTGATTCCAAAGTTTGTTATGCAGTTTATGAAGCACGAAAGTCCAGTAATTAACGGCGATGGTAATTTTAGTCGCGATTTTACTTACGTAGACAATGTGGTTCAGATGAATGAATTAGCTATAACTACAAATAACCCTGAGGCTGTAAACACGGTGTATAACACAGCTTTTGGCGATAGAACAACACTCAACGATTTAGTACGTTACCTCAAGGAGGCTTTAGCAAAAAAAGACGTTAAAATAGGAAACGTTGAAGTGATTCATGGACCAAATCGGGCGGGTGATATACCTCATTCCCTCGCTAGTATCGATAAAGCAAAACAATTATTAAACTACAACCCCAAGTATTCGCTGCAACAAGGACTTGAGATCGCCGTGGATTGGTATTGGGAAAACTTAAAGTAATATGAAAATAGCAGTAATCGGATTGGGCTATGTGGGTTTACCATTAGCCAGACTTTTTGCCACGAAGTACAACGTCGTAGGATTCGACATCAATAAAGCTCGAATAGCAGAGTTAAACTCGGGAGTAGATAAAACTTTAGAAGTGGAGTCGGATTTGCTAAAGGCGGTATTAGTACCAAAGAGCCACCAAGGTCAAGGTCTTTATTGTTCGGCAGATTTAGACGATATAAAAGATTGCACCATTTTCGTAGTTACAGTTCCAACGCCCGTTGATAAAAACAATCGTCCAGACTTAACGCCGCTTTATAAATCATCTGAAACAGTAGGTAAAGTTCTGAAAAAAGGCGATATCGTAATTTACGAATCGACCGTTTATCCAGGAGTTACCGAAGACGAATGTGTTCCGGTTTTGGAACGCGTAAGTGGATTGAAATTTAATTCCGATTTTTACGCGGGTTACAGTCCGGAGCGCATAAATCCAGGTGATAAAGAGCACACGGTTGAGAAAATTCTAAAAGTTACCGCTGGCTCTACGCCAGAAGTAGGAACTATAGTCGATAATCTATACAAAAGTGTTATTGTAGCTGGAACACATTTAGCACCGACAATCAAAGTTGCCGAAGCTGCGAAAGTTATCGAGAATTCGCAACGAGATATCAATATTGCTTTTGTGAATGAATTGTCTAAGATTTTTAACTTAATGGGTATTAATACTCATGATGTTTTGGCTGCCGCTGGAACAAAATGGAACTTCCTTCCTTTTAAGCCAGGTTTGGTAGGTGGTCACTGTATCGGTGTAGATCCATACTATCTGGCTCAAAAAGCACAAGAGCTAGGATATCACCCTGAGATCATACTTGCTGGTCGTCGTTTAAACGATAGTATGGGCGAGTACGTAGCTTCTCAAGCAGTTAAGCTTATGATAAAGAATGGGATTACCGTCAATTTAGCAAAAGTGCTGATGTTGGGAGTAACCTTCAAAGAAAACTGCCCAGATGTTAGAAATACAAAAATCGTTGACGTTATCGCTGCCTTGGAAGATTACGGAATCACGGTCGACATATACGATCCGTGGGCATCGCCAGCTGAAGTAGCGCATGAGTATAATTATTCAGTTACCAACGAATTACCAAAAGGGAAATATGATGCCGTGATTTTAGGTGTTGCCCATAAAGAATTTGCTAATCTCGACCTTGAGTTATTTAAAACAGAAAAGGGCATCATTTACGATGTTAAAGGAATTCTAGGCGCTAAAGCCGACGGTTGTTTGTAATATGACTAAAATTAAAAATATCTGTTGTATCGGTGCTGGCTACGTTGGCGGTCCTACTATGGCTGTCATCGCTGCTAAATGTCCGGATATAACAGTTACGGTTGTTGATATGAATCCTGATCGAATCCAAGCTTGGAACGATCCGGACTTGTCGAAACTTCCAGTATATGAACCCGGGTTAGCTGAAATAGTTGGTGTTGCTCGAGGCAGAAATCTGTTTTTCTCTACAAGTGTAGATCAAGCCATTGATCAGGCAGAAATGATTTTCATTTCGGTAAATACACCTACAAAAACATATGGTTCTGGAAAAGGTCAGGCTGCCGATTTGAAATATATCGAGCTTTGTGCACGACAGATTGCCTCAGTTAGCAAAACAAACAAAATAGTTGTCGAGAAGTCGACGCTTCCGGTACGAACTGCCGAGGCCATAAAGAGTATTCTCGACAATACGGGAAATGGAGCGAAATTTCAAGTTTTGTCTAATCCTGAATTTCTTGCTGAAGGAACGGCGGTTACCGATTTATTGCAACCCGATCGTGTTTTGATAGGAGGAGAACAAACGCTTGAAGGAAATGCTGCTATTCAGTCATTAGTAAAGATCTATTCAAGTTGGGTGCCTGAAGATAAGATCCTCACTACCAATTTGTGGTCTTCCGAGCTTTCAAAGTTAACAGCTAATGCATTCCTAGCTCAAAGAGTTTCTTCGATAAACTCCATATCTGAGTTGTGTGAAAAAACAGGCGCTGATGTGGCCGAGGTAGCTCGCGCCATCGGTATGGATTCCCGTATCGGACCAAAATTTTTAAATGCTTCGGTCGGATTCGGTGGATCTTGTTTCCAAAAAGATATTCTAAATTTAGTCTACATCGCTCGTTCATACGGATTAACAGAAGTAGCCGATTACTGGGAACAAGTAATCATAATGAACGACCACCAAAAAAGTCGGTTTGCTCAAAAAATTGTTCGTGAATTGTACAATACCATCTCTGGTAAAAAAATTGTTTTTCTGGGATGGGCCTTTAAAAAGGACACAAATGATACTCGAGAATCGGCAGCTATTTATGTAGCAAATTTATTGCTTCAAGAACAAGCCGAGTTAGCCATATACGATCCGCAAGTATCGAAAAAACAGATTGTATCGGATTTGACTTTGTACACGGATCTAAGTGCAGAAGTAATTCAGAAGCGTGTTGAGGTTCATTCGAACACTGATACTCTATTTGATGCGGCACATGCCATCGCTGTTTTAACAGAATGGGACGAATTTAAATCGTACGAATGGAATAAAATTTATAAACAAGTGACCAAACCTGCATTTGTTTTTGACGGCAGAAATATCCTTCCAAAACAAGAATTAATCAATTTTGGTTTTAAATATTATGGAATTGGAAGCTAAGAAAAGGAACATACTAATTACCGGAGGATGCGGCTTTATCGGTTCGCATGTGGTTCGATTATTCGTGACGAAATATCCCAATTACAACATTTATAACCTAGATGCATTAACCTACGCGGGTAATCCGGCAAACTTAGCGGATATCGAAACAGCACCAAATTACAAACTAGTAGTTGCAGATATCCGAGATGCGGCAGTTTTGGAAGACTTATTTGCCGAGTTTAATTTCGATTCGGTAATCCACTTGGCAGCCGAATCGCACGTAGACCGGTCAATTACGGATCCACTGGCTTTCGTTACAACAAACGTTGTAGGTACAGTAAATCTTTTGCATACAGCGAAAAAACATTGGATTTCCGATTTTAAGGATAAGTTATTTTATCACATCAGTACTGATGAGGTTTATGGTACTTTAGGAGAAGAAGGTTTTTTTACGGAAGAAACTGCTTACGACCCAAACTCACCATATTCGGCGTCGAAGGCCAGCTCAGACCATTTTGTAAGAGCTTACGGAGAAACGTACAAGCTGCCGTTTGTAATTTCAAACTGTTCCAACAATTACGGACCAAATCAATTTCCTGAAAAGCTAATTCCACTTTTCATCCAAAATTGTCTCGACAAAAAAAGTTTACCTGTTTACGGCGACGGCAATTATACTCGTGATTGGCTTTTTGTTATAGATCATGCTGCAGCCATCGATACAATTTTTCATAAAGGGAAAGTAGGAGAAACCTATAATATAGGCGGATTTAATGAATGGAAAAACATTGATTTAGTACGCGTATTGTGCCAACAAATAGATCAAAAATTGGGCAATCCTGAAGGTACATCAGCAGAATTAATCGCTTTTGTTACAGATCGTCCCGGACATGATTTTCGTTACGCCATCGATGCTTCCAAAATAAACAAAGAATTAGGGTGGAAGCCGTCGGTAACATTTGAAGAAGGATTAAGCAAAACAATAGACTGGTATTTACAAAATAAAGAATGGTTAGAGCAGCTAAGCGCTAAGAACTGATAGATAATATCGAATCAAAATGCAAAAAATAAAAGCTATACTGGCAAAAAACTTTGAGAGCTTCGCCTATTTCTACCGCTACTTGAGGTATAGAATTTTTATTTCGATTACTCTAAGTATCGTTGTTGGTTTTCTTGATGGTTTGGGCTTGTCGATGTTTTTACCTTTATTTCAGGTGCTTGATCCAAGTGCTCCAAAAACCGAAAATGCCCTAACAGGCCCTGTGGCTTTTCTTCCTAAGTTATTAGATTATTTTTCGATTAATTTCGATATCTACTCTGTCTTAGTAATTCTTTGTGTATTCTTTTGTTTAAAAGGTGTGGCGCAATACATAAGAACTTCATACCAAGTAGTTTTACAACAAAGCTTCATCAAACAAATCAGATTAACATTAATTGCCTGCTTAAATAAGATCGGTTATAAGTATTTTGTTGGATCCGATGTTGGAAGAATTCAGAATACATTAAGCGCTGAGGTTGATAGAGTTGCAAGAGCTTATCAAACCTATTTCACCGCATTGCAGTTTAGTGTTTTTGTTTTAGTATACATGGGATTTGCATTTTTTGTAGATTTTAAGTTTGCCTTAGTAGTATCTGTTGGAGGATTACTAACAAACCTGATATACAAAAAGCTATATGCAAAAACCAAGGGCGCAAGTAGAGAGCTAACGCTGAGTAATCATTTGTTTCAAAGTCTAATCATTCAACGTGTAGCCAATTTCAAGTATTTAAAAGCAACAGGTTCCGACGAACGGTTTTCCAAGAAATTGATCAATACAACAATTGACATAGAAAAGGATAATCGCAAAATTGGAATTCTCTCAAGTATTTTAACGGCTACTCGAGAACCATTGTTGATTTTTGTGGTTGTGCTGGTTATTTTTATACAGGTAGCTGTTTTAAAAGGCGGGTTGTCTACGATTATTGTAAGCTTGATTTTTTTCTATAAAGCATTAAATGCCTTGATGTTTGTTCAAACACAAACGAATTTATTTCTTGCTGTATCGGGTTCATTGAATAATATGAGTGAATTCACAGACGAGCTCCAGTCCAATGAAGAAAAAGATGGTACAATAGTTACAACAGGAATTAATACGGGAATTCGATTTGAAAATGTATCATTTGCATACAATAACGAACGAATCATTTTAGGAAATATAAATCTAACTTTCCCTAAAAATCAAACCATCGCTTTAGTAGGAGAAAGCGGAAGTGGTAAAACAACGCTGGTAAATTTGCTTGTAGGATTAATTCAGCCCACTTCAGGAAAAATCCTTTTGGACGAACTTTCGCTTTCTGAAATTAACAAACACGCCTTTCAACAAAAAGTTGGTTACATAACACAAGACCCCGTAATTTTTAACGATACTATTTTCAATAACGTCACATTTTGGGATCCGCCAACAGAACAAAATAAAGAACGATTTTATAGAGCACTTGAACAATCTTCAGCAGCCGATTTCGTAGCGTCTTTGCCTGGAAAAGAAAATGAAATGCTCGGAAATGCAGGTATCAATCTCAGTGGCGGACAAAAACAGCGATTAAGCATTGCTAGAGAACTGTATAAAGATATCAATTTGTTGGTTTTAGATGAAGCTACATCGGCTCTCGACTCTGAAACAGAACAAAATATACAAAAAAATATTGATGCATTGAAAGGTAAATATACCGTAGTAATCATTGCACATCGCTTGTCAACAGTTCGTTCAGCAGATATCGTGTGCTTTCTAAAGAATGGAAAAATTGAAGCAACAGGCAGTTTTGAAGAGCTAACAAATACCAACGCTGATTTTCAGCGAATGGTTAAAATGCAGGAAATATAATGTCACAGCTTCGTAAACATCTAAAATTTACTTGGCGCAACAAATGGCGATATTTCAGAGCCAGCCAAAAGTTAGCCTTTTTAGGCAAGAACGTACACATTGACAAGTCTGTCGAATTTATGCGCTTTCCTCATAATATCTCCATTGGCGACGATGTGGTTATTAAAGAAGGTGCCCGAATTTGCAGCTGTAACCAATCTGCAATGATCAAAATTGGAAACCGAACCACTATCGGTTATCATAATTTCATATTCTCTTCCGAGAACATTGAAATTGGAGCAGATTGTTTGATAGCGCCATTTGTTTACATAGTAGATAGTAATCACAGTGCAGCGCGCGATCTACTGATTAATCAGCAGCCTAATGTTACCGCACCCATACAAATTGGCAATGGTGTCTGGATTGCAAGTAATGTTACAATTTTAAAAGGGGTAACAATAGGAGATGGCGCTGTGATCGCAGCAAATTCAGTAGTAAATAAAGATGTTCCTCCTTTTGAAATATGGGCAGGAACACCGGCTAAAAAAATAAGTACTCGTGAATAAATTTGGTGCAATCGTACTTTCGAGATATAACTCGTCTCGCTTGCCGGGTAAGGCTTTAATGACCATACACGGGAAAGAGGTGTTGCAAATTATTATAGAACGTTTATCAATAGTGATACCACTTGAGCGTATAGTTATTGCAACTTCTTCCGAGGCAAGTGATGATCCGATTGCAGAATTTGCAAAAGTTCGTGGTTATAATTGTTTTCGCGGAAGCTTGGACAATGTTGCACTACGTTTTTACGAAGCAGCGAAGCACTACAATTTTGAATATGCCGCCCGCATTAATGGTGATAATGTTTTTGTCGACACACTTGTTCTGAAATCGATGATTAAGCAAATTTCTCACAGCTACGATTTCATTACAAACGTTCATAAACGAACCTATCCGAAGGGGATGAGTATTGAAATTGTGAAGTTAAGTTCGTACAGAAATGCGCTAAGTGAAATTTCAACAGATAAAAAGTACTTCGAACATGTAACTTCGTACTGGTATGAACACCTTCCCGAGAACGTTTTTTTTCAGTACAATACGGAATTACCAGAAGCTGCAGGTTTGCAATTCGCATTAGACACACCGGAAGATTTTGAAAACATAAGTAGCATCTTCGATGCGTTTACAGAATCGCACATCAAGTATAATCTTGAGAGAATTTTACCTTTATATACTCAAAAATGAAACAATTAGAGCCTCGAAATAATGTTTTTGTTTTAGCGACAGAGTATCAGATTATGTTGGCATTATCGGTGATAGAAGAATTTTTTTCCGATGGTAGTTATAACAATCAGTTGGTACTGTGCGACCACCGAGGTGGAGGGGTAAATATTGCAATGCTTCCACCAAATGTTAACGCGATTCGATTAGGTTTTTCGGATCAGAATTTTAAGGAAAGAGTAAAGAACGAGATTTTTAATAAACCACTTGTCAATTTATTTACCTCGCACGCATACAGGCCTTTCGAGACTTATGTTCTTTCTCAAGTTAAAAAAGAAACAACTATACATCAAATCCAGGACGGTGCTTTGTTTTATCACAAACAAGAAGTATCATTATGGAAAGGTAGAATAAAAGAAACTTTTAATATCTACTATAAACTTTATAAGAGAGGGATTATTTTAAGAGATTTTATTTGGTTTGGTCGACACATGCACCGAAGTGGTTACATAAAAAAATTGTGGATGACTCATCCCGATTTATTTATCGATAAAGCCTGTGGAAAGACCATTCAAAAAATTAATCTTTTTCCTACCTCTAATAGCGTACGAGTTGCAAATAATTGCTTTGTAAGTGGCGATAATAGGGATTTCACAAAATTAGAAAATTGTTTGATTTACCTTGCTCCAATCATTTTAAATGAAAAATTGTTCGCTTCTGAGATTGAAGAGATTGCAAAGATTTTACATGTTCTAAAAAAAGAAAAGGTGCTCATTAAAATACACCCAGCATATCCGCAACCCGAGCGCCGAAAAATGATGGAAGCTGCCTTTGGTGATGTAGTGGTACAAAATTATGTTCCAGCTGAATTATACATCGCCAATTCGGTGAACTCATGTGTTGTTTCGACTGCTTCGACTGCGCTTTTTTATGAGCAATCTCATTGTCCGAGATTTGCCTTAAAGCATTATTATCAGCGAATTGGATTGTATGCCAAATGGAAAAATGTAAATTTACCAAAAGCGGTAAAACTCATTGACGAGATTGAAGATTTTACAAAATAAAAATTATGGGAAATTTTATCGGAAAATACGGGCCGCTTTTGATAGCAGAAATAGGAGGTAATCATGAAGGTGATTTTGAATACGCCAAACGATTGGCCAAACTAGCTATAGACAGTGGTGTTGATTATGTCAAATTTCAAGTTTATACCGGCGACACCTTAGTTTCTCAAGTTGAAAGTCCAGATAGAAATAAGCACTTTAAGAAATTTGAGCTGTCGCAAGAACAACATATAGAGCTGGCAGAAATGGTTTTGGCGGCAGGGGTCAAATATACCTCGTCTGTATGGGATTTAGATGCCATGGTTTGGCTCGACAAGTATATTTCTTTATATAAAATAGGTAGTGGCGATCTAACCGCTTACCCAGTTTTAAGAAAAACGGCGGAACTAGGCAAGCCTATAATAATCTCAACCGGATTGTCAACCGAAGCAGAAGTGCTAGAGGCTGTTTCTTTTATTCAAAGTGTGAATGACATTTACAGAGATCCAAACTACTTGGCGGTACTTCAATGTACAAGTATGTATCCGATACCCAACGCAGATGCTAACTTAAGCGTAATGTCTCGATTGAAAGAACTTACAGGTCTTACCATAGGCTACTCGGATCATACCGAAGGTTCAAAAGCTTTGATGTATAGTGTTGCTATGGGAGCTGAAGTTTTAGAATTCCACTTTACCGATTCTAGAGAAGGAAAGGTGTTTAGAGACCACAAAGTTTCTTTGACAAATCCAGAAATCAAGGAGTTAATTGCCGAAATTCAAGAAATTAATAGCTTGAAGGGCTCATGCACTAAACAGCCTGTAGCTATTGAAATCGAAAACGGACACGTACAGAGCTTCAGACGAGCCGTTTATCCCGCTAGAGATATTGAGGCAGGAGAAATATTTACTACAGAGAATTTAACAGTACTCCGTCCGAACGCGGGTATAGATGCTAGAGATTATGAAAAGCTGCTCGGAAAATCTAGTGCTACTTCACTTAAAAAACATCAAAAATTAGATTGGAATCTGATCTCTTAATACGGGCAAAAGTAAATCAGGAAAGGTCTAACAAAGGCTTGAAACTGATTTTTCTAATCTGGCCATTTTTAGCCGGCTGTGTAGCTGTGCGAAATTTCGGCTTGAAAAGTAGCCGGAAAATTTTACTCTTTGTTTTTACGTATTTTGGATACACCATTAATTTTGCAAGAGAATCAATGGACGGATTTGCTCATAAAGAGAAATTCGAGCTCTTTGCAAAATTAGATTCGAGTAGCTTTTTTGCTTTAATTCAAACCATTTTACTACGAAAATCTAATTCGGGCGAACTCGACCTTTATTCGGTTGTGGTAAACTTTTTAGTATCCCGCTTTACGGATTCCTACCAGGTCATGTTTATGGTTCATTCCTTTGTCTTTTCTTACTTTATGTTGAAAGTAATTGAAGTCATTTTTGATGATGTTGAAGGAATCAAATCGTTTAACGTTAAAGTTTTTTTTATTCTCTTGTGGTTCTTGATTCCAATCAATAACGTTCAAGCCATCCGTTTTCCAATTGCATCCTGGATTTATATCTATGGCGTTATCATGTATTTAAAATCAGAGAATAAACGATTTTTACTCTTTTGCTTCTTGTCATGTCTTGTTCATTTTAGCTTCGCTTTAGCAACAGTAATTGTTTTAGCTTACAGTTTTTTAGGGAATCGCAATCTTGTGTACTTATCTTTCTTAGCACTTTCTTTTATCTTGCCAAATTTATTCTACAGTTTTTTGAGTAATTTCGATAGTTCCCAGTTAGGTGAAGGAGTAGAAGATAAAATTCAAGGTTATTCTAGAGAAGATTATATCAAAATGAGAAATCAGAATCTAGAAAATCGAAATTGGTATTCCAGATTAAGAATACCATTTCTTCAATATGGATTTTATGCCGCGCTGGTCTACAACGTCTTTTTTAAAAGATACAGCGTGAAGTCGGATAAGTTTCAAGACAATCTGGTTTCTTTTATGATTTTATTTTTGGCCTTTATCCAATTCGGATTCGCATTCGACTCGCTAGGCAGGAGGTTTCTTATTATATGGTTTGTATTTGCTGCGATTTATTTTATAAGAAGTTATAGTATAAACGAGAGTAAAGAATTAAAGTTGCCTACAGCAATTTTACTGTTTCCAGTAACTCTCTGGGTAATTGTACAATTTCGAGTATCTCTAGATGTAAGCACCTGGATGTTTTACCTTGGAAATCCCATTGTTGCAACGTTTGTTAAACTTGAAACTATTTTAAATTAAAAGGTATGCTTCCAAATAAAAATCCCTTAATCACGGTTTATGTTACTAATTACAATTACGGACGTTTTATTGTTGCCTGTATTGAGAGTTTGTTACACCAAACCTGTCAGGATTTTGAAGTTATAATCATTGACGATGGATCAACTGATAATTCTAAAGAAATCATTGAATCTTACAGACATGTTGAGAAAGTCTCCATCATCTACCAACAGAATAAAGGTCTGAACATTACCAATAATATCGCCATGCGCGCCGCTCAAGGAAAATACATAATGCGCTTAGATGCCGACGATTTTCTGGAGCCCAACGCACTGGAACTCATGTCGTCGAAATTGGAACAAGATGATAAATTAGGATTAGTTTTTCCTGACTATTATTACGTGGATCGAGATGGAAATAGAATAGGAGAAGAAAAGCGACACAATTTCGATGAGAATGTGTCACTTTACGATCAACCAGCCCATGGCGCTTGCACGATGATCCGATTGGAATATTTACGCAAGCTGGGCGGTTACAACGAATCGTTTACCTGCCAAGATGGCTACGATTTGTGGATAAAATTCATTACACATTATCCTGTTTCTAATATTCGAATTCCACTCTTTTCCTATCGTCAGCATGGAAATAATCTGACTTCTAACGAATTGAGAATCCTTTCAACTAGACAAAAAATCAAGGATTTACATATTGAAACTTTTGGTGTGGAATTACCAACAACAATAGCAATTATTCCCCTCCGCCGTACTTTAATTGCAGGTGTAGATTGGTTGCTTTTTTCAATAAATAAAGATGAAACTGTTTTAAGTAGGCTTTTACAAACAGTCGCCGCATCCAAAAAAGTAGAAAAGTTTATCGTAACAACATCCGATATTGAATTGATACAATATTGTAGAAAGTTCGAAACGGTTTTTTCAAATTTACTTGTGGTGGAGCGGCCTTCAGCTTTTGAAGAATTACACGAAACACTTTCTAAAACGATACACCTAGTTTTAAACCAGCAAGAAATTATCGATTTAAATCCGACAGCTATCTTAACAATAGCAGCCGACTTTCCCTTTCTAACTACTGAAATTATTGATGATGCAATAAATACATTGTCGATTTTTCAAGCTGATTCGCTTTTAAGTGTTCGTCCAGATAATAGAATGTACTACCAACACACGGGTCACGGAATGCAACCGCTTTTAGATCAGTATAAATTTACAAAACTAGAACGTGAAGCACTTTATTCGGGTATGGGAGGAATTGTAGCCGCGACCGTTGATAGCTTTAAAAAGAGCGATCGAATGGTTGCAGGTAAAGTCGGACATATCGTTGTCGATCAAAAAGCAGCTCTTGGCGTTTTTTCTCCTTTTGACCTAGAAGTTTTTAAAGCCTTAATTCAGTAATTATGTGTGGAATTTACGCAACAAATAAAATAATAAGTAAAGAAGACGCACTCGAAAAATTAGAGACTATTCGATTTCGAGGTCCAGATAACTTATCTGTTGAGAAGTCTAAAGAAGTGACTTTTGGGCATTTAAGATTATCAATTATTGATACCGACGAAAGATCTAATCAGCCCTTCAACTACGAAAATTATACAATTGTTTTTAATGGTGAAATCTATAATTTCGAAGATATTCGAAAAGAACTACTAGAACTAGGATATACTTTTAAAACTTCATCAGACACTGAAGTTCTGATAATTGGATATGCACATTGGGGGCATTTAGTACTACAAAAACTCAACGGAATGTTTGCTTTTGTTGTTTATGATTCCAACAAGAATGAACTTTTTGGCGCACGAGATCGATTGGGAGTCAAGCCTTTTTTCTATTCGTGGGACGGGCAGTTCTTTGAAATCTGTAGCCAATTGAGACCAATGCTCACCCAAGATAGCAAGATTTCAAATAGTGCCGTGTCGGCTTACTTACAAGCAGGATACGTTCCCACCCCAATGTCGATTATAGAAGGTATCAAAAAGCTGGAAGCCGGCTCATATTTTATCCTAAACTTAAATTCTAAAAAGTTCGAGATTGAAAAATACTGGGATTTAACAAAGGTTCAAGAAAGAAATATTTCGTACGATCAGGCACTCAATGAACTTGAAACCCTCTTGGAAGATGCTGTTCGTATTAGGCTACGTTCAGACGTTCCCATCGGAACATTTCTCTCTGGCGGTATAGATTCTGCCCTTGTTACTGCCCTCGCATCGAAAATTTCAGACGACCCCATTTCAACTTTTACAATCGGATTTACAGATGGCAAGTTTGATGAAAGTAAAGTAGCTGAACAATACGCAGCTATTCTTAAAACCAATCATACCACCACGATCATTTCCCCAGACAGTGTTTTTGATCAAATCGAAAAACTGATTTATGTCTACGATGAGCCTTTTAACGACAGCTCTGCCATACCTAGTTTATTACTTAATAAAGTAACCAAACAATACGTAACCGTTGCTTTGTCGGGCGATGGAGGAGATGAGAGCTTTTTAGGCTATCGACATTTTGATCTAGTAAATCGATTCCAAAAAATAAGCGTTATTCCTAGTTTTATCCGTAGAATCATTGCAAGTATTTTACCTTGGCACAAGATATTTAAAACACGACCCGAAACCATGCGCTTTGTAATCGGGGCAAACACTACTAATGCACTTGCTGAAGGCATTTTCCTAGGCTACGAATCACTTCAGAAGAAAAACGATAACAGCTGGCTTGATCATTACAGAAAGTACTTTTTACTCGCTAAAAATCCATTCCAACGAGTAGCCGATTTTGGCATTAAACTTTGGTTAGAAAATGATAGTAATGTAAAAGTAGATCGCGCAAGTATGGCATATTCAGTTGAAGTTAGAAGCCCATTCTTAGATTACCGCGTAATCGAATTTGCACGAAAACTTCCCGTTAGTTACCGCTACTCAAAACAAGTGAAGAAAAAGATGTTGCGAGATCTATTGAAAAAACACATTCCAGAAGAAGTTTTTAATCAACCCAAAAAGGGTTTCTCAATGCCTATCGGCAAATTTCTCAGAGGTCCTTTCAAAGATGAAATTTATAGTACACTTACCGATGAATACTTAAATTCTGTCCACAACCTAAACGTGTCAAGATTTAAATGGGAGTTAGAACAGCACATGAAGGGAACTTACGACTTCTCTTATAATATTTGGAAACTTTATTTGTTGGCGAGGTGGCAAAAACAATTTAACCTTAATTTTTAGTGAAAGACCTATTAAAATCATACTACTTTAACCTACAGGGCTGGAAAACATCTAGGAAAATTCTAGTGATTGAATCAGACGATTGGGGAGCTGAACGTTTAGCAAGCAAACAGATTTCCGAGGAGCTAATTCGAAACAAATGGGTATCTAACACCAATTATAATTGCCTAGACACGCTCGAATCAGCTCAGGACTACTACGCGATGATAGAGGTTCTTAGCTCAGTGAAGGATGTTCATTCTAATCATGCTGTTTTAACGGCTAATTATGTTGTTTCGAATCCCGACTACGATAAGATTGCAAGAAACAAATCCACTACATATTACTATTTGCCATTTACTGAATGTTACGAAAAAGTAAAAGGCTCAGAAAATACGCAAACAGCTATGCAGCAAGCAATAGATAATAAGCTGTTTGTCCCTCAATTTCACGGACGCGAACATTTGCAAACATACCTTTGGATTAAGAATTTAGGACAATCCAAAGTCCTACAAGCAGGTTTCGAAAGAAATTTCTTTTCCTTTAGTAGGGGCGAAGCCGGACCTTTGAGTTATTTGTCGGCTTTTGACTATGAAACTGAAGAACAACGTGTTGATCTACTTCAACGAATTCAGGATGGTTGTAGGTTGTTCCAAAGTACATTTGGCTTTTTCCCTGAAACGATTATTGCTCCAGAAAACACGTATAACTCAAGCTTGTTGTTTGATTTTGAGAAGATGGGATTCAAAGGGATTCAAGGTTCGAGAATGCAAAAGCAAACTCAAATCTCCAATCAAAATTTACCAAATCTACCGCGTAAACTGGGTGCGTATTCACAACAAAATCTTGTTAGCTTGGTTCGGAATGTAACTTTTGAACCCTCTGCTAGTAACAAAGATTTTGTTTCTAAAGCGTTGGGAGAAATTGCAGTTGCATTTATGTTTAATAAGCCTGCTGTCATTTGCTCACACCGAGTTAATTACGTGGGTGGCATCTCCGAAATAAATAGAAATAACAGTTTGACTCAACTTCGTGAATTATTAAAGCAAGTTGTTAAGAAGTGGCCAACTGTTGAGTTCATGAGCTCCGCACAATTATCTCGTTGTATTGAAGAGAATTAGGTAAAGATGAACGCGATTAATATAACAATAAACACGTGTTCTATTAACAAATAACAGCGGCTTTAAGTAGAAGGCCGATAGGAAATTAATAGTTTTACGATTATTTAGGATCATGGAGAAAATTTTCGTCACCGGTGCAGCCGGTTTCATAGGATACCACCTTTGCAAGACACTTCTCGATAGAGGTTTTCATGTGGTTGGATTGGATAATTGTAACGATTATTATACACCGAAATTGAAATACAGTCGACTTGAGGAGCTAGGTATTTTAAATGCCGAGCACGTAAAGTTCGATCAAGCGCAACCTTCTACCAAATTCCCTGAATTCGAATTTTACAAAAGTGATATTACCAATCAAAAGATACTTTACGACATATTCGAAAAATATCGGTTTAAAAAAGTTATTCACCTTGCTGCGCAAGCTGGTGTTCGGTATTCAATCGATAATCCATCCGCATATTATCAGTCAAATATCATCGGTTTTGGGAACATATTAGAAGTTTCAGCCCGATTTGGAGTTGAAAAGTTAATTTATGCTTCTAGCTCTTCAATCTACGGAAATCAGAAAAAGGTACCTTTTGCAGAATCAGATGCCGTTGATAAGCCCATAAGCGTTTATGCGGCAACAAAGAAAAGCAATGAGTTAATGGCCCATGTATACTCGAATTTGTACAGAATGGAAACCATAGGACTTCGTTTTTTTACAGTTTATGGCCCTTGGGGCAGACCCGACATGGCTCCTTATCTCTTTACGGATGCCATACTCCACAATAAGCCGATACAGGTTTTTAATAACGGAGATCTAAAGCGCGATTTTACTTACATCGATGATATTGTGTCGGGAATAATTTCTGTAAGCTTATCTAATTATAAATCAGGAAATTACGAAATTTTAAATATTGGAAACAATCAACCCGAACAGTTACTCGATTTTATTTCCTATTTAGAAAGCGCTATTGGGAAAAAAGCAATAAAAGATTTTCTTCCCATGCAGCCTGGCGATGTTTATCAAACTTTTGCCGACCTGAGTGAAATTGAATTGAAATACGGTTACAAGCCCGTAACTCGACTGAAAGAAGGCATTCCTAAATTTGTAGATTGGTTTGTTTCATACTATAATCCAGCAAAATGATGAAAAAAAAGAAATGTGTTTTTCTAGTGTCATCGCTTGATGCTGGTGGTGCTGAAACGTATTTGTTACGGTTTCTCGCTTTCTCGGAATCTACAATCGATCCCATTGTTATTACAAAGGCGGGTAAAAAAGGAGCGCTATTGTCAGAATATGAAAAATACACTTCAAAAATCCTAACAGTTAATTCTGGCTATTTAAGTCTTATCGCTTGGTTTGAGCTATTTAAAATAATTAAGAAGGAAAAGCCCTCTTCTATATGCGACTTTACCGGCAATTTCGCGGGAATTCCATTGTTGATCGGAAGGCTCTTAAAAGTCCCCACTAGAATTGCTTTTTATAGAAGATCAAGCAATGCATTTAAGGAAACAGTGTTCAATCTTGCGTACAATTCGCTTATGAATAGATTGGTATTATATTCAGCTACTCGAATTTTAGCAAATTCTTGTGCAGGTCTAAGTTTTTTCTTTAAAGAAAAGCAGAATGATTCACGAATGCAAGTAATTCGAAATGGTATTGATATTGAACTATTCAAAGCTCGGGCTACGAAAGAAGAACTCAGAGCACATTTTCAAATTCGAAGTGATTGTTTTGTTATAGGCCATACTGGAAGACTTAACAGTGCAAAAAACCATGAAACACTTATTGCAGTAGCCGCAGAGTTGAAAAAAGCAGGTTTCGATTTTCAGCTTGTGTTGTGTGGAAAAGATACAGATAAGCTTCTAGATAATTTACCTGATTCACTCACTAAATCTGATGTTATTAGTCTAGGATATCAAACCGTTATCCCAGACGTCTTAAAAACTTTCGATTTTTACTTTTTTCCTTCTGTGACCGAAGGCATGCCCAACGCTTTAATGGAAGCTATGGTCTCCGGACTTCCTTTTGTAGCTTCAAATATCGCTTCAATTAAAGAGATTGTTCCTGTCCAAAATCACAGTCAACTTTTTGAACCAACTGACGTACAGGCTTTTTCTACTTTTTTTAAGGGTATTTTCCTAAACAATGACAGTATTCAAAGTATGAGCTGTGAAAGCTTTGCTAAAGAGCAATATAATAACGAATTGCAGTTTTCTGCTTTTCTTAGAGAAATTTAGATGGACTTAATTTTTGCAACGAACGCCCGTTTTACAAAAACTCCCGATGGTAAGATATATGGGTATCATACCGCGCTAAATCGCAAAACTTTCGAACACTACCTTTTGAAGTTCGATAATATAAAGATCATCGCAAGAGTTGAAAGGCACAAGGATGAAGTTCTAGATGATTCTATTCGTGTTGATTCGGATCGAATTTCAATTCTTGAAGTACCATATTTCATTGGTCCTTCGCAGTACTTGAAAAAAGCCAAAGCGGTGCGATCTGCGATTCGGAGTTTTATATCAAATGACGACGCGCTAATCTGCAGAGTGCCAGGAACTCTTGGTAGAATTGCAGCTTACGAAGCTATGAAGATAAAGAGAAAATATGGTGTGGAAGTCGCGGCTGATCCGTATGATGTTTTTGCACCGGGTTCTTTCAAGCATCCATTACGACGATTTTTGAGAATCATCGGAACATACCAGCTTAGAAAAGTCGTTAAGAATGCTTCAGCTGCTATATATGTTACGAAATACCAATTACAAAAACGGTATCCTGTTTCTTCAGGAATATTTCAAACGTATGCTTCCAATGTAATTTTAAAGTCAGAGTTTTTGGCTCATGCGCCTAAAAGTTTTACGAAAAAGACAATCTATGACTTAATTAGTGTAGGTAGTTTAGATCAGCTGTACAAGGCTCCTGATGTGCTTATTCAGGCTGTAGAGATCATCAATAACAAAGGATTGGATTTTAAAGTCCGCTTAACTTTTTTAGGAAGTGGAAAATACAGAAATTCACTTATTAGTGCTAAAAACTCCGGTTCTTCATCAGACCTTATAGATTTTCCTGGTGCCGTTAAACCCTTTTCTAAAGTAGTTGAGTATTTGGATAATGCTGACTTGTTCTTACTTGTTTCAAGAACCGAAGGCTTACCACGAGCTCTTGTAGAGGGAATGGGAAGGGGCTTGCCTGCAATTGGTACTCTAATTGGTGGGATACCCGAATTACTAGAAGAGCGGGTGTTGGTGCCCATAAATAATCCAACAGAAGTTGCAAACAAGGTTATCTCTATTCTTCAAAGCCCAGATTTATACAATAAACTGGCCGAAAGAAATTTGGAGTTTTCAAAGGATTTTGTTTGGGATAAACTAAATGAACGGCGATTTAGATTCTACGACGAGGTTATAAATTTTAAATCAAATTAGTATGAAAGAGATTATTATAATACCAGGATGTACAGACTTAAATAGAGGCGACCAAGCCCTAGTGTGGGAAACTGCAGAATTGATTAAAGCTGTAAATTCAGATACCAATTTTACTGTTTTGGAAAGCGGAACAAATCCAGAAGATATAGAATTGCAATCGCGACAAACGAAAAAACTAGGATACACTATTTTACCTAAGATTTTACGTCATCCTTCGCGAATTTCTAATACTAAAACCAAAAAGTCGATAAAATATACTAAAGTCGATTACGTGCTTTGGGGTTTTCAATCGGTTGTTGATTTAGTGTATACTTCAGCCTTATTAAGCCAATTTTCAGTAATTAATAATTTCGGCAAACTATTTCTTTCTGCTTCCCAAAAAGAGTCGCTCAAGCGGTTTCAAGAAGCCGAGTTAATAGCGGTAAAAGGCGGAGGTTTTATTCACGCCTACGGACGTGCAAGCGATTTTTATACCATGTACTTTTCGCTCTATCACATCCTGCTTGCACACCGTTATAAAAAAAATGTAATCGTATTTCCAAATTCGATAGGTCCTGTAAAAGGGTACTTTACCCGAAAGCTGGTGAAATTCGTTTTAGGCAATTGTAAATTAGTAACCGTTCGCGAGCAAGTGTCGTTGAATTATGTACAAGAGAATTTAAAAATTAAAGCTAAGCTTTATCCTGATTTGGGATTTTATTTAAAAAATACAGCTACAGATGGAAGAAAGTACTTGCTTGACAAACAGGTGCCATTGGATTCCAAAAGAACGGTCGGAATAACTCTTCGTCCGTATAGGTTCCCAAATTCTCAAGATCCTGAGCAGAGGTACAATGAGTATATTGCAGAAATACAGGAGTTTGTAAAGCTAGCAATAGAAAATAATTATCACCCTATTTTTTTCGCACACACCTTAGGTCCGGGCAGCCACGAGGATGACCGTCTAGCAATTGCTGATGTGAGAAAAAGACTAGATCAAAATTTACTTCAAAATACCAGCTACATAGAAGATTTTGATTTGAATTGTGTCAATGTAATGGATTTATACTCACAACTAGATTTTATGGTAGGTACCCGTTTTCATTCGGTCATATTTGCCTTAAATGTAAATGTGCCAAGTATTGCAATAGCCTACGGAGGAAACAAGAGTTTTGGAATCATGAACGATATGAAACTTCCAGAATTTGTATACCCAATAGAAAAATTCTCTGGAAAAACACTTTATAGTTTAATGGAAAGTGGGATCGAAAACAAACAAATTTATCTCAATAAAATCAAAGATTATAGAGTTTATTTAGATGCGATATATAGCGAGTTTATTGAGGATGTAAGAAGAATACAGGAGTAAAATGAAAAAAATCTTATACACTGCAACAACACATATTCATTTACTTAACTTTCATTTACCCTATTTACGATGGTTTAAAGAGCAAGGTTACGAAGTTCATGTTGCTTGCAACGGAACGGAACAAATGCCCTTTGCAGACGTTGTTCATGTCGTGCCATTCGGTCGGATGCCCTTCGATAAAGGAAATCAGCAGGCCTATAAACAACTTAAGCAGATCATTGATTCTACACATTACGATCTTATTCACTGCCATACACCAATGGGCGGAATCGTAACAAGACTTGCCGCAAGACGAGCTCGAAAACGAGGAACAAAAGTATTTTACACCGCACACGGATTTCATTTTTACAAAGGAGCTTCGTTGAAAAATTGGCTGGTGTTCTTCCCAATCGAGTGGCTGTTTGCGAGCTTTACCGACGCAATTATTACCATTAATAACGAAGATTTTCGCGTATTAAGCAAGTTTAGCTTTCCCGTAAAGGGAAAATTTAAAACGGATGGCATAGGTATCAATCCAGATAGAATCGATTTATCTCCCTATAACAAAGAAGATGTAAAGCAAGAATTAGGGATACCCGAAAATCATCAGGTTGTCTTGTATATAGCAGAGTTTATTCCCCGAAAAAATCATCGCTTCATCTTTGATAACATCAAAGAAATACTAGCTAAAAATCCAAATCTTACATTTGTTTTCACAGGTGGACAAGCCAAATTAGGTAGCGTTATGAGTGATTTCTCACAGCAAAACGGCTTTCAATCGAACGTGAAAATTATGGGTTATCAAACAGAAATTGCCAAATTTATAGCTGTTGCCGATTTTGGAATCTCAAGCAGTTTTGCCGAGGGCTTGCCCATTGGAATTGCCGAGCAAATGTCGGTCGGATTGCCGGTTGTCATCTCCAATATTCGAGGACATAATGAATTGGTCGAAGATTCTGTCAATGGTTTTATCTTTAATTTAACCGATAATGTTAAATTTGTTAACAGTTTAGTGGCGATTTCCCAAGACGAAACACTTCGTAACCGTTTAGGCGAAGCTGGAAAGAAATCGGTAAAAAAGTTCTTTATTGAAAAAGCACTCGAAGCCACAACCGAAATTTATCGAAAGTATCTTGACGTGAACTAAGCATGGAAGCAAAATGACTGTATTTATGAAGTGTAGTATAAAATTCACAGTTGATAACGACTTCGTAAATCTTTTGTATATGATTTTGATTTTTCAAGTAAATCCGCATAAATTTTTCGAAAATCGGATATAATGACCGTAAAAGACAATAGCTATGATGACTTTAGTGAAGAATTATCTTAAAAATATTCCGGGTTACAAGACAAATCGGAAACTACTTGCTTTTGCTGTAGATGATTATGGAAATTTACGTGTTAGAGATCGAGAAACACAGAAAAAACTAAGCGAATTTGGAATGCCTTCTACCTCAGTATTCGATAGGTTAGATTCTTTAGAAACGGAAAATGATTTGGCTGCTTTATTCGATGTGCTTAGCAAATTTAGAGATAAAAACGATAACCCAGCTTGTTTCTCAGCTTATGCGCTTTGCTGTAATCCCAATTACGAGGAAATGGCTAATCAAAATTTCACCTCATACATTTCTGAATTGTTGACTGATACTTTTAAAAAAGTTCCCCAAGGTTCTCAAGCATGGGAAGCATGGCAGTACGGTATGAAATCAAAAATGCTTGTTCCAGCATTCCACGGACGAGAACATTTAAACGTTCGACTCGTCTCTGATGCTTTGAAAAGTAATGATTCTAGAATTCGGTTTGCATTTGCAAACGGTACTTTTTCTAACATCGAAAGCAAGAATTTTCCATCTTATTACGCCGCGTTCGATCAAGTCGACTCTTCAGATACCGCACTCCATAAAGAAATAATAGTTGACGGACTCCAAAAGTTTGAACAGGTTTTTGGATTTAGGGCGATTAACTTCAATGCACCTGGCGGTCGGGAATCACATGATTTGCATCAAACATTATTGGATAATGGTATACAATTTATTGATAGTGGCTTCGAAAAAATTATTACCCTTCCAAAAGGCAAAGTGCAAAAACAGTATATGTGGATGGGAAAAAATACGAAAGATAACTTGAAAGTAATTTTACGAAACGCCGTATTTGAGCCCGCTTCAAATGTTAATGCAATTGCAGACGCTTTCAAACAAATTCAAATAGCGTTTAAACTTAAGAATCCAGTAGTGGTTAGTTCGCACAGAGTGAATTTTTCCGGCGGAATCGAAGAAAATAACCGAAAAAAAAGTCTAGCTGACTTGCAAACTTTGCTGAATTTAGTGCAAACTGAATATCCAGACGTAGAATTTGTAAGTACAGCAGAGCTAGGTAATATAATGAAAGGAAAAGATTATGTATAGAAAGTACTTTAAAAGACCAATGGACTGTTTTTTTGCACTTGCAGCCCTGATACTTTTATCGCCGGTGGTGGTAATTAGTGCGTTTATTCTTCTCTTTCAAAACAAGGGAAAAGTGTTTTTCTTACAACCACGCCCTGGTCGAAATCAAAAATCGTTTAACATCATTAAATTTAAGTCGATGACCGACGCTCGGGATGCTAGCGGCAATTTACTTCCTGATAACGAAAGAATTACACGATTTGGTTCCTTTATCAGGAAAACATCAATCGACGAACTGCCTCAACTATTTAATATCGTTTTTGGCGATATGAGTTTCGTGGGACCACGTCCATTACTTTTTAAGTACATCCCGCTTTATAATGAACGACAAATTCGCCGACATGAAGAACGCCCGGGTATTACGGGTTTAGCGCAGATAATGGGCAGAAATTCAATTAGTTGGACGCAAAAGTTCGAATATGACATTCAATACATAGAAAATATCACACTTTGGGGAGATATGAAAATTTTCTTTACAACCATGAGTCATGTTGTTAAACGAAAAGACGTGAACCAAAGCGACAGTCGGCCAATGGAACCTTTTAACGGAAGTAATTAATGGGAGTATCAAAAAACTTTTCGAATCTGCGAGCAGCTGCTTTTTGGGCTAAAGATCTATTAGCAGGATCACGCGTAAAATTTCATTACAATGAAATAGAAAGCAGTTTTGCCAATAACCATCGTAATCAGGAAAGTAAACTTAAAACACTACTCAAACACGCCGCGGAAACAACCTCATTTTATGCAAATTTTAAATCGGCAACTTTGAGTGATTTTCCGCTGGTAAATAAACTCCAACTTCGCAACAACGCGGCCGATTTTATTTCCAGCGCATTCGATCAAAGCAAATTAGTAAAACAGGTTACCAGCGGCAGTACCGGAACACCGCTAGCTATATATTCAGATGCTGAAAAAAGACTCAGGAATAATGCCGATACACTGTTTTTTGCGAATAAAGCAGGATATAAATTAGGCGAACGGCTTGTGAATCTAAAAATTTGGAGTACCGCAAATCAAAAGTCAAGCCGATTAATGAAAATGCAAAACCTCATACCTATTGATGTATTGCGGCTCGACGACAAACTACTGGAAGCGTTTTGTAAAACACTAGTAGCAAACAAGCAGCCTACACATCTGGTGGGCTATGCATCGGCTTTAGAGCTACTTGCTAAATACATAGACAAAAAGAACTATTCAAATAACGATCTCCAGATTAGAAGTGTAATTGGAATTTCTGAAGGAATGACCGCAGTAACCAAAGATATCTTCCAAAAACAACTTGGCATTTGTGCTTTATCCCGTTACTCAAACATCGAAAATGGTATTATTGCTCAACAACAAACCAATGGAAAGCCAACGTTTGAGATTAACAGCGCAAGTTTTATTGTGGAAATTTTTAAGATGGATGAGGATGTTTTAGCACACCCCGGCGAATTAGGACGCATAGTTATAACAGATTTATACAACTATGCCATGCCTTTAATTCGTTATGATACAGGTGATATCGGAGCGCTTAATCCAAATAACCACTTCGAATTGGAAACGATTGAAGGACGTAAATTGGATCTCATTTACGATGCCAAAGGGAATCTGATTTCGTCGTATATCGTTTACAAGAATATGTTTCAATACACCGAAATTTTGCAATATCAGTTCGTACAAACTGGAGCGAAAGAGTATACTTTTAAAATAAACACAGAGCAACCATTTGCTAGGGAACAACAGTTGAGAGCCGAATTTTTGAAATATTTGGGAGATGAAGCAAATTTTTCTATCGAATATGTAGACGAAATTCCTCTCTTAGCTTCCGGAAAACGAAAAAAAATAGTAAACACTTACCACAACAAGCAATCATGAAAAGAATCTTAATTACTGGAGTCGGCGGACCAACACCGAGGAGTTTTGCCATATCACTCAAGAAATATAGTAAATTCTCCGATGTTAAACTTTTTGCAACCGATGTTAATCCGCTTGCTATTGGACTTTATCAGAGAGATTTGTTTGAAAAGTCTTTTGTGGTGCCCTTGGCAAAAGCATCAAACTATTGGAACGAGATTGAAAAAATCGTAAATGAAAATCAGATTGATTTTGCGGTAATTTTACCTGAAGCCGAGGTAATGGAATGGTGTAATAAAGAACGCAATTCGAAATTGCCTTGTCCGGCTTTTTTACCATCTGTAGAAATGGCGGAATTACTCATAGATAAATCGCGAATGACGGAAGTATTAAATGACTCAGGCCTGGTTCCGAAGTCGGTTACCTTCGACCGAAATATCTCCGATTTTTCCGAAATTTTCACCGTTTTAAAAGGGAACTTCTGGGTGCGCAGTTCAAGCGGTACAAGTGGTTTAGGTTCACTTAAAGTAGAAGATGAAGAAGCACTCCGAAACTGGATTCAGATTAATCCTAACGTGCAAACTTTCTTGGCGTCTGAGTTTTTATCCGGAAGAAATTTAGCATGTAAATTACTTTACGAAAATGGCAAACTTTTGCGCGCTGCCTGTGCCGAACGTGTAAATTACATTATGGCAAAAGTAGCTCCTTCAGGAATTACAGGCAATACTTCATTTGGAAGGTTACTGAACGAACCTGAACTAGTTGATGTAGCAACTAAGGCTATGGACTTGTTGTTTGAAGCTACAAATTCGGCCAAACACGGTTTTTTTACCGTTGATTTTAAGGAAGATGGTGATGGCAGACCTTACATAACCGAAGTTAACGTTCGACACGTAGCTTTTACGCAGTGCTTTGCAGCCGGAGGAGCTAATTTTGCTGAGGCTACTATTAGCTTACTAACTTCAGATCAGGAGTTCGATAAATCGTTCAAGATGTACGAGTTTGAAAAGGATTTGATTTTTCTCCGCGATGTAGATAATCTTCCCATAATAATGAAAGAAACCGATTTATACACTAAATCCTAAATCATGTTGTTTAATTCCCTTTCCTACGCGCTGTTCTTGCCGATAGTTTTTTGGCTGTACTGGTTTGTTACCAATAAGAGCTTGAAGTGGCAAAATATCATGTTGTTGACGGCAAGTTACTTTTTTTACGGTTGCTGGGATTGGCGATTCGTGTTTTTGCTGGCTTTCAGCACCTTACTAGATTACTATTCCGGCTTGGTCATCGGAAATGCAACCTCACAAACGAAGAAAAAGTTCTGGTTGATTCTGAGCGTAGGAATAAACTTGGGTTTTTTGGCCGTTTTTAAGTATTATAACTTCTTTATTTCTTCCTTTGCAGAATTACTAGGAACTTTCGGCTTTAAAGCCCATTTCGCGACCTTGCAAGTAATCTTGCCAGTAGGTATTTCATTCTATACATTCCACGGACTTTCCTACGTTTTCGATATTTATAACAATCGAATTAAACCTACTACAAATCTGGTAAATTACACCTTATTTGTGAGCTTTTTCCCCTTACTCGTTGCCGGACCTATCGAGCGTGCTACGCACTTGCTGCCACAAATTGAAAAGACGAGGGCTTTTAATCGAACTAAAGCAGTCGACGGCTTAAGACAAATTTTATGGGGACTGTTTAAAAAGATTGTTATCGCCGATAACTGCGCCACTTACGCAAATATGATATTTAATAATTCAGAGGACTACAGCGGTGGCGGACTTTTTCTAGGAGCTCTCTTTTTTACTTTTCAAATATATGGTGATTTCTCTGGATATTCCGATATAGCACTTGGTTCAGCTAGATTAATGGGATTTGAACTACTTAAGAATTTTAACTATCCCTACTTTTCTCGTGACATGGCGGAATTTTGGAGAAGGTGGCACATCTCATTGTCGTCTTGGTTCAAAGATTATGTTTATATACCACTTGGAGGAAGCGCAGGTGGAAATTGGATGCGCTGTCGAAATACCTTTATAATATTTTTGGTAAGTGGTTTTTGGCACGGTGCTAATTGGACATTTATAATTTGGGGATTGCTAAATGCTCTCTTCATAATGCCTTCTATTTTATTGAGATCTAATCGATCAAATATGGATATTATAGCAAAAGGTCGAATTTTTCCAGATCCAATAGACTTTGCTAAAATGTTGCTCACTTTCGTTCTCGCTGTCTTTGCTTGGATCTTTTTCCGGGCAGCATCGGTAACTGAAGCTGTAGATTTTACTATGCGTATTTTTGATTTTGGAGCCGCAAGTAAAGCAGTTGATGCCCCCATTTACTTGTATTTATTGATTTCATTTTTTATGATTATTGAATGGATTGGACGGGAAAACGACTTTGCTATTCAGAAACTAGGACTTAAATGGACTGCTGCTCCTAGATGGCTGTTTTACTACAGCTTGTTGTTTCTAATTTACCTTTTCTTTGGGAAAGACGAACAATTTATTTACTTCCAATTTTAAGAAATGAAAGAGTTTATCATAAAAACAATAAAGTTTGGAATAGTACCTGCAATCTTCTATGTGCTGTTTTGCTTATTTGCCGTACCCAAGCTACTCGAGGCTAAAATGGGGCCAAATATTCAACAGCAGCTGCAGTTTTCTTTTCAAAAGGCAAAAGAGCGCGAGTATCAACAGCTAGTACTGGGAAATTCACGCATGTTTTGCGGCGTTAATCCAGACCTGTTTTCAACAAAGACTTTTAATTTCTCACACAACAACGATTCGTATAATCAACTGTACTACAAGCTTTTATATGTTGAAAAACAAGGTAAAAAAGTTAATTCGGTAGTTCTAGGAGTCGATTATTTTCAATTCGGGATTTTTTCAGATACACGTAATTACGTATATGGCGATTTCTTGGGCACCGATTATCTTAAAGATTATAAGCCAAAAAATTACAAAATCTGGTACTATGTCGATTTACTTCATCCCAGCAAAATCAGAAAATTGATTTTTGACGATAAAGAAAAACACGGTCTGAAAGAAAACGGACAGTACATCCGTTTAGGAACGCCAGAAAAAGAAGGTTTTGAAAAGCGGGAATTTAAAATCGATGAAAGACAATTGATGTATTTCAATAAAATCTTGCAATACTGCAAAGAAAAATCAATAACCGTTTACCTGGCAATGCCTCCTTTACGTGATGTTGAATATAAGCTTTACACTAAAAATGAGCTAGAACAATTTGATGAAATTATTCAAAATGCAGTGGACAATAAAACGGTGTTTTTCTTTGATTTTTCTCGTTCGCCCGACTACAATGTAAATGATTTTATCGACTTCACGCACCTTAATCAGATCGCAGCAGACCGATTCTCAAAAGCTGTCAATGAACTGATTAATCAAACCAAAAACAAATGATTTTTGAAGTTGTATTAGAGACGCTAGACGAACTAAAGGCTGTGGAATCCTTTCCCGTAAAGCGGGTAGAACTTTGTGCTGCTCTTGAAGTAGGCGGACTTACCCCTAGCTTACGGCTCGCAGAAACAGTGATCCAAAATTCGTCGAAAGAAATTCACGTAATGCTACGGATTCGGGCAGGCGATTTCGACTATTCCGATCGCGAAATCGATGTGATGATTAAAGACTTGGAAGATTTTGCGAGGGTGGGAGCAAAGGGGGTTGTGTTTGGATTTCTTTCTGATAATAATGTCAATATCACTGCTTCAAGAAAACTGATCGAGAGAGCGAATTTTTTCGGATTAGAAACCACCTTTCACAGGGCCCTTGATGGTTGTACGGACTATCTAGTTGGTTTGGACGATGTAATAGAACTAGGATGTACCCGAATTTTAACCTCCGGCGGTTTTGCAAATGTTAGTGAAGGAAAGGAAGCCTTGGTTAAATTGGAAAATTCTGTAGGTTCTCGTATTCAGGTAATGCCTGGAGGTGGTGTTACTCCTGAGTTGGCAAGGTATTTCTATGAGAATAACCTAAATCACCTTCATTTTAATATAAAAAAGCCAATTGAGGTTGAAAACCATACTGCATTTGGAAACAAGTACACTATTGATGTTGAAAAACTTACTGAAATCTGCAGATTAAAATAGCAATTGATACTTCTAAGTTCCATATCAATTCTTCTAGTAATCGCCATTTTAGGCTTAGTTTTCCATTATAAAAAAAAGAGAAAGTCAAGTTTTTTTTGTTTCGGATTTCTCGCCTTTTACTTTTTAATAGTTGCCGTATCGCCCATTCCACAACTATTAATTCATAGTATTGAGAAACCTTTTTACAATTCAGATATAGACTTTGCCAAAGCAAAATATATCTTGGTTTTGGGTGCTGGTTATACAGACGATGCAAAGTTGAATGATTTACAAAAGTTATCTTCTGCGGGTGCTGCAAGGCTTACCCAAGCCGTTCTTTTGAAAAGTAAAAACCCTCATTTAAAACTAATACTTTCCGGAAAGTCAAAAAATCAGCAATACAGCGTGGCCGAAGCGATGGCGAGGGCCGCAATTAAATTTGGAATTCCCTCAAAGGATATCATAAAGTTTCACCAAACTAAAAACACCTACGAAGAGGCACTACAGTATAAATCATATTTTAAGGACAAGGAGGTTATCGTTGTTAGTAGTGCAAGCCATCTTAAAAGAGCAAATGAGATTTTTACCTATCTAAAAGTTAATCATCAAGTTTATGCAGCCGATTTTTCCGTTAAGGAAAGTCCCGACTTATCCAACTACAATTTCAAACCTTCAAGCAGCAAAATGGAATTGATGGATTGTTATGTGCACGAATTGCTTGGAACCTTGTATTTTCGTTATTTCCTTAAGCAATCATGAAGCGATTTTTTGATCTTTTAATTTCTATAGTAGCAATTATCACCCTGGCTCCAGTATTACTTGTGATTGCTCTTTGGATTGTGGTGGATAGCGGACTTCCTTTTTATTTTAAACACAGGAGAATCGGCAAAAATGGTGTGTCTTTCAATATGTATAAGTTTCGAACTATGTACAACAATAGTGAAGATGTGAAAGGAATCACTTTAGGGAAAATTGATCAACGAATTACATTTATTGGTCGATATCTTCGCAGATATAAACTCGACGAGCTTCCTCAATTGATTAACATTTTGAGGAATGAAATGTCGTTGGTTGGTTATCGCCCTCAAGTTCCATACTATGTAGAAAAATTTAAAGAATTATATACGCCTTTGCTGCAGCACAAGCCAGGTATTGTAAGTACTGCCGCAATTCAGTATCGGAACGAAGAAAATTTGTTAGCAGAACAGCAAAATCCAGAGTTGTACTTCGAAAAAGTACTTATTCCTAAAAAGTGTGAGCTAGATAAATTAGATATGGAAAGGCTTACAGTTAAGAAGTATTTATCGCTTCTTATCTATTTCTTTTTTTCATATTTCTTAACACCAAAGGAAAATCAAAAACATTTTTAGTACATTGTCAAAAAAAAGCCACAAAACTATGCAGTCAAAAATTTGGTTATCTTCTCCTCATATGGGTGGAAATGAAATTAGTTATGTTAACCATGCATTTGAAACGAATTGGATCGCGCCATTAGGGCCACATGTAGTTGGCTTTGAAAGAGATATAAAAGATTTTTTACAGACTAATAAAGAAGTTGCAGCATTGAGCTCGGGTACTGCTGCGATACATCTGGCATTGGTAATGTTGGGGGTAAGCGCCGGAGATGAAGTTATTTGTCAGAGTATGACGTTTTCTGCCTCAGCAAATCCAATTCTATATCAGGGAGCTACCCCTGTATTTGTTGATAGTGAGCCCCAAACCTGGAATATATGTCCAGAAGAAACGCTCAGAGCTATTGAAGATGGAATAAAACGAAACAAAAAACCAAAGGCGATTATTGCTGTGCATTTGTATGGTGTTCCGTTTCAGGTGGATAGGCTTCGAGAAATATCCAATCACTACAATATTCCGATTATTGAAGACAGCGCCGAAGCACTTGGGAGTACTTATAAAGGCTTGCAGTGTGGAACATTTGGCGACTTTGGCGTGCTGTCATTCAATGGAAATAAAATTATAACAACTTCTGGAGGCGGCGCATTGGTGTGCCCTTCGGTTGAAGCTAAAGAAAAGGTCGTTTTCTATGCAACACAATCTAGAGATCCTCAGCCGCATTATCAGCACTCGCATATTGGTTACAACTACCGGCTAAGTAACGTTAGTGCTGGAATAGGAAGAGGGCAGATGGAAGTTTTGGCAGATCGGGTTGCAGCCCGTCGTGCAATGCATGAGTTTTATGTAGACCTTTTTAAAGATATTCATGGTGTAACTGTCTTTTCTGCAGACGAATCCGTTTCAGTACCAAACTATTGGCTCTCTTCAATTCTAATCGATGCTGATAAAACGGGTGGTAAAACACGCGAAGATCTTCGGTTGTTTCTAGATGCCTTACAAATTGAGTCGCGTCCGCTTTGGAAACCCATGCATTTACAACCTATTTTTGCCTCTTATTCGTTTTTTGGTTCGGGTGTTTCAGAAAAATTGTTTGAAGATGGTCTTTGTCTACCATCAGGTTCAAACCTTAGTGATGAAGAGAAAGGACGTATTTCAGCCGCGATTACTACATTCTTTTCAAACTAAAATAGATAAGCAAGTTATATGAAAAAGCATTTTTTTGATAGGCTGTTGTCTATGCAACGATTACGAGATTTAAGCTATCTCCCACGTTGGATTGTTCTCTTGTTGGATATGCTTATCGTATTAGTGTCGGCAGCTTTTACCTACATTATGCTCATTAAAATGGAGCGTAATTATGTACACCAAGCCTTTCTTCCGGTGATTGTATTGGGGTTTTTACTGCTAAATTTGTTTTTCTTTTGGATCTTCAGGACATATTCCGGGATAATACGGCACTCTTCTTTTATTGATGCAGTAAAACTATTTATAGCTCTGTTTTTGACTTTAGTTACTCTAGTAGTTTTAAATATTTTTTGCGATGTAGTTTTTGGACAAAAAATCTTCATGAATGCCGGATTGTTTATAAACTTTATATTCACTTTTTCGGGACTTTTACTTTATCGCATAATAGTAAAACAAACTTTCGAGTTGTACTTGTCGGAAACTAAAGAAGGCGACTTAACCAAGACTGTGATTTTCGGCGCCGACGCTAATGCACTAAGTGTTGCAGCAGCTTTGCGTTATGAAAAACCACAGCGGTTTCGAGTGGTTGCATTTATCGATAAAGAGGATAGCAATAGCTCTAAGCGTATCATGAACCTGCCCATTATTAGTTTGAATAGAAAAATCACTACAATCATGAGATCATTGGATGTAGAAGGGCTAATTCTTGCTGATAAAGGGCTTACCAAAGATGAAAAAATAGCTATCGTTGATGAATGTTTAGATTATAATTATAAAGTCTTTACAATGCCAGCTATTTCAGATTGGGAAGACAAAAAAGAGATTTCTAAAAAAATTAAAAGCCTTCAGATTCAAGATTTGCTTGAAAGAAAGCCAATAGTTCTCGATTCGGAGAAAATTGCAAACCAACTTGCAGGAAAATGTGTCTTGATTACGGGAGCAGCGGGGTCTATTGGAAGTGAAATTACGCGACAGGTCCTAAAGTTTGCTCCCAAAAAAGTTATACTTCTCGATCAAGCTGAAACGCCTTTGCATAATTTAAGCCTTGAATTACGAGGAATTGAAGGTTCCGATGATATATTTTGTGCTATTGCCGATGTTCGAGATCAAAAAGCGATGCTTCGGATTTTTCAAAGCCACCAACCCGATGTTGTTTACCATGCGGCAGCTTACAAGCACGTACCTCTGATGGAAGGAAATCCCTCGCAGGCAATTATGGTAAATGTGCTGGGAACCAAAAACGTTGCCGATTTATGTGTTGAGTTTAACATTGAATCTATGGTAATGGTTTCCACAGACAAAGCCGTAAATCCGAGTAATGTAATGGGTGCAAGTAAACGCATAGCCGAGATGTATGTTCAGTCGTTGTACAATTCGATTTATCAAAATAGTGATCGTAGAAAAGTACGTTTCATAACTACAAGATTTGGAAATGTTTTAGGAAGTAATGGTTCTGTTGTGCCATTATTTACTAGCCAAATTGAACAAGGTGGTCCGATAACAATTACCCACCCAGATATTATCCGTTATTTCATGACAATTCCAGAAGCTTGCCAACTCGTTTTGGAAGCTGGAGCTATGGGGAACGGTGGTGAGATTTTCATCTTCGATATGGGGAAACCCGTCAAAATTATTGATTTAGCACGAAAAATGATAAGACTGGCAGGCTACGTGCCTGACGAAGATATAAAGATTAAAATAGTTGGACTTCGTCCGGGAGAAAAGCTGTACGAAGAACTTCTAAATGATGGATCAAAAACGCTGCCTACACATCATGAGAAAATAATGGTAGCTTCCGAAACAACGTCTGATTTTGAGAAATTAGAAAGCCACATAAGTGAATTGGTTAATCTTTCTATATTTTCCGAAAGAAATGAAATTGTGAAAAAAATGAAGTTAATTGTGCCTGAATTTAAGAGTATGAATTCGGAATACAAGGCGCTTGATTAACTATTCAATTTAAAACTTCTTAAATAATTAAGCTTATATTTGTCCCAAGTTTACTGACTATGAAGAGATTTTTTGTTCTAATTTGCGGTCTTTTAATTGCAACATCGTGCGCTCCCAAAAAAAACCTGATATATATGCAGAATATAGATCAGACCTTGTCACAACAACAGAACTCAGATTTCCAGCCAGTTATACAGCCTGACGACCTGCTTTTAATAATTATTTCTGGTGATAATCCTGAAACGTCAGCTCCTTTCAACTTAACGACTTATGCAGGTATCGATAACTCTTCCGAAACTGCGCAGGGAGGTATTCGATTTCAATCCTACTTAGTAAATGCAGAAGGGGCAATAGATATGCCGATATTAGGGCGAGTTGTTTTAGGAGGCTTAAATAAGTTACAAGCAATCGAAAAAATCAAATCCTTACTCAAGGAATATATTACAAATCCCATTATTAATTTCAGAATAATAAATTATAAAGTCTCTGTTTTGGGTGAAGTGGCCAGTCCTGGAACTTTTCAATTACAAACTGAACGGATTACACTACCAGAAGCTATAAGTCGTGCGGGTGACTTAACTATTTACGGAGATCGTAAAAACGTGCTCGTTATTCGAGAAGAAAATGGTAAGAAAGTTTACAAGTACATAGATTTAACAAACGCAGACTTCATAAACTCACCCTATTACTACTTAGATCAGAACGATGTGGTTTATGTTAATCCAAATAAGACAAAAATTAATTCATCGGTAATCGGGCCTAATGTAACTGTCGGAATTTCCGCTGTGTCCTTGTTAATCACTATAATAGCGCTTCTATCTAGATAAATTGTATGCAAATCAGCAAAGAAAACTTAAATAATCAAGCTCAACAAAAACTGAAAGAGCAAATCTTCAGGTACGTTTTCCATTGGAAATGGTTTGTACTAACCGCAATAATTGGTTTTTTTATTGCATACGCTATTTTGCGTTATTCAGTCCCAGTATATAAAGTAGAAGCAACCTTGTTAATTAAAGACGATAAGAAAGGCGGCGTATTATCAGAAGCATTATCTTTTAGTGACTTAGGGCTAGGAATCGCTAAAAGCAATGTGGATAATGAGATTGAAGTTCTGAAATCTAGAACGATAATCGGAAGTGTTATCGATAAACTTTCTTTCAATGTTCGGTATTTTAACGAAGGAAATTTAAAAACGGCTGAAGTTTATGAAAATCCAGCATTTTCAATCACATTTTTGGATAAATCAGCAGCATTTCAAGAAATTGATACCGTTTTTACAATTAACGAAGTATCTAACGGAAAGTTTGAATTGTTTGATTCAGAAGAGATAAAGAAAGGAAAATATAGCTTTGGACAAATTGTAAATTCAAATTTTGGAAAATTCGTAGTTACAAGAAATTTAGCAAATAGAGAGAGCTCTATTAAGCGAGTAATTGTAAAGTTAACTTCAAGAGAAAAGTGCATTGATATTTATCAAAGTAAGTTAAAGGTTGAACTAGCAAATGATATGGCAAGTTCGGTTTTAAAACTTTCTACGAGTGAATCGATAAAGAAAAAAGGAATCGACTTTCTAAATGAAATTATAAAACAATATCAGCTCGATGCTATCGAAGATAAGAACTTGGTGAGCAGAAGAACACAAGCTTTCATAAACGAAAGATTGAAGAATATCTCGAAAGAACTTGATACTGTAGAAACCGATTTTGAGAGTTTTAAGAGTTCAAATAAAATTCTAGACATGACTTCAGAGGCTCTAGTATTCGCGCAAAAAGCTTCTGAATATGAAAAGCAACTCGTCGAAAACGCTACACAAATCAACATCGTTGATTACCTACTTTCGTACGTAAACAAAATCTCTCCTTCGGATGTAATCCCAACAAATTTACTTCTCGATCAATCTGCATCCGTTTTAATACTTACTTACAATGAAAAACAAAATACTTTAAGTAAACTCAAAAACGGAAGTACAGAGAAAAACATCGCGATCACCAATCGCGAAAAGGAATTAGAGAATTTGAGATTAAGTATTGTAAAGACATTAAAAAATCTAAAAAGCACACTTCAGATACAACAAAAAAATATCGAAGCTCAAACTTCTTTAATCGACAACAGAATTAGTAAGTATCCGAAGCAAGAGAAGGAGTCGAGGAGTATATCTAGAAAGCAACAAATAAAAGAAACACTCTATCTTTATTTATTGCAGAAAAGAGAAGAAAATGCAATTTCATTGGCCGTTACTGCTTCAAATTCAAAGATTATAGATAATGCATTTGCAAATCCAATTCCAATTTCTCCACAACGACAAATGGTATATTTTATTGGAATTGCAATAGGTCTTATCATTCCATTTTTAGTTCTTTACATCAAAGATTTCTTGTACGATAAAGTGCGAGATAGACGAGATATCGAATCTGCTGTCGCCGCACCATTCATCGGTGATGTGCCAAATACAGAAAGCAACCAAGAGATTTTAACTCTAGAAAGTCGTTCAAGTACCGCCGAAGCATTTAGGATTGTCCGAACTAATTTAGATTTTATTCTAGCGACGGTTGAAGGCGAAAATAAAGCAAAGACAATTTTTGTTACCTCCACTTTTCCAAAAGAAGGTAAAACATTTATCTCGGTAAATTTAGCAAGCGCTTTTGCACTAGTCGGTAAACGTGTTTTGCTTATTGGTCTGGACATTCGAAATCCTAAGTTAGAAAATTATGTACCAGTTGTCTCTTCTAAGGGAATAACATCTTATTTGTCTGGGAAGACGAAGGATATTGATGAGCTGATCACGAAAATTCCGGGTTATACTTCTTTCGACATTCTACCTGCCGGGGCTGTTCCCCCAAATCCTGCGGAACTTTTGCTAGGCGATCGAACTGAGCAGCTATTTGCGCATCTCAAAGGAATGTATGATTATATAATCGTAGATACTGCCCCTGTTAGCTTAGTTACAGACACCCTACTAATTGCAAAGCATGCGGATACTTTTATATATGTTGTTAGAGCAAATTATCTAGACAAACGAATGCTTCGTATTGCTCAGCTAATGTATGAGGAAGATAAGCTTCCTAAAATGTCTATATTACTTAACGATACCGCCGCAGTTAAAGGGTATGGCTATGGCTACGGTTACGGCTATGGTTACGGCTATGGTTATGGATACGGATACGGATACGGATATGGAGTAGAAGAGGTGAAACCAACACTGTGGAAGCGTGTACTAGCTTTCTTTAGGCTTAGCTAGAAGCAAAGTAACAGCCGCCAGCCAATGTAATTTTTGATACTGTGAAATAAGCAACTTTAATTTACGCATTAGTTTCTAAAAACTGAAAAAAGTGTTTGCTTGAATCAAAGGTTTTAAGATTTCACTCTTTTTAACGATGATTTTTCCTTTTAACGCACTTGTGTGTCGCACGTGATGCGCATCAGTGCCTACATAATCGTACAATTGCGCCGATAATAGTTCTTCTGAAGCCATTTTTGGTCCAAATCCATAATAGCCAGTTAGGGCAATTAGGTTTAATTGAAAGAGACAGCCGACTTGCTTCAGCTTTTTATATTCTTTCATGTTACCATGTAAAAAGTTGTAGCGTTCGGGATGTGCAAGGATGGGCGTATAGCCGTAGTTTTGAATATCAAAAATTAGTTCATACAAGTTTAAGGGAGCAGCGAAATAAGACATTTCAACAAGTAAGTAGCGTTCCTTGATGGGCACAACCTTTTTATTTTCGAGTAAGTCTGAAAGTCGTTTGTCAAGCATGTATTCTGACGATGCTTTGATGTCAGTTTCTATTAGGGGAAAATCCTTCTCATTCACTAAGTTTTGCAGGCTATTATTAACTTTCTCAGGATCATTCTCCCAGACGCCTTCAATGTTATGAGGAGTAGCGATAAATCTGGAGATATTTAGCTCCTTTAGTTGCGTTATGAGCTCTATCGAGTCTGATGTACTAGCTGCGCCGTCATCAATTCCTGGCAAAATATGATTGTGTATATCAACAAAACCATCCGGTATAATGTCGGCCAAAAAAACACCCTTATTTCGATTAAAGATCCACATAGTGCAAAAAAAAACACCAACAAAATTGCTGGTGTTTGTTATGTTTGAGTATATTTTTAAGCTTTTGCCGCTTTTGATCTTCTCATGTAGAAGAATGCAAAAGCTACAGCAACTAAAGCTAGGTAGATGATCTTAGTATTAATTGGTGCTGGTGGGTCTTGATCTCCAGTTCCTGGCCCATCCGGATCTGGTAATTGAGCAAATGAAGCAAAACTAACTGCGAATAGCAGCATCGTAAGCATAATTTTATTGTAGTTGATTCTCATAACACGCTACTTTTAGATTTTAAATTTTTTGTAAATGTATAACTATTTTTTAAATATCAATCAGGTGCTGAAATATTTTTTTAACTTATTTTAAGTAAATAAAAGTCCTTTGATTGAAAACAACTATGGATTGTTTATTAAAACGGCTCTAAAATATGTAATTTATTGTTGTTTGTTTATTTTTTTAACATCTTTTTTTAGGGGATTAAAATTCCGATGTGAAATGTAACTTTACCTTGGGATACTTTTGTGCAGTCATTTGAATACTAAATTCAGAATCAGCAAGAAAGACCTCCTTGCCGCTTTTGTCTTTAGCCAGAAACTTCTGCTTTACACGTTTGAATTCTAAGTATTGCTCCTCTCGTGGGTCTGAGGTTTCAATCCAACAAGCTTTGTAAGCAGGAAAGTTTTCATAACTGCATTTTGCCCCGTATTCGTGCTCCAAGCGGTATTGTATAACTTCGTATTGTAAGGCTCCAACGGTTCCAATTACTTTTCTTCCGTTCAAGTCTAAAGTAAAAAGTTGCGCTACTCCTTCGTCCATTAGTTGGTCGATTCCTTTTTCCAACTGTTTACTTTTTAAAGGATCAGCGTTATTAACATATCTAAAGTGCTCTGGTGAAAAGCTCGGAATTCCTTTAAATTTTAAATGTTCGCCTTCGGTTAGGGTGTCGCCAATTTTAAAATTTCCGGTGTCGTGGAGGCCAACGATGTCACCTGCAAAAGAAACGTCAACAATCTCCTTCTTTTCTGCAAAGAAAGCATTGGGGCTAGAAAATTTGAAGCTCTTCTGAAGTCGCGTGTGTAAGTAAGATTTGTTGCGTTCGAAAGTTCCGGAAACGATCTTTATAAAAGCTAATCTGTCTCGATGTTTCGGATCCATATTGGCATGGATTTTAAAAACGAAGCCGGTCATCTTTGGTTCCTCGGGCAAGATAGTGCGTTGTTCCGTTTCTTTTGGAGTAGGTGGTGGCGCAATATCCAAAAAGCAATCTAGCAGTTCGCGAACGCCAAAATTGTTGAGGGCAGATCCAAACAAAACCGGCTGCTGTTCGCCTAATAAATAGGCTTCACGATCAAATGCTGGGTAAACTTCTCGAATCAACTCCAACTCTTCCCGTAGTTTATCCGACGCACTTTTTCCTACCAACTGATCCAATTCAGCACTATTCAAATCATCGATAGCAATAGTATCTTCTATATTTTTTTTACTGTCTGAAGTAAATAAATTAACATTTTTCTCCCAGATATTGTAAATTCCTTTAAAGTCATATCCCATTCCAATAGGAAAACTAAGAGGAGTTACTTTAAGCCCCAGTTTTTGCTCAACTTCGTCCATCAAGTCAAAGGCGTCTTTTCCTTCGCGATCGAGCTTATTGATGAAAACAATCATCGGGATCTTGCGCAATCGACAAACAGCAACTAATTTTTCCGTTTGTTCTTCGACCCCTTTCGCAACATCGATGACTACTATTACACTATCAACTGCAGTTAACGTTCGAAATGTGTCTTCGGCAAAATCCTTGTGACCTGGTGTATCTAGAATATTTATTTTTTTTGATTTGTAATTGAACGCTAATACCGATGTTGAAACCGAGATTCCGCGCTGTCGTTCAATTTCCATAAAATCGGATGTGGCACCTTTCTTAATTTTATTGCTTTTTACGGCACCGGCCTCTTGAATGGCGCCTCCGAAAAGAAGAAGCTTTTCTGTTAAGGTTGTTTTTCCAGCATCAGGGTGACTGATAATTCCAAATGTGCGTCGTCTGGCTATTTCTAATTGCGTATCCATATCTTATTTAATGGCTGCAAAAATAACCAAAGAAAGGGGATACTTACCATGGGATTTTTCTGATTAAATTCATTTGTTGCACAATTATCATTTTTTCTATCTTTACAAGGCTACTTACTCGAATATTTATGACTAAAGATTATAAAATATTAATTGCAGACGACCATAGTGTTATAAGGCAAGGAATATCATTAATCCTCAAACAAATTGGTTTCGATTCTCAGGTTGATCACGTTAATTCTTTTCCTTCGATGATTAACCAAATTAAATCGAATTCTTATGAACTTATCGTTTTAGATATCTCCATACCCGAGGGTAGGGGAGTTCAGATGATTGAATTGATCAGACAATACATTCCTGAGGTTAAGATTTTGATATTTTCAGCACATCCTGAAGAACTCTATGCAGTTAAGTATTTGCGCGCTGGCGCCGACGGTTATCTCAATAAAATGACATCCGAAGAAGAATTGCAATTTGCTTTTCGCGAAATGATTCAGACCGGAAGATTCATTTCTCAAACCACCCAATTTCAATTAGATAAAGCAGATTTAAATCCGACCTCTACTAATCCGTTCTTTTCGCTTTCTGCTCGAGAACTCGAAATCGC
>NZ_JAIXYH010000055.1 GCF_027490375.1 Flavobacterium sp.
CCCATCTTGAAAGGCAAAATTGATTCTTGATTGGTGGCCAAAATTCAAGTTGGGTTCCTGTTTTAATTCAAAGCAGGTAGTTGAAATGCGGTAATCCGGCACGCTTACTTGTTCATAACCACCCGAAACGTTTATAAACGTTTAAACACGCCTAAAATTCGTCGACAAAAAATCGATTTTGTAAATTTATGCCGGAGGCGGGCTGGAGGCCCCGGAGCGTTGCTGTACCCTTTTGGGATAATTTTCACTACAATCCCGCATATTCACTACGGCTGAACTGAATATAAACTGTTTTGTGTTTTATAATTTTTTCACTGAAAACAGGTTTTGGACGCTGATTTTGAGAATAGTTTTGCGCTACGAATCGATTGAAGCGGTTTTTAGATCATCAACTTTTGTGGGAACGACATTGATTAGCCCTGATGGCAGCGGAAAACCCACAGCTGCAACAAGGCGTGCGCACACTGTTTTGCTGGCGACCAACGGAAGCCAAGCGAAACGGTTGTGCAAACCCTTGGTGTAGCGCGGATTTGCAGCGAACAGCAGGAATAGCTTCAAACCTACACTAGACTTGAAAACTTTGTTAAGCCTCTGTAATTTAAGCTTTTGAGAATAATAATGTACGTAAATTTGATCGTACGTGCGTTTCTAAAATCAAATCGATTTTAAATCTTTTATGACTTTAAAGGCAAGATCAACTTCCTCATCGGAAACTAAAATGGTGAATTCGAAAGAAGTGGAAATAACTTCGTTAATAATGATTCCTTCCCAGGCAAGTCGCTGGAAAATAAAGTAATACACACCGGGCGTCGACACGTTGTCTTTCGGCAGCTTTACGGTAATCGACGCTAGATTCTCGAATTTGTGAAGCAGCTTTTCGCCTACAAAATGCTTATCTACCAGCTGGCTGACCGATTCGCTGATCACAATATTGGTTTCGGAAACCCCACGCGACGAGGTGTAAAAAATATCGGTGTAATTTTTTATATCCGCGATTAAATCGGCTTGTTTGTTCAAAATCGTATCGGAAACCGCAAACGTATAATCGACCAACGAAGAGCGCACAGTAATTTCTCCAATGTTTTTGAGCACTTTTACGATCTTGTGATTCATTCGGAAATCGAGATCTTCCGACAAGCGTTTGAGTGCCATCACAATTGCGCCTTGTTTCACGTCTTTTCCTAATTCTTGCTGTAAATCGGGCAACATATTGCGCGAAAGCGAGGTTAGGTTGATGATTCCTTGCGCGAGTGCGTTTAGCAAAAAGGGCTTTGTTTTGATGTAATTTTCTACAACGGCCGCAATAGTTTTCATAACAGAGTTGCTTTTAGTAAGAACCGCGCTCTACACCTAAATAATGTAACGCCAATTTACATTTTGTGGAATTTCATCCAAACTAAAACGCCGTTCTTGTATATCTGACAATTTGTTTCAAATATAACAACTAGAAATGATAAAATGCATCGGGTAAGTGTTTGATGTCGAAAGATTCGCCATTTTTAACAATCGCAATGATATCAAAACGGAATTCTACCTCATCTTCTAAATCTTCTGCGTAAGCATTTACCGCTTGGAGGAGGTTGTTAATTTTCTTTGATTTTACCGTTTCTTCGGGCAGTCCGAAATCAACACTACTGCGGGTTCGCACTTCAACAGCACACACAACATTGCCTATTCGTGCAATGATATCGATCTCTGATTTTTGATACACGTAATTGCGCTCCAGAATTTCGTAACCCTGTTCTTCCAAGTAGGTCACGGCCATTTCTTCGCCTTTTTTTCCTAAGTCGTTATGCTGCGCCACTAGTCGAAACGTAAAACTGTTTTGTCTTTGGTAACGGTGAGTTTTGCATGCGTGCCCAGCACTAATGCGCGATTATCGGGAATATGACCCGCGGGAAAATCGAAAACCACGGGAATGTTTAGGCCTTCCAAATGTTCGGCAACAATTTGGTTGGCGTTTTTGCCCCACGGAATTTCGTTGTCTTTCATTTTTGTCATGCCTCCCACTACCACGCCTTTTAGCTTACTGAGGCAGCCGCAGCGCTTGAGGTTCATGAGCATTCGATCGATGTGGTACAGGTATTCGTCGAGGTCTTCGAGAAAAAGAATTTTATCATCGCAATGCACCTGACTGTCACTGCCCAGCAAACTGTAGAGAATAGAGAGATTTCCGCCAACAAATTCGCCTTCTGCGGCTCCGAGTTGGCTTTCGGAATCGGTTGATATTTCGTACTGCAACGATTGTCCGAACAAACATTTTCGAAGCGATTCGACGGCCGCCGGACTTGCGGTAGCCACATTTAAAGGCATTAATCCGTGTATGCTTGCAAATCCTAAATTATTGAGATGGTTATGCAACACAGTAACGTCGGAAAAACCAATTAGCCATTTGGGATTTTTTTTAAAGGCTGTGAAATCAATTTTATCGATAATCCGCACAGTGCCATAACCGCCGCGAACACACCAAACAGCTTTGATATTTGGGTTGTCGAATTGCTCTTGTAAATCGGCTGCCCGCTGTTGGTCGGTTCCAGCTAACTGATTGTAATCTAAACCAATAGAACTTCCGATTTTGACTTTTAATCCCCAGCTTTCCAGCAGCTTAATAGCTGGTTTTAGATTGTCGGTAGTATTTTTTCGCGCGGTAGCAACGATAGCCACGGTATCACCTGGATTGAGTTTTGGCGGCAGTATTTTTTTTCCCTGGTTTTGGGCGTTCGTGGCAGATATCATAAACAAAAATATAAGAATCGATAAGCGCATGTATTTACGCGTTAAGAGAATCCTGACGGATAATTTTTCCGTTTCCTGTTTCTTTAAAAATAGGTTTAAAGATTATTTCCTTGGGCTTTTCGTATTTGTCTAGCTTTTTGAAGGTGTCTTCGGAAAGTTCGTACGGTTCTCCTTCTACAACTAATACCAAACGTTGCCCCAACTCGTCGTCGGGCAGCCCAGCTACAAAGAAGCGGCGGTTGATTTTAGGCGCTAACTTTTCTTCGATTAATTCTGGAGAAAGTTTAATGCCGCCTGAATTGATGACGTTGTCGATACGTCCTAACCACGTAAATGTGTGTGGCGTATGCACTTGCACCAGATCGTTTGAAACAATTTTCTCGTTTGAAATATCGGGTGCCGAGATTACGAGACAACCGCGCTCATCGGCGGAAACTTCGATATTCGACATGGTCTGGAAAACGGCGTCGCCAACAGGTTTAGCTGCGATATGCGATACGGTTTCTGTCATTCCAAACGTTTCAAAACATGCCGTTCCAGAGGCAATTAAATCGGCCTCAAGTTGTGCACTAATTTTGGCCCCACCAACAATTAACTTCTTGATCCATTTTAAGTCGGCAATCGAGTTTTGCGCTTGCAACGGCACCATTGCTGAAAAGGCGTATTGGGTATCGCAGTTTTTCAATGGCTTTGCGCTTGGTGCCACAAAATCGATGTCGAGTCCGAGCACAAAACCGCGTACAAACATCATTTTTCCTGCCACATATTTTGCAGGCAAGCAGTGAAGTACTTTATCGCCTTCCATTAAATCAAAAAACGCACCTGTTGCCAATGCCGAATTAACCATGGCTTGCTTTTTAACGCGAATACGTTTTGGCAGACCTGTGCTTCCCGAAGTATCCATTTCGATGTAATCGCGATCGTCGAACCAATCGAGCAGAAAGTTTCCAACGGGCTTTTCAAAATCGGCTCCTTCCTTAATAAAACTGTAGGCAACGCGGCATAAATCATCTTTTCCTAAATGGAAACCATTGAGTTTAAATTTATGATGTACGTCGGTGTAATTGATTGTATGTGTTTCCATTATATTTCGTTTTGAGGAATTGGTCCGGTAAGTTTTTCTCGCCAACCTTTCCATTTGTATTTTTTAGCAAAGATGAATGTCAAGATAGGGAAAATAATGACAAGTGGGACAAAAATTTCGATTCCGGCAGACGGCTCCGACAAATCTTTAAAGATCGAGTGAGTTTGAAAGGCTGTCCAGTCGGCAGTTACGAGTAATGCGGTACACAAATTATTAGCTGCGTGAAAACCGAGTGCGAGTTCGTTACCCTCATCCATTAATGTTATCAATCCTAAAAACAAACCGGTTCCGATGTAATAAAACATGATTATAGGTCCGATTTTATCGACTTCTGGATTGAAAAAATGCAATCCGCCGAAGATTACCGAGGTGAAAATCCACGGCAACCAACGATTCTTAAACAATGTCGCAAAGCCCTGCATCAAATAGCCTCTAAAAAGCAGTTCTTCTAAAGTTGTTTGAATTGGAATCATGGGCACTGCAATTAGAAACAAGATGATAAAAGGCAGCAATTCGAATTGCAAAACATAGTGTTCTGGATCTGAAAGCGCGTATGCTACTGTGGTTATGATCGAAAAAATGCTCCAGATTCCAAAGGCAAAATAAATTCGGGAGTAATCGATTTTAGGCCGGCTGGTAACAATTGTTTCAAAAGCTAATCGGTGTACGTACCGAACCGCGAAATAGAGTCCGCCCAAACCTGCTAAAAAAGACAGCAATAACAGGAACAGCAATAAGTTGGAGTCCAACACTTTATAGAGTACGTCTTCCGAAAGTTCACCCAATTTGCCGTCTTTAGCCGACTGAATTAATACGGCAATCGTTAAAGGGATTTGGCCTATAACACTAGCTACAATTACCAAAACGGATCCCAGCAAGTATTTAAAAAATTCGGACGCTGGTTTATTGGAGACCGAAAAAAAGTTGCTCATTTGTTTTCTTTTTGCGCTAAGTTACAACAGCGGCTTAACATATCGAAGCGTGCCGCTTACTTCATTTAACAAAGCTTTGGCAAAAGTGCCTTAAACCATTGGACTACCTTTGCGGTCAAATTGCCTGAAAAATAAGCTATGAGAAAGATATATTCCGGAATGTTCTACACATTCATTCTAATTTTCAGCACGTTAAGTGCCTATTCCCAAAACTCTGGAAAAACCGTAAAATTATCGGGGCGTGTTTTCGACGCAGGAACTAAAGCACCGATGGAGTACACGACGATTACGCTCAAAAACACCACAACTAATGCCGTTTCGGGTGGAATTACAGACGCGAAAGGTGTCTTTAATATTGATGTTGCTGTGGGTACTTACGACATTACTATTGAATTCATCTCCTACAAACCCGTCGAAATCAAAGGAAAAACCCTGACGGAAAACACCAACTTAGGCATTTTCTCTCTAGTCGAAGACGCAACTGTGTTGGAAACCGTCGAACTGCGGACAGAAAAAACTACCGTTGAAATTAAGCTCGATAAAAAAGTTTACAACGTGGGACAGGATTTGCTTGTGAAAGGCGGTACAGTTAGCGATGTTTTGGACAATATTCCATCTGTAGCTGTTGACACCGATGGAACCATCACTTTACGTGGAAATGAAAATGTACGTGTGCTTATCGATGGGCGTCCATCAAATGCAATTAACATTTCTGAAGCGCTGCGCCAGATTCCTGCCGATGCAATCGATAAAGTGGAGGTGGTTACCAACCCGTCGGCACGCTACGACAGCGAAGGCGGCGGCGGTTTGTTGAATATCATTCTAAAAAAAGGAAAAAACCTCGGAATCAACGGTTCGATTATTGCTTCTGGCGGCACACCAACCAACTATGGTTTAACTGCAAATGTGAACTATAAAACGAAACTCTTCAATCTTTTTGGAACCACAGGTTACAACTATCGTAAAAATCCAGGCAACGGCTTAAACAACAGCGAATATTTGAATGAAGACGGCACAACCCGAAATTTTATCGATGAAAAAAGATACAACGAACGGATCAACGATAGCTATAACACCAACTTTGGTTTCGACTTGCTTCTCGACGAAAACACCACTTGGACGCACCAAATGAATTACCGCAGCAGTGAAGGAAGCAACGATGAAACAGTTCGATTTAACAACTTCGACGCCAACCGTGAAAACCTCTTCGTAACGCGTCGGAACAATGAACAAGATAACTCTAGCACTAGCATTGAATACGCCTCGAACTTTGTGCATAATTTCAAAAGAAAAGGCCACAAACTCACGGCAGACTTGTCGTTTTCAACCAGTAGAGATAACGACGAGTCTGTTATCGAAAATAACAATACTGCTGTACTGCAAGAACTTACGTTCAACGATCAAAATCAAAAACGCAACATCATTCAAATTGATTATGTAATGCCTTTCGGAAAGAACCAACAATTCGAAGCCGGATATAAGGGCGACACAAATATTCTGGGAACAGACTTCGTAGTTGGCGGACTCGATGAAAACGGAAATTTCTCCCAATACCAACAGTTTTCTAACAACCTGGAATACAAAGAACGAGTTAACGCGCTTTACACGCAGTATGGAAATAAATTTGGTAAATGGTCGGCGTTGGTTGGTTTACGTTGGGAAGATTCCAACATTGACGTTAATTTACTCACAACCAACAACTTCAACAACAAGCGCTACAACAACTTTTTCCCTTCGGCCTTTTTAACGTACGAGATAACGCCTGAGACCAACGTATCGTTGAGTTACAGCCGTCGTATTAACCGTCCGCGTGGCCGACAATTAAACCCGTTTAGCAACTATTCTTCGAACATCAATATTTTTCAAGGAAATCCAGATCTTGATCCGGCAATGACCGATGCGTTGGATTTCGGATTTTTGAAAAGATGGCGAAAATTAACGCTAAACGGATCGATGTACATCAACAGAACGACAGATTCGTTTCAGTTTGTCCGTAAAGAAAGTGGCGATTTCGTAACCACTATCGTCGACGGAGCCGATACCGTAGATGCCAACGGGAATCCGGTTATCGTTGGTGGTGAAGACATTCAAGTACCTGTAATTTTAACCACGCCCATTAACCTCGCCACCGAATACCGTTTCGGATTTGAATTTACTCTAAACTACAATCCATTTAAATGGTGGCGTTTGAATTCAAACTTCAATTTATTCCGAAATGAAACGCAAGGTGATTTCACCTACACCAATACACAAGGTGAAGAGGTAATACAGAATTTCGACAATATTGCCTTCGGTTGGTTTTCTAGAATCAATTCTAAAGTAAATCTGCCTTACGGAATCGATTGGCAAACGAACGGTACTTATAACGCACCTCAACGCAATGCACAAGGTAGATCACTTGGTGTTTTTAGCGCGAATCTAGCGTTTAGTAAAGATATTTTAAACGATAAAGGAACCTTAGCGCTGAATGTTCAAGACGTTTTTAACAGTCGAAAGCGAATTAATGAAACCAATTTGCCCCAGTTAAACTCGTACTCTGAGCAACAATGGCGCGTACGAACAATTACGATGTCGTTTACCTACCGATTTAATAAGAGTAAAACGGATAAAGATCGTCCGACGAGACGCGACGACGATGGTGGGGATTTTCCAGGATAAGGGAAAAACGGTTTAGAAAAAGGTCGGTAAAGCATTGGTTTTACCGACTTTTTTGTTTTCGAAGTGTGTAGACTTCAAATCCCAAGCCTTTCCGACACCAAATGCAATTTTCCAAACGCTTTCTTTTACATTTGTTACCCGAAAGAATCGTCCATGAAAATAACTATTGTCGCCGGAGCTCGTCCCAATTTTATGAAAATTGCGCCGCTTATTCGCCAGATAAAAAATCGGCAGGAACAACGGTCCGATATACATTTCCGATTGGTGCACACCGGACAGCATTACGACACAGCATTAAGCGACGTTTTTTTCGAGCAACTTCACATACCAAAACCTGATGTTAATTTCAATGTAGGTAGCGGCAGCCAAGCTGAGCAAACTGCAGCAATTTTAACCGCTTTTGAAAAAGAGCTCATCGAAAATCCTTGCGATTTGGTACTTGTTGTTGGCGATGTAACTTCGACAATGGCCTGTGCTATTACGGCGAAAAAAATGGGTGTGAAAGTAGCCCATGTTGAAGCGGGAATTCGTTCAGGAGATTGGACCATGCCTGAGGAAATTAATCGTAAAGTAACCGATTGTTTAACCGATTTACACTTTACAACCTCTGTTTCAGCCTCGGAAAATTTGTTGCGAGAAGGAGTTAATCCGCAGCAAATTCACTTTGTTGGAAATGTAATGATTGATTCGCTGCTACATTCGAAACCACATTTTAAAGCACCTGATTGGTTTGCGGAAGCTAATTTAGAATCCGGGAAATATATCTTACTGACCTTGCATCGGCCATCCAATGTAGACAATGGTGATCAATTGCTGCAAACACTAAGAACAATAGAACAAATTGCTGGCGAGCGCGTTGTTTTATTTCCGATTCATCCGCGAACGAAACACGTTTTAGGATCGAAGATCAACGAATTTAAACGCATTTATTTCACCAGCCCACAGCCGTATTTAGAATTTATGTGGTTGGTGCAAAACAGCAGTTGTGTGATAACCGATAGTGGCGGCTTATCTGAAGAAACTACTGTGCTTGGCATAAAGTGCTTTACCCTACGAAACAGCACCGAAAGGCCCGAAACAATTGAGATAGGGACCAATACCTTGATAGGAACCGATTTAAATGTCCTTTCAAAAGCATACACATCCTTCCTTGAAAATGGATTAAGAACACACGGCATTCCCGAGCTGTGGGATGGTCGAGCCGCCGAGCGTATTTTGGAGATAATTTTGCGCGAAAATGACTGAAATACTGATCATTACCAACTATTTTCCACCAGAAACCGGAGCGGCAGCCAACCGAATCATGCAACTTGCGCAATTGCTTCAAAAAAACGGAAGACAAGTAACCGTGTTTTGTCCGCTTCCCAATTATCCAACAGGCAAACTGTATCCCGGCTATAAAAACAAACTAAACACACGAGAATCGGTTCAGGGAATTTCGGCAGTGCGTTTTTTTATATGGCCATCCGCGTCGAAAAATCCGCTTGTGCGACTGTTTTCTACTGCTTCTTTATTGTTGTTACTTTCGCTTAAATTGCTGTTTTCGCGCTTGCCTAAAGACGTTGTGGTACAATCGCCGCCCTTATTATTGTCGTTTGTGTGTTGTGCGATATTGCGCTTACGCAGAAGAAAAATCATACTCAATGTCTCCGACTTGTGGCCTTTAGCCGCAGTTGAATTACAAGTTATACCACCCAAAGGCATTGGCTACCGTGCAGCCTGCTACTTTGAACGAAAAATATACGGTTGGGCTCAGGTTATTTTGGGTCAATCGGAGGAAATTTTAACGCATATTAAGTCTTTTCAACCTAAAGCGACATTTGAACTTTACCGAAATTTTCCTGAATTTACTCATGAAACGACGCCTGTTGTGGAGAATGCCGAAAAAGTGCAAATTTTCTATGCCGGACTTTTGGGTGTAGCTCAAGGAATTTATCGTTTATTAACCGAGATTTCCTTTGATGCGAACAAGGTAGAAATTCATGTATTTGGAGCAGGTGCCGAACAAGATTTAATAAGAAGATATTTGAATCAAAAACCGAATTGCGGCATCTACTTTCACGGGAATTTAAGTCGGTCTGAATTACAGGCTCGTATTGAAAAAATGGATTTTGCTCTGGTGCCATTAGTAAGTCGCATTTACGGTTCGGTTCCATCTAAAATATTCGAATACAGCAAGATGGGATTTCCACTGATTTATATGGGTGGTGGCGAAGGCAGTGATATCGTTCGGAACTTCAAGTTGGGTTACGACGTTGAAACGGGTGATTACAAGCGTCTTTCCGAGCTAATCTCACAAGTAGCCCAATTAGATTCAGCAGAACGACTCGCATTAAAATCTGAGGTTTATCACACAGCTAATAGAAGTTTTAACGCAGTAGAACAATTTCAGAACTTGGCTGTTTTTAAAAGTTAGAAAAGCTTGATAATTGACGACTTAATACGCCTTTTCGTCGCCGCGAACCGCGTTCACCACCGTCATTACAATAATTTTAATGTCGAGCAGTAACGACCAGTTTTCCAGGTAAAAGATGTCGTATTTGACGCGATAAATAATGTCTTTCTCATTTTCAACTTCGCCACGAAAACCATTGGTTTGAGCTAAGCCGGTAATACCTGGCTTAATGAAATGACGAACCATAAACTTATCGATCTTTCGAGCATACATTTCGGTGTGCGAAACCATGTGTGGGCGTGGTCCCACAACCGACATATCGCCTAAGAGCACATTAAAAAATTGTGGCAATTCGTCGATGCTCGACTTTCGAAGAAACTTACCAATTCGGGTTATCCGAGGGTCGTTCTTAGTAACTTGTTCTAAATCGGCTATTTCATTTAGCGTCATCGAACGAAATTTAAAACAATTAAACTCTTTGTAATCCAGGCCATTACGCCTTTGTTTAAAGAAAACTGGGCCTTTGGATTCGAGTTTGATGATCAATGCTAATAGAGGTGTGAGCCAAGACAGGAAACCGATAATGATTACAATACTAAAAAGAATATCGAATATGCGTTTTGCTGTTCGATTTATGGGGTCGTCTAATGGAATGTCGCGCAGAGATATAATAGGAATGTAGCCGTAATAATCGAGTTTGGTGTTATTCCCTAAAATGTTGCGCTCGTCGGGAAGAAACTTCAAAATTTTGAGGTTGTTATCGGCAAAATCAATAAAAGTTTCTACTTGGGTAGGCGACAAATCTACCAGCGCACAATAAATTTCATCGATCTTATTTGTTTGAACAAAGCTTAAACACTCGTCGATTTGCTGCTTTTTGTCGGATTCTAGATTAAAAACACGAATTAAATCGTATCCATAATCTGGATTTTCATTGAAAAAGTCGGCTAACGCTTTTACATTTTTAGCTTGCCCGACTAAAACCACGTTTCTAAAATTTCCACCGTAAATAGCTCTATATCTGCGTAATGAATAATAGATTAGCAACTTCACGGTTGCTACGAAACAACCTGAAGAAAGCGTGTAGATTATTACTTCTTTTGCGGGAACTTCTTTAGAGTAAATTCCTGCAAAAGCGAAGCAAACGAGTGTAAAGAGAAACAGTTGTCTGGCTAACTTATTAAGAATAGCAACTACTTTCGTAAATCGGTAAACCTCGTAAAAATCGATGTTTAGAGCAATGATTACCCAACTTAGAGAAATAAAAATAGAGAAATAAATGCTTGCAAATTCACTTCCCAACAAGCAGATTGAAAGTAGATTAATTACAACCAAGTCGAACACATACGTGGCCGGCCGAATGTAAACAGAATATCGTCCTGTTTTTGCGCGCATTCTAGTGGTTGTATTTGGAGAAGTCTTTGTGGTCTTGTTTTTCTAAGTCGGCTTTCGACAAGCTTTTGAAGTAGTCGTAGGTTAATTTCATGCCTTCTTCACGACTTACTTTTGGTTCCCAACCCAATAGCTCTTTTGCTCGAGTAATGTCGGGTTGCCGCTGCAAGGGGTCGTTTTCTGGAAGTGGTTTAAAGACGATTTTCTGCTCCGTTCTAGTAAGCTTGATAATTTCTTTCGCGAAGTCAAGAATGGTGATTTCGTCGGGATTTCCAATGTTAACGGGTAGTGAATAATCGGAGTGCAATAATCTAAAAATACCTTCCACTTGGTCATCTACATAACAAAACGAGCGTGTTTGTAATCCGTTTCCAAAAATGGTGAGATCTTCGCCGCGCAGTGCCTGACCGATAAAAGCTGGAATTACTCGACCGTCGTTGAGACGCATCCGGGGTCCGTAGGTGTTGAAAATACGAACAATTCGGGTTTCCAAACCGTGAAAACGATGATAAGCCATGGTTATAGACTCTTGGAAACGCTTCGCTTCGTCGTAAACGCCTCTTGGACCAATGGTATTTACGTTTCCATAATAGTCTTCAGTTTGTGGATGTACGAGCGGATCGCCATATACCTCTGAAGTTGAAGCGATTAAAATTCGTGCGTTTTTGACGCGAGCTAATCCTAGTAAATTATGTGTTCCCAACGAACCAACCTTGAGGGTCTGAATTGGTATTTTTAAGTAGTCAATCGGGCTGGCGGGCGAAGCAAAATGGAGTATATAATCCAAATTACCTGGCACAAAAACAAATTTACTCACATCGTGGTGATGGAATTCAAAATTTGGATGCTGAAAAAGGTGTTCAATATTTCGGAGGTCTCCAGTTATGAGGTTGTCCATGCCAACAACATGGTAACCTTCTGCAATAAAACGGTCGGCTAAATGCGAACCTAAAAAGCCCGCGGCTCCCGTAATGAGAATTTTTTTCATCTATTTTGCTTCAATATTCGTTTTGCTGCTTGGCAATGCGGTATTGAATAAACAGTAGAGTACTGTAAAGAAAATAAGACCGCGTTGTCTGCAAAAAAACGATTCGGTCAAAAATAAGACTATAATAGACAACGCGAAAACGATATGTAAGAAATCTGCGCGTTTTATTGCATTTCGCATGTTCAGAAACAGCATTCCAATGAGCAATACAAATCCGAAAACTCCAAGCTCTGCAAAAATTTGTACGTATTGGTTGTGGAAGTTAAATTCGGCATAACCATTGTAAAGTCCGTGCTCATTTGCTTTTGCAACAATTTTACTTTGAGACGCTTCTAAACCATATCCTTTAAAAAATATTGGATCTTCCTGCAACATTTCACCAAAAATGCGCGCTTGATAAATGCGTAATGCCGTTCCTGGAAAAAAGTGATTTTGTTCAAATTTGTCCATATTCCACGCCTGATTGAGCGAGATGTTGTACACCTTTCCTTGTCCGTTTCCAATAGTCGTATTCAATGTATTGTCAACAAATGCAGTTTCGTATTCCAATAAAAACCGCTCTCGAATATTCTTCACAAATACCAAAGAAAATGCCAAGAACAAGAACAGTGAAATAACCGTTAAGTATCGCACACTTTTAGGAACTTTCGAAAAGAAAGAATAAAATACGACAATCAGTACTGCATCAATAAATATTACACTTTTCGAAGACAGTAATAGGACAAAAATCCCTAAAATAGCCAACGCTGCTTTTTCAATTATGTGCTTCTGCGGAAGCGAGATAAAATAAAATAATCCAAAAGAAGCAAACACCGACATGTAAATGGCATTGCGTTCAATTGTTACTAAATTGTGATAAAAAAACGCAGAGTTGTCTCCAGTAGAAATAAAAGTAAATAAAGCAACACCTATGAAAAAGCTGGCATACGCAGCGAATCCAAAGGAGTATATTCGAAAAACTCTCTGAAGTTGTTGCGAACAATATTGAGGCAAACAAGCAAATGCTAACGGTATAATAAGAAATACCAAATCTTTTCGCAAACCGTTTAAGGTAGCGCCGTAATCTATGGACCATGCAGCTGAAATCGCCATAAGCCCATAGAGCAAAACAGGTAACGCTAATGCCACCGATAATTTAAAATTCTTGCGTGTAAACGAGAATAAGCAAAGCAGTGCTAATAAAATTGTTGCAACACTGCTGTAACCAAATTTTAGCGGAATACTTGTTAAAACAACAGCTGCTAAAAACAGTTGCGCTTCTGCGTCAGTTTTTAGATTGCTGATTTTCAGCCAGGCGATTTGTAAATAATTGTAGATAAGCGTCATTAATCTTTTCCCACGAAAAATTGGTTGCAATTGCGCCAAAATTTTCAGAAACGAAGCGCAAGTTATCACTTTTTTGTTTGTGAGAAACTAAATCCGCTACTTCTTCCGCGGTGGAAAAATAATCGGCATTTTCTTTTAAAATTGCTCGATTAAAAATGTTATTGTGGGCAACAATATATGCCTGAGAAGCCATGGCTTCGAGTAAGGATGGGTTTGTGCCGCCAACAGAATGTCCGTGAAAGTAGATGTTTGAAAAATAGCGTAAATTGTTAAGTTTCTCCAAATCGTAAACGGAACCTACGAAAACAATATTGTGTGTGTTGCCAAATTTATGTTTGAGATAATTTCCAAAAGCGGTTTTATGGTTGCCAATGACCAACATTTTTCGGGCTTGCTTTGCGAGTGCAACGCCGTCGAGAATAGTCTCTACGTTATTTTCAGGCTCCAACCGTGCAATGAGCAAGTCGTATTGAAGTGGAACTACTTCGAAACTCTGAATCTGTGTTGCATCGGGTTGATTAAATTGAACTGCGCCGTAAGGAATGTATGTTGAATCGACTCCGAAGCGCTCTTGCAAGTGCTGTTGTATTCCTATGGAATCGGCCACAAGAACATCGCTGCTTTTCACCGCCAATTTCTCGCTAAAGCGAAGTAACTTTTGTACGGGTTTCGAAAATTTGGTTCGTTTCCACTCCAAACCGTCCATATTAGTGACAATTAGCGCTTTCCGCGGAAGCAGAAACGACCATATAGAACTCGATGTGTAACCCAATTGAAGTACGACATCGAACTTGCGTTTGCGAATGTCTAAAATGCAGTTCAAATCGTAAATGTATTGACCGGCTGTACCCATTTTATACTCTGGATCGTAACATTTTACAATTTGAACACCTTTATAGGATTGTTCTGTGTATGGATGATTGTGGGAATTGTAAACAACCACCTCGTGGCCCTTCTGTACCGCATACACGCTGAAGAATTCCGCAAATTGCTCGAAACCGCCGTAATGATTCGGAATTCCTCGAGTTCCTAAAACTGCAATCTTCATGAGTGGTCGGTATTTTTGAGTATACTTTGATACGCCTTGAGCGTTTGCGCAGCCGTTTCTTCCCAAACGTACTTTTCGAGGATCTGTTTCCGAAATGCTTCATCAACCGGAGCTGCATATGCCGTGTCAATTGCTTTTCGAATGCTTGCTACGTTATCGGGTTCACAATAAAACGCGTAATCTCCGAAATAATCGTAGGTATCGCCTTTCTTAGTTGCAACGATATTACAACCCGATGCCGCTGCTTCCAAGGAAGACAAGCCAGGCGTTTCCATCCAGCTTACCAAGGCGTGTACTTTAGCAACTCGGTAAAGGTGTCGTAAATCCGATTGTGGCATCGGTTCTAAAAAAACAACATTTGCGCCTGCTTCTGCACGTACTTGATCCACGTACTTACTCTGATTCGCAGATGCCTTTCCAACCAAAACCAAAGTGTAAGGCGCGTCTTTTACTGCACGAACCAGTTGTAAAGTCGATTTTCGTCCTTCGATTCTAGCGGCACAAACTATACAATCTTTATATTGAGAAAACTTCTCGTTTGGCTCGGTATCTGTGGAGAACAAGGACTTGTCTACTGAATTCGGTACTGGGAAATAATGCGGATTCTTTAAATTAAAATCGGCAATTACCCGCTGCATCTCGGAATCGGAATTGGGCAAAAATACGTCGGTTTGCGAAACCAGTTGTTTCATTAAGCCATAGTATCCTTTGTAAAGCATCTGATAAACGCCCTTATGCATGCGTTTCTCGACCCAATGACGTATAAATGTTTTTACGTATCCTATTTGATAGGGGCTCAAAATATTAGCCACAACTTGAAATGCACCTCCGCGAGCCTTGCGCTCAAACTCCGTGTACAAACCGTAAATGGTTGACAATGCCACAGGCTTTCCGTGCTTTTTTGCATGTGCCGCTTGTATAGCGGATTCTTGAGGTTCCATCAGATTGAAAACGTGAACCAAATCATACGTTTGCAAATCGGGTTCCAACTCGATACTGATGCTTACTTCAACGCCGAGCTTCTCAAGGAATTCTTTGGTTTTCTGCATCTGAATGAGATCGCCACCTGGAGCAGAAAACAAATTGGTTCGAGAAAGAAATAATACGCGCATCGGCCGTTTTTTAGCGCGACAAATATAGTTTTTTTAGTAGTTTCGCTCCACGCGAAAGTGCGTGTATTTGCTCATGAAAAAAGTACTGTTTTTATTTGGCACGCGCCCGGAAGCCATAAAAATGGCGCCTTTGATTGAACGCTTTTCGAAAGACTCCCGATTTGAAGTAAAAGTTGCCGTTACGGCTCAGCATCGCGAAATGCTCGATCAGGTGCTTTCGTTTTTTGAAATTGCCGTTGATTACGACTTAAACGTTATGAAGCCGAATCAAACGCTGCATCAACTCACTGCCGATTTAATTTCGCGCATTACCAACGAAATCTTGTTGAAAGAACCCTTCGATTATGTTTTTGTTCAAGGCGATACAACCACTGTTTTAGCTTCTGCACTAGCCGCATTCTACCAAAAAATTAAAGTAGTTCACATCGAAGCCGGATTGCGCAGCGGCGACATGCACTCCCCGTTTCCCGAAGAAATGAATCGGGTTTTAACTTCGCGCATCGCCGATTTTCACTTTTGTCCGACCGAAACATCCAAGGACAATTTAATTCGTGAAAACATCCATAAGAATGTTTTTGTAGTTGGTAACACGGTTATCGACGCGCTTTTAACTGGACTTCAGAAAATAGACCCAAATAGCGAAGCAAAATTACTTGCCCGTTTTTCGGATATTGATTTCGAGAAGAAAATAATTCTGGTTACTTGCCACCGTCGTGAGAACTTCGGACAGCCCTTTGAAGAAATTTGCGAAGCGCTACTTGAAATTGCCGCTGCCCGATCAAACGAAGTTGAAATTGTTTACCCGGTACATTTAAATCCGAATATCAAAGAGATTGCGCACCAGAAGTTGCTCGCTCCGAACATCAAACTAATTGCTCCGCTGGATTATCCGGAATTAATTTGGATGATGAACAAAAGCCATATTATCTTAACGGATTCGGGCGGTATTCAGGAAGAGGCGCCCAGTTTAGGAAAGCCGGTTTTAGTTTTGCGAGAAGTTACCGAACGTACCGAGGGTGTAGATGCGGGAACTGCTGTTTTGGTAGGATCCGACAAGAATAAAATTGTTTCCGAAACTCAAAAACTGCTCGATAATTCGATGTATTACCAATCGATATCAAAGGCGTCGAATCCGTACGGAGATGGAAGTACGAGTAAGCAGATTATAGAGATTTTGGCTGCTGATTGAGAGCTATTCTGTCGTAACAAGCTAAAATCAATCCAAGGACAATCGACTTAGTATCGGCTTTGAAATAGAATCCGAGGAAAACCCAATACGACAAGAATAAAAACAGAATCGTGCCTATTAATAATCGGTTGTACATTTTATACGACTCACCTACGACCTGTGCTTTTCGAAGTACGAGTATCGAAGAAATAAGCAAAACAATTCCCAACAATCCCGATTTTAAAAAGGTGGTCATGTAGCCGTTGTGTACTATGGAAATGTACTTCATTTTCGTTCCATCGAGTTCTACTTCTTGTTTTAAATCAACTCTTGATCCAAGACCTTTTCCAAAAAGTATTGTGGGAGTTCCCGAATTGCCCATTTGTTTCACGGTTAGGATGTTTTCAACCGATCGGTAATTGTCGTTGAAATCTTTCCAATCTGAAGCGTCGACACGTGTTTTGAACGCTTCTTCTGGAATTACTTTTATCTTGTAAAGAAAAGCATCGGCTCCCTTTCCGTTTCGGATCGGATTGTACGCAAGTAATGCAAAATAACCTCCTACAACTAAAACGATTCCGGTTGCCAAAACAACAATAAGTCGTTTGTTTAGTGCAAAAAATCCTTTCAACGCAAAAAACAAAATTCCCGCTTGAATAAAATTTATTCGCGACAAATAAAAAAAGGTTGAAGCAAGCAACAATACTAACATTAATGCTTTTTGTTGCTTGGTAAATTCTACTTGAAATTTTTTGGAAAACCAAAGTAAGACCAAGGCGTAAATTTCGAAGTCGCTAAAATAGCCGGCATAAAAGCGCAGCAAGTGTATATCGCGAAATCCAACAAGCAGAATAGTTCCGGCAACTAATACAAGGTGAATAATTGCGAGATAAAAACCTGAAACTATCAGTGTTTTAATGGGATTTACTAGATGGGTTCGCGCTAGTTGATACCCTACTAACAATCCGAGAATAGGTTTAACGATGTATGTAAAATCGCGGATAAAGTCGTAACCCTTAAAATCGTGGAAAAATGCTGATATCGTGGCAATTACTAAGATAGAAGAGAAAAAGAACAACTGATAAAGCAAATGCTTGTTGTAGGACTTTCGTAGGCTAAGGGCTGTTGCAAAGGTCCAAATGGCAAAAGTAAGTTCGTAGTTATTCAAATACGGAACTGCAACACACAGTAGGAATAAAGCGGCGTATAGTGTGTTTTTATTTACTTTCAATCGAAAAGAATTTATGTTGGCTATAGCTAATGTACAGAATTGCGAACAAGATTTCGGCAATTAAAACAATTGCCGCAATACCTTCCAAACCAAAAGCTGATGCGGTAAAGATAATTCCTAAAACTGTTGCTACTGAAATGATGTAAATTATTTTCGTGTACGTTTTTAATAAATCGCATACAATCATTAATTGCTCTCCTGCTATTGTAATTGGCATGATAGCGATTGCAGCTAAGGTAATTATATACAAATTGCCGCTGCTTTGTATCTGGGTAGGAGAAAGTTTGAAGAAGCCTAAAATTTCCGTTTTAAGATAAAGTGCGATTAGGCCAGCTACTAGTGTTCCAGCGATGGCTATGAGCGAATACTGTTTCCAGAAAGCAAGACTCTTGGGTTTTTCAAAAGAAAATTTATGCGATAATTTGGGAAGAAAGAATTTAAAGTAAACTTGATTCATACTTCGCGCCAGTGAAATAAGCTGGTCGAAAATTTTATAAATTCCGGCGGTATGCCAGCCTAAAAAATAGCCTGAAAGCACCTGAGGCGCAATTTGCCGCAAGCAAAGCAATAGTTGGGAAAGCGTAAAGCTAAAATCCTCACGTAGGGTTTGAAAAATTCGAGAAAAACTGCTGGGAACAAAGCTTATTTTTAAGCGTTTAAAGATGAAAAAATAGCCTGCTGAAAAGGCGGCAAAATTGGAAACAGCCCAAAACGGATTGACCCGAAGATAGTCGCCAACCGAAGTAACGAAACTTAAAACCAATACGAGATAGATAATTTTTGAGCCAATATTTACAGCAGCTGTGGTTCGATACCACTGTAAGCCCTGTAATACAGATAGTGGTGAAAAAGCTTGTGCCGCTACTATTAGAAACGAAAGGGCAAACAGATCTGTATTTTCTAGTTGGGTGCTAAAAAGCCAAATCGTACTGTAGAAAATAACTGTAAGAAACAACAGCAGCACCAACTTGGTTGAAATCATGTGATTAATGATATTGGATTTGGTCGTTATATCTTTTGCGGCTGCGATATCGCGAATCAACTTCATATCAAATGCATAGTCAATTAGAAGAACAAGAAACATAGCTATTGAAAAGGCAACGGCATTTTTTCCAAGACCAACAGCTCCACAACTTTGTAAAATATAAGGTGTAATGATAAGCGGTGTGATAAGGTTAATGCCCTGGCCGCAGATGTAGGTTAAAAAATCGATTTGCTTTTTGTACATGTCCTTCTTTTATTCTTGGCTAAACAAAGCCATGAATCATAACTGGTTTTCCGCCTTCTTGGAAAATCCCGCTTGTATAGAATTTATATTCCGGCACCATTTGTTTAATAGCTGTTATCATTTCGTGGGCATTGTTTTGCGGATGATAACTAGTTATAGCAATTTTTGGTTTACATCGTTTAATAGTTTCTTTTGCTCCATTAATCAATTGCTGCTCAAAACCTTCGACATCGGCTTTTAAATAGGTAATTGGTGTGTCTCCAACTATAGCATCAATGGTTAATAAATCGACTTCTTCTCCGCCTGTGTTTTCATCGTAAAGAGATCCATCTAGGGAACTTTGTGCAAAAGTAACTTTACCGATATAATCGCCAACTGCGGCATTAACGATTCTAACTTTAGACGGGCTGTTTTCAAAAGTTTTGCTTAGGGCTTCGCAAAAACTTTTACTTGGCTCCACAAGTATCATCTCTTTACATAACTGCGATACTGACAAGGCAAACAATCCTTCTGCGGTCCCAACATCAAGTAGAACTTCGTTTTCGCTAATTTCTGTTCCTTTTTTCTGGTAATAATGCCAATCGGATGTGTCAAACGTTTCGGCTACAACTTGATTGATTCGATCGATTGGGAAAATCGTTGGCCAATAAAGAGGTTTCTCGACCCCGCTTACATGAACCTGCGCAAAATTTTTATCTTCATCATACTTTATAGTCGATAAATAGCTTTTTGCAATCTGCGCTACCGTAGGCTTAAATAAAAATGCAAGCATTTGTATCGTACTTATTCGATTTCTGGATTTAAATAACCAAAAGAAAAATATTTTTAGTCGGCGCATTTCATTTAAATTTTGATAATTCGGCTATTTAAAGCTCTAGATATAAATGTACTGGTTAAAAAACTGTTATCTAATTTATTAGTGAGCTTGCAATCCACTTAGAGGAATTAGCCATAACACAATATACAGCACTTAGATTAGAAAACTAAAAAACTGTAGTAAAAAAATAACCGCATTACTAGTGTAACCAAAGGTAATGTTCCTTTTTGAATTTATCGATTGGATAAAAGTAACATAATAATATTAGGTGGATTCGCTGTGAAAAATTTTATTAGCTGTCTAGAAATGAGCGTTTAATATGAGTTGGTTGAGCTTTTTGCAGATAAATTTTAAGTTAAGCCTTTAAACGGCCGCTTCCTTCCATGTGTTTTTTTGATAGATTTCAGTATCTCACAGAAAATAGGCATGTTATATCGATAAGATCTATAAAAAAGTCCAATAAAAAAAGATTAGCAACAACAGCTACAGCTTATTTCTAGCCCTTCGGCAGCAAAACGATTGATTCGTATTGGCGTAACCGATGCTGTAGCAATGGCGTTAACTGTCTGTAAAAAAATGAGAAGTAGAGTCAAAGTGCTTTTCTTGACCAGACGTCATTGGAGTCAATTCTATTGTTTGTTACTCTTACACATGGGTTGGCTCTCAGAAACAAACTTTACTACGCTAAACTTCTTGCTTGGATTTCATGCTAGAATTGCACGATATCTTATTCCAAAAAAAAACCACGAACGAGAATGTTCATGGTTTTTCTATTGTGCGATTGAAATCTTATTTTTTCAAAAAGATATACTGAGGATATGCTGCTTTTGCTTGATAATCAGAAGCTTTTGCGTCAATTACAATTTGGATGAATGGGTCCACTACATTAACACCCGTTACGTTTATTGTTGTTCCATCAGCTAATTCAACTTGCTTTACATCTTTCAAAGCAGCTGCATTCGCAGGCGTGTTGTCCATTATGAACATATTAAATTCTCTACCTACTCCTGCATTCCAATTCTCGTCAGAATAATTACTTAATTGGAATCCACTCTCTTTACTTGCTTCAGTAGCTGTTTGCGTTTGCTTTTCTTCTTTACAAGCACTTAGACTTAGGACTGCAATTAAACAAATCACAAAAATATTACGTGTCATCTTTTTATTAATAAATTAGTAGTTGCAAAAATATTTTTTTTTCCATTACATCGCACGTTTTTTTGAAACATATTTCACATTCGAAATTTGTTTGAAGTTTGTTGAAACTAAAGTTTTTGAGTTGATTCCACCAAGTAGGTTTGTTTTGTATCAATAATCTCAACAACCAACGACAAATATTTGATAATTATTGTCAGTACAAAAAACAAGCCAGAAAAACTCCCTGACAGCAAAAGCATGGTAGTTGTCCAGCCGGCTATAGGCTTTTCGCCAATAAAGTAGATAACTGCTGCATATACGCCTGCGAAAGCTGTTAGGCATAACATGGTTATAGTTATGGTTATTGCAATCTTAAAGGCAAGATTTGTATAGAGAATTAGGGCATTTACGGCGATTTGATTTCGAAGTTTCGGATTTTGACGCGGCTTTTTGGGAATAGCCGGATTCATTTTATATCGAATCACATCAATACTTAGTCCGCTATTAGCGTAAAGTGCCTTGCGATAAGGTGCGGTTTTACTAATCGAGTACGCTCTATTGATGGCACGACGAGAAAGAATACGAAATCGTTCTGACTGAAGTTTGTACTTACTGCGAGAAAACCGATTGAAAACCCAGTAAAAAACGCCTGACACGGCTGTATTATCTGATGATGGTGCTACCGAAATGATATCGAACCCGCGTGCCATGTGCTTATAAGAACTAATGATTATATCTTCATTGTAGTCGAGAGTTAAATCATCAAATTCGTAAACGAAATCGCCCATCGAAAGATCTATTCCTGCATTCATCGATATTTCAAGTCCTTGATAAATACTCATGTTAACCAACGTTAGCTGGTATTGCGCTGATTGATTAAATTCTATAATTTTTGATATCGTGTCGTCTGTGCAGCAATCATTTACAAGAATTATCTCTGTAAAATCGAATGTCTCAGAAAATAAACGACCAATAACCCTTAAAAAGGGAATGACTACTTCGCTGTCGTTGTGCAGATAAACGACCGCCGACACCATTTTACTTTCTTTACTCGAAGTTTCCATCTTTTAAAATTTGATTTAAGTCATAAATGGTGTTGATTTTTCCAGATAAAACCGAAACAAAAGTAGGCTGCTTTGATTGTTTAACAATGAGCGTGGGTCGGGCATCATCAACTTCAGAGGTTTTCAAGATAGTCTTAACGGAAAACAGCGAATCAACGTACTCGAGCTCGATGTCGTCCTTTAAATATTTGCGTGCTAATTTACTCATAAAAGGCCATGCTGAGCTTGGTTTTGCCGAACAAGTGTTGCAGTTGGCTAACTGTTTAGGTGAGCATGTATTATTGCTTCTAGACTGACAATCGAATGTGGGGAGCTTCTCAGAACTTGTCTTGTGGGGCGTGTGAGAAACAGCTGTTAACGAGTGTAAGCCTGTTTTTCCAAACGGCATCAATGAAAAAAAAGGACCGTCCATTATGGTAATACCTACATTGGCAATAGAATCGCTTACTTTACATAAAATTACCTCGCACAACTCGTATTTTAATTCGATTGGCTTAAATGGTAATTTTGTAATAATTTGATTTAATGAAGCATACGTTGCGTTAAGTACAAATTTCGTTGCAAATTCCTGCCCTGTTGAAAGCCGAATTCGGTATTCGTCTTCCAATTGATAAATCTGATCGATTCGAACGTTGTACTTAATTTCGACGTTGCTAAAACTGTTTAATGATGAAACGAAATGATCTCTGATTATCTGCGCATCAAACGTACTTTCTCTGCTTAAAAATGCACTTTCAACCATGTCTTCTTTAAAGTACTTTTTCTTGTCAATTGCGATGCAAGGAATTTCGGCTTGGGTGCAAAATTTCTCGAATTGTGCAGCATTTGTCCAAGAATATTGCTGTGAAATAGCATAAATCTTGTCGAAATCGTCCTTAATTGCAAATTCAAAATCGGTACTAAAAGCTTCGTAATAGTTCGCTGATTTAACTGCGGTTGAAAACGATCTCGGATAATGATATCCCATGTGGACCCGAGCTTGATTTATATAGGTCGCGCGCTCAAATGGTGCGTTATCGAACTCTAATACTAAAATACGTTCATTGTTGCGCGCTGAAAAGTCGGCAGCGTACAATCCATATAAGCCTGCTCCAAAAATTATTTTGTCAAATCGCTGCAACACCTAAGGTTCAATTTTTAAGGTGTTGGGATAACCTGCTACATTCAAATAATCAGCTGCTTTCTCAACAACGTCAATATGTATGTAGTTTCCAACACGGTTTATAGCTTTTATATGCAATGTGCTTCCGTTTGAACAAACCAAAGCTTTTGCGTTGGAAAGTTGCTCAAAGTTATCCTTAGAATAGTCTGCTAACAATGTGTTTTTCGACAATCCTACGCCGGCTTTCCAATTTTCATCCGAGATATTACTTAGGCTAAATGGCTTTTTTGCTTCGCTGTAGGAAAGCGATTTTCCACTTATATCTGTCAGACCTAAAAAGTGGATTTTTGATGGTGCGTCCAAATTCAACGTTGCTTTGGTAATTTCGCACTTCCACCAATGCGAATCGGCACTTACTCGAAACGCATATCGATTGATACCTTTCTTCGTTGAAAAATTATATGAAACTTTAACGCTGTTCCCAGAATACATATCCAATCTACCTCGAATGGTATCTTTTGTTTCTATTTGTGCTACGATAAAGGCCGCTTTCTCTCCATTTCGTTTTTGGATTTCAATTGTAGCCGTATTTCTTAATTCGTTATTGTTCTTTCCTTTATGAGCTGCAAACAAATTTGAACTTTCCCCTCCCCAAAGTTTGGGAATAAAGCCTAATTCATAAACATCAGGTGTATCGATTGTTGAGACCGCGCTTGTTGTATTTTCAATTTGAAGTTGCGTTATTTCAATATCTGAAACCTCAGCATCAATACGAAGATCTTTTGGCAACGCTGGCAAATCAATTTCGCATGGCATAGGTTTTGAATTCAAAATAAATCGTTTTGAATTCTCTTCGGTAAAATTAGCGTCTGTAGGCATTTGATAGAAAATCTGTACCGTAGTCGGACTGTTTGCCGCAGCTGTAAATTTAACTTTAACTGGAGTATTTGGATTAAAAGTGGCAGGAAACTGAATCTGACTTATAATACCAAATACAAACGGATCTGTACCTACTGGACTAATTTTCAAACTGTTGTTTGAACCTATACCCACATTTACGTTTTGCTTTAATAACGCGGAGAGATTAATATTCTTGAAATTTGAGATAGTTATGCCTCTCGCAGATTGATTCTCTCCCTGTGCGTCCTGGATTTTGAATTTTTCCTTCAAACTCTTGCGTACGTAAATGTCGAAAGAATAGGAGTGCTTAAGCAACTCATAATTCTTAAAAATGTATTCTGAGAGTAAGTAGTATTTGTATATCACAGCAACGCCGTCGATGATGTACCAAGGTTTGTCTTTTCTAGGCATTAAAACCACCGGAATTCGCTTATCCTCAAGCTGATTTACAACATTTTGTTGAGCTTTTTCACCGTTTAAAAGAAGTGGGCTTTGGTTAACATAAATTGGATTTTGTCTGTGTACCAAAGCATAATAGTAGTTGACGGAAGCGAAATCAAAATAAGTTTCCTCTGGTTCCAGATAGCTATCTAAAATAGATTTTAAATTTTTTGCCTCAGTACTGTCGAATGTAGCATTTACTCTAGTCCCTTTAAAGTCGATAGCTTCATTAAATTGTACAGAAAAATTTACAGCCGTTAAAGCCGAGTGCATGGAACTTTTATCCTTACTAACTAGTGATTGAACATGCATATTACCAAGTATAGAGAAGGTTATGAGTACTAGGTAAAAATAGACAAGATTATTTCGTCGTGATTTGATGAAGATAAATGCAATTATAGCTAAAGAAACTGGACCCAGGACACGAACTGTCATTTCAAATTGGAGGGAGTGCCGAACAATACCTCGTGGCATGTTGATAATGTAGCAGGCGCTAAAAAACAGAAAGAAAATGACGGCCGCAAAATTCATTCCTTCTTTTTGGCGCAACAAATCCGCGCGTTTACCCGTTAGCGTTTGTCCGATAACTAACGCTAATAAAAATGTTGCCGAAAGAGGTAACACATAATACAGCAGTCGGAAAACCACACTGTCTTGATTTCCCATTTCCTTAATTACCCAATTCTGATTCGACAGCGCTACGGTTAAAAAATCTTGCAATCGACTTATTGGATTTACACCTTTAATTAGGCACAAAACAACAAACAAAGCACTAATTACAGCAGCTAGTACCACAGCCGATTTTACCAAGGGCTTTACAGCAGTATAGTTTTTTGTTGCGATAATTAAAATGGTATAGCAAAGGAGACTACCGCCGATACAAGCAAAACCAACATCGAGTCGGTAAAGTGACACTGCAACGATTGAAAACCAAAACCAATAATTGCTTTTTATGTTCTGGTTTCTTATCAAATTAAGTAAACTTAAGGCCACGGCACCGCAAAAAATATAATCGGTTTGTACCATTCCAAAAAGTGGAAAGCAGAGCCACGCCAGAAATGCTGGAATTGGGCCCATTACTTGTTTAAGCACATAATAGGCTACCAAACTATAGAGTACAAAAATATAATTTTCATACAAAAAAGGCGCCCAAGGTTCGTAACCATTTAGCATGCCATATAGGTAACCAAAAAATTGTCGGCTTAACATATGAGCGTCAAAGTTCTCGATAATTGGAATTTGCCCGTACCTAAAAAAATGATCGATAGACAAGCCGTGATTGGCTGCTTCAAAATACTCATTCTCAGGATAAAAAACACGCCAGGGCTGCGAATCTATAATAGCAAGTGAAAGTAAAGTAAGTGGAAAATAAAATTTTGAAATTGGATTTTCACTAACTAAAGATGGTTTTCTCAGCAACGTTTTATATCGATAAACTGCCGCAACAACTGTACACGCAAATAGTACTAAGTAAATGGTAAAGGACATGTTGAACACAACCCCTGTCCGAACATTGATAATGTTACAAACTTCTAATGCTAGTGAAGCTAAAGGTATTGTTAGCAAAATCCTTGCTGAAGCCTGAAAGAAAATGGTTTGTTTTTCAATAAGCTGCGCTGATTTTTTAGCCACAGCTGTTCCAAAAATTAAACGCGCTAGTCCCGAAAATGCGAGAAGTAAAAAAATAAAAACAATTGAATCGAGCTTTATAGCTATCGCGACATCGTCAATAATCAATTGTTTATTAGAAATAAAAGTATAGTTCTTTACTAGAGCTAGATAAGAGATTATTGTAAGTGGTATGGAAATTAAAACCGTCCAGAAAGCCAACTGCTCGCTTTCTTTGCTTCGAGTTAAATCATATACCAGTTGAACCGACAGCGCTAAAAGAAAGGCGAGTCCAAAGTCAAAACTAGAGAGCAAAACACTGGCAAATGCACAAGCTATACCCACAATTGCCACAGTGTTTGTAGTTGAGGTTAAGCCCTCTGAAACTGGCGATTGTGACGTTTTTTTACTTGTAAATAGCGCAGTGAGTATAAGAAACAAAAATCCGGTGAATAAGGGTATGCCTAATACCACCTTGTAAAATAATGAAACTCGTTTACCTGCATCTAAATCATTAAAGCTACCGTTTGAAATAACGTGATCTGAAAAGTCGTTTACTTCTGGTACGAATTTAAACAACACGTTTAATATGGGTAAAAAAGCTGTAAACGCGAAAAAAGCGCTTAACGTCAGCAAAGCCCGAGATAGCCTTGGTTGTTCATTCCAGAATACGGCAGTGTCTTTCAAGAATTTTTTCATAAAGGTTTGTAGCGTCCTAGAAGGTTAAGAAATAAGATTTTAAGTAAACCGCCATTTCCCTTGAAGAAACTTATTTTCGTTGGCGTTTTACCCTTTGCTGGATAAACCCTTGACACAGGAACTTCAGTTACTTTCATTCCTAATTGGGAAGCGCGAACTGAAAGATAGGCAAGCAGTTCGTAAGTAACAAAAATGTCGCGTAGGGGTTGCACAGAAGCATGAGTAAGATACTTCCTAGAATACCCTCGAAAAGCATTTGTAGTGTCGGTAAACTTATGTTTAGCAGTAAGGGTTATTATTGGAGCATGAATGAAAGTTACAGCTAAATGCCTTATCAGTGGAGTATTTACTGCCTCGCCACCTTGTAAATATCTTGAACCCTGAACAAAATCATAGCCTTCTTCTAACTTCTCAATAAATTTCGGAACAGACTCAATACTGTCTTTATTGTTTCCATCGATTGTTAAAATACCGCTGTAATCTTGATTTAGTGCAAACCAAAATCCCATTCGTAGTTGGGCGCCTTGTTTACCAGGACCTCGCTTTATAAGAAGGGATTGTACGCCTAACGACTCCAGAATTTCTTCGGAAAGCGAACCATCGGTTGACCCTCCATCACAAATGATGATGTCAACGATTTTATCAATTCCTGCATCAAATGCCCGTTTAAGTTCCGCTTGAATGCGATTTCCTTCATTAATCACAGGAATACACAAACAATATTTTGAACGTTGTGGCCGGAATACCTGTGCTGTAAAATCAGGAACGCCTCGTATTAAACTATATTCCATCACGGCAGTTTTTAATATATTCACATACTTTCTGAATGTCACTAACGTTTTCTGCTCGCTTCATCTCAATCGATATAAAATTTTCGTATCCCTTAGCGCTTAAAAACTTTAGCAGCTTCTTATGTACAGGACGTTCCACAATCATCTCAAGATAGGGTTCGCTAATATGAACATGATTAATAAGATGAACGGCGTCTTCTAAAACGGAAATATCTTCTTTGTTGTGGATAAAAGCACCCAGATCAAAGTTAATTTTTAATCCTGGGCAATTTAATTCTCCGACAAAATCAATCGCTTCACGCGTGGTGTTGATAAAGTTTGTACCGTAAATTGTTGGATTCGGCTCTAGCGCTAAGTTGGTATTGTGCACATGTGCAAAATCGCCAAGCTCTTTAAAAAAGCTCTGTGCCAGACTATACTGACCATCTTTAATAATTCTGTTTTTCGGAGATCCAAATACAAGGTTAGGGCAGCTAATTGCGCTCGCAAATAAAATTGCTTCTTTACAGTAATTGGAGATCGCTTTTCGGTCATCAGGATTATCAAAAATCGACTCAGTACGACCAAATAAAATGGATTGTAAAGAGCAAACGGTTAATTGATTCTCTTCCCAAAGCCGTTGCTTAAAAGTTCTTGCTTGAGATAGTTCGCTGTACGGTGCGTTACCAAATAATCTTGTTGGAGCAATTTCAATGGAATCAAATCCTATTTTTTGAAGATAGGTATAAAAAAAGGAGTCTATTGCCTCGTCCCAAGCAATATTTGATATTGCAAGTTTCATTGCTTATTTTGTTTAATAAAATCTACTATCTCATTTAAAACATCTTCTTTATCACGGATATAGGGTCCGGTTCGGTTGAAGACATTTGCGTGTTTTGTATACAAATTGTAAGAAGGTGGTGTTTGAAAAATTTCGTTTACAAAGGGCTTGTCAAAAATTAAGTGGTAAATCTGACTTATCAAAACGGGCTCGGTTACCAAATTTACCTTCTTAACACCAGCATCTAAAAGCAAATTAATATCGCTCCAAAGATTTTTTAGGTTATAAAATTGGAATTGTCCGCGACTGTCTGTAAAGTTTAAAGCGGAAAAACCGATGTCTAGAAACTGCTTTTTCAAGAAGGATCTATCCGACTCTGAAAGATCTTCTTTAAGATGATAAAATCCGTTTGGCTGCAAATGGTAGTAGTTTTTTAAGTCAAAATCTTGTTCTAGAAGCTCGTCGTATTTTTTTATAGACAACATTTTGGGAGAAATATGAATAGCATCATAGATGAAATTCTTCTTTAAAGACTTCCCAAACAAGCCAGGCAATCGCACAATTAAATAGTCTGTGAAATTTTGCTCTACCCAGCGTTCCAGATAAAATCTGTTTTTGCCATAAGGCTCCTGTTTTAATTCATCTATCTCAAAATCTTCATCGACCGCAGTAGGAGTTGGATATACGTCGACTGTTGAAATCAAAATAATCTTTTTAGGATTAATCTTACTGATGTTATCGATAGCGGTTTGAATTAACTTAAAATCCTCTTCAGCTGAAGCATTTGCAAGAAATTTTTCGGCTCTAACTCCCGAATATACCAACAAATCGGGTTGTAAACCGAAGGCGCTGTTCACGTTGGTAGAATTAACGGCAACATCAAAATTATATTGTTGCATTAAATTTGACCCCACAAAACCTGAGTGACCAACCAGTATTGTCATTTCTTTGTGTTTAAGTAGTTTTCTTTCCCAAATAAAAGCTGAAAATGCTAGATACGCCGCAAATATACAATTTCAAAGTACATTAATTCTTCGATGTATGCAGGCAATCCATGCGATTGCATTGATGACGGCTGTTGAGGAAAATTATGGATTTATTACTTTTTGCAAGTAACTGTAAAGAGCTAAATCATACTCACAAATCTCACCACAATGGATGGTGGTTTTAAAATTGGAAAACGACTCTGATTAGCACCGAAAACATGCTTTTTAAACTTGGTAGGAATTAAAAATTCAGTTAAAAAAGTACATAAATAGTTGAGTGTAAGACCTGTTTTCTCATGATTTCGAGCCATCGCAAAGAATAACGAAATAAACGCGTTTTAAAATGACTGGCTTGAAATTGTTCGTAACTAGTTTTTTTGTCTGCCTAAATTGTTCATTTTAAGCGATCAGACAAAGGTCTTTGATCGAACGCGGGTTTTTTATTCTGTACTTACCAATCTTATCTTCAACATAAAATTGTATAGCAACTATTAGAAAAGTCGTTGCAAAAATTTGAATGTCTATTCTTTAAACCGCTGTTACCGACGCTATTTTTGTAGATTTTGAATTACCCTTTTTAAGTTTTCACTTGCGCTAACCGTCATGTTACGTGTAGTTTCAGACATTTCTATTTTTAGCTGATTTGTCTTCGGATCAAATGTACAGTATTTGTTTGGTTTGAAAATTTCCGAAAGTTGCATGCCAGAAAAGGTGTATGAAAAATTATCAATACTTAACTGTAGTTTGCTGATTATGATGTCTGTTTTACTTTGGGTGAAACTAATTGAAACGTCGTTGTTAAAATCGGCTTTTGCTAAAGGAAATGCTAGTTCTTGCGGCTGGTTTGAAGCAAAAATCTGCAATAACACTTGTCTTTTTTGGCTTCTTTTATCAGCAGTTTGTTCTGTATATTTCAAGTTTGCAGCAGCCGACTCCTTTGAAGATATCGTTATTACTAGTTTCGTCGACTCACTCAAATCATTTTTTGCTTTGAAATGCTTCACCCATGTATCAAAACCATTAAATTCTTTATCAACAAAAAAGTACTTATTTAAAAATTCTTTAGTCTCACCATTCGGTTTATATTCCCGACCAAAAGCATCAAAATACCAAAAGGATTTTAGCGAAGTGGTGTCTTTCTTAACTAAAGCAACATAATTGTCTAAACTCATTTCTTGGACTTCCTGATATGTGCTGTCGTTATGCAAAAAAAACGGTAAATACCATCCTAAACTACTCACTATTTTGTCTCTCTTTTCGTTGTTCTCTTTTATGAAATTAGTAGTTTCTCGAAATTGTGTTTTTTGAATTCTGGAATAATACTGATCTTCGTTTAAGATATGATTTAACGAAAGTGCCAAAAAGACCATGCTAGCAACTGTAATTGCCCATTTATTTTTCAATAAATCGATAGCAATAGCTAACATCAACGCCAATAATGGAATTACAACAATGAAATATCGGCTAACCATCATAGGAACTGACAGATAAGATCGAACTAACGGTATGGCAACAACAATAACGATGATCGCCATAAACATTGAAATACTAAAAACTAATTTGTTTTTTACTACTTCCTTAAAACTTTTCCCCGCTTGCAGTTCTCTTCTAAATTCGCGAGCCAAGCAAAAGAATAGAAAGAAAAACAAGAGGTAAATAAAGTTAAGAAGCATATTGTTGTTGCCAAAAAACTCTTTAAAAATCAATAAAACAACATCATTGGTTGGTACAGGTATCCAAAATTGCTTGATTTCGCTAGCTTTTAAAAATATGGGTGCCGCTGGTAAAAATAACAGCAAAGTAATTATCCCAGACAAAATACCAAATCGTACAACCATCCAGCGTTCCTTGAGCTCTTTAAAGAATAGTGAAACCAGTAGGATAAAATAAAAGGCTGCTAGTACAAAGAGTCCGAAAAAATGGATGCTTATCATTATCCCTGCCGTAAAGCCAAGCCAAGCAGCCGATTTAACGTTGGGTTTCTTCATAAACCGTAAAAGCATATGCAATGCAAGTATGGTAAACAAAAAGAGCAACATATACGGCCGTGCTTCCTGAGAATACGATAGATGAAACGGATTTGCCGCCACAATAAGCGCCGCTAAATAACCAACGCGTTTCGAAAAAAAAGCAATTCCAAGTTTGTAAATCGCTAACAAACTTAGTATTCCAATGATTGCCGAATACGCTCGTGCTACGTAGGTCGTGTAGCCAAAAATTTTAAACAAAAAATACAGCGAATAAAAGTATAAAGGTGGGATTTGTTCGCCTTCTACTATAGCTCGGTAAACTTGAGATAGGTCTCTTTGTGGGTTGGCTTCGTTTAAAGAATGTATTTCATCTATCCATACACTCTGATAGTCAATTTTATAAAATCGCAATAAAATGGCAACGAGCAATACTCCGATGATTACTGCATGATCTTTAATTTGCTTCATCATTTGCTTTTGTTATCGAATCAATAAAGCTTCTATAAATGTCGGCTTTGGGTTCGGAAATATTTTTTCGTGAACTTAATTGCAACAGCAATACAATTAAAGTAACTGAAAACAACTGAAGTATGATTCCAGAAATAATCAAAATTAAACTAGAGGCCCAGCCAGGTATGGCATTATCTGTAAATAACTTCTGGTATAAAATATATAATACAGATATAAAACAAATGGCAATTCCATACAAGGAGACTCTTAAAATGCGGAGAGATAAAAAGTCAAAATACACGGCTATTGAACTCAAGCCGTGTAAGATCAATCCGTTAAAGTTCATTTTTGAAACACCCTTGTAACGTTTACCTCGATCCAACTCCACTTGTGTGTACGGGATTCTCGATTGGATGATACCTCCCGAATAATGATTCCATATATTGTGCTGATGCACCACCTTCCCTAACAGGTTTTTAGGAATGCTGCTAAAATTTCCAAAACTTATTCGCTGGCCTGTGAGAAAATGAAACAGGTTTTTATAAAAAAAATAGCCCGTTTTAAACCAAACAGACTCTTGGCGCTTTTTGCGTTGTGCGAATACAATTTTCTTACTGTGTTCTCTCTCTGCGGAAGCTATTAAGGCCGGAATATCTTCGGGTCGGTCCTCACCGTCGCTGTCCATTACAACCACGTAATCGTAATCGGTAACTTCGTTGTAGATGTATTGAAGACCCACTGCAATAGCTCGCTGATGACCAATGTTTAATTTAAGATGAACCGTTATTACCTCAAGTTTTGTTTCTAAGAAAGGTTGCTGTTCGGTAGAACCATCGTTGATTGCAAAAACTCTTAGTTCCAAATCGTGATCTTTAAGCAAGAATTCAAGCCGATTCAGCAGAATTTGAAAACTCTCCCAATCGTTAAATACAGGAGTAAGACAACATATTTTTAAAATTCTATTCATTTATTTGTGATATCTTACTGCTAGTCAACGTTATCTTATTTATTAAACTCCCTCAAAACCCCAATCACTTCCTCCACATCTAATTCATAATACAGCGGCAATCTAACTAAAACATCGGTAAAATGATCGCTATTAACCAAACATCTTCCATCGTGGCGTTCGTGATAAAACGGACTCTTGTGCAAGCTCAAATAATGAAAAACCGCTAAAATTCCGTGTGCTTTTAATAGATTTATAACCGCCGTTCTTTGTTCTAAACTCGTACAAATCAAATAAAACATGTGCCCGTTATTGCTTGCGTACACTGGTAATTCTGGAACTTTGATGTTCTTTTCGGCGGCCCAAGAAGCTAAATTTGTGTAATAAGCGTCCCAAATGGCTTTGCGCTTTCGCTGAATATCTGCTAAATTTTCGAGCTGTGCCCACAAAAAAGCGGCAACTATTTCAGATGGCAAAAACGAACTGCCGATATCTACCCAACCGTATTTATCGACTTCCCCTCTAAAAAACGACGAGCGGTTGGTTCCTTTTTCCCATATAATCTCGGCACGCTTCGCAAATTGCTCATCGTTTACCGCTAACATCCCGCCCTCTCCAGAAATAATATTCTTGGTTTCGTGGAATGAAAAAGCCGCTAAATGACCGATGGAACCCAAAGCCTTTTTAGTGCCGTCGGCGAAAGTGTAATAGCTATCTATTGCCTGCGCTGCATCTTCAATAACAAATAAATCATGTTGCTTTGCAAGTGCCATTATCGGTTCCATATGACAAGCAACACCGGCATAATGAACCACAACAATAGCTTTGGTACGTGCCGTAATCAAGGATTCTAAACTGTTTTCGTCTATATTCGGATGATCGGATCGACTATCAGCAAAGACAATTTTGGCGCCGCGCAAAATGAATGCATTGGCAGTAGAAACAAACGTGTACGAAGGCATAATAACCTCATCGCCTGGTTCAATTCCCACTAAAATCGCGGCCATTTCAAGCGCATCAGTACAAGAGGTTGTTAACAAACATTTCGCGAATCCGTACTGCTGCTCAAAAAACGTCTGGCATTTTTGGGTATAGGTGCCATTTCCTGATATTTTACCACTTTTTACGGCGTCTTCAATATAGAAAGTTTCTTTTCCACTCAAGTACGGTTTGTTAAACGGGATATTCATAATCAGACGATTGGCGTAAATTTTGCTTTCGCAGGAAGTAAAAACTTCATAAATGCAATTTCTTCTTCACTACTTCTTTTGGTGTAAGTGCGATCGGAAACGTTGAAAAACGAAATATCGCTTTTTGAAAAATCTATTTCAGAAACGTCACTAACAATTTCAATAGATCTAGCATTAGCATTCCACTGTTGCAAATACGCGCGCATTTTCTGGAATTTTTCCGACACCGAAACTTCTTTAAATTGAAATCCTACTTTGTCCGAAATCGACTTTGCTGGCGAACCTGCGTAAATTTCGTTGTAATTCATGTCTTTAGTAACCACCGAACCCACCATGGCCATCGACTTATCAGCAGCAATTATCGGTGAAACGATACAATGTCCTACAAACCAAACATCGTTGCCAATTTGCATAGGTTTTTCCGACAAAAACCGACACCCTTCCAGCGTATCGCCGTACTTAATATGACTCCAAATCTGCGAATGGGCTCCTATTCCACAATTATTCCCAATCGTAGTTCCTCCTATCGAGTCGATAATAGAAAACTGACCAATCCAGGCATTATGACCAATTCGACAAGGCAAATACCCGTGAATATTGGTGTCGTGTTGGATTTTGGAATAATCACCTAACGAAAAATCATCGCAAATAATCTGCACGTTCGTTCCGATGTAACAATTATCTCCGATAACGATGCGACGTGCATTTCCATTAATACCTCGAATAACTGCAGAAGGCTCAATTATCGTGTTCTTTCCGATGTAAATTTCATCAGCAGCGATGTTCTTAGGACTCATAATTCACAGTTTTTTCTACTATAAACGGCTTTCTGTTTTTCGATTGATCAAAGATCTTACCGATATAAATACCCACGACTCCAATTATGGTTATCATTATTCCAGATAAAAACCAGATCGAAATCATGATCGAGCTATAACCTAAAACCTTTATTTCACCTGCAAGGTACTTGTAAAGTGTATATATTCCTGCTAGAAATGAAATCAAGGAAATACACATGCCAAGCTTTACAAAGATTTTTAACGGCTTATTGGAAAAAGAAATGATCGTATCAAATGCCAATCTAAATAACTTTCCGTAAGTGTACGAGGTTTTTCCCTCGGCTCTTTTGGCGTGTGCTACTTCGATTGACGTACTGCGAAAACCCACCCAATTTACAAAGAGCGGAAATGACTTGATGTAATCGCTCATCTTTAAAACCTCATCGATCACTTTGCGATCGTAAATTCCAAAATTAGCTATAGTATTATCGAATTTACTGTCGGTCAAGTAACTGTACGTTTTGAAGAATATTCGCGAAAAGAGTTTTTTGAAAAAGCCGTCCTGTCGGTTACTGCGTTTCGCTAAAACAATGTCGTAACCTGTTTGCATTGCTTTAAATAACTTTTCTATTTCTTCGGGTTGGTCTTGCAGATCGCAATCCATAACCACAATTTTATCGCCTGTGGCCAAAGACAAGCCTGCTATTATAGCCGGATGTTGCCCAAAATTCTTACTGAGTTTTGCAGCGACAATTCGGTGATTCTTTGCGGCGAGTGCTTCAATAACTGCCCAACTATTATCCGGACTACAATCTTCTACCAAAACAATTTCATAGTCATTAAAAATCGGTGAAACTGCTTGCTCGATGCGTTCAACCAAGGTTGGAATAATGCGCTCAGCTTTGTAAACCGGAGAAACTACTGATAATTTCATTAGGCTTCTTTTTTAAAAGTTTGGTCCCACTTGCTGCGATCTAAAACACTATAAGCCGGTCTTTTTGCTGGCGTTGGAAAATCGGAAGTTGGAATTGGCGTTACTGCAACTTTCAGCTCTGCCTCTTCAAAGATCTTAATCGCAAACGAATACCACGTCATTTCTTTGTTTCCACAGAAGTGATAAATACCAAAAGGTACCTCTTTTTGATTTTTTGCGTTTACTATAGCCAATAATGCCTGCGCTAAGTCGATTGCATGCGTCGGGCAGCCTCTTTGATCGTTTACCACGGAAACCGTTCCGCGTTCTTTACCCAGACGCAGCATGGTTTTCTTAAAATTGTGTCCGTAATCGGAATACACCCAAGAAGTTCGAACAATATAAAAGGGTTCCAAAATTTCCTGAATTCGCTGCTCTCCGGCTAGTTTACTTTGTCCGTAAACACCTAAAGGATTTACCGCGTCGGTTTCTTGATACGGCGTGTTCTTAGTTCCGTCGAAAACAAAATCGGTTGAAACGTGTATAAGTGAAGTATTGAATTTTTTACAAGCCAATGCTAAATAACCAACCGCAGTTTCGTTTATTAGAAAGGCGCGCGCTGATTCTGATTCGGCTTTATCTACTGCCGTGTAGGCCGCAGCATTGATACAGAAGTCGGGACGGAGTTCTGAAAATTTATCCTCAATTTGTAGCTGCTGGGTAATGTCTAGTTCATGTGAGCTGCAAAATGTAAACTCGAGATTTTGAAATTGTGGCGCCAGTTCTTGCAAACACTGCCCAAGTTGTCCGTTTGCTCCAGTTACCAACACTTTCATACCGGCAACGCTTCTTTTAGGAATGGAAGATTTTGGTCTTTCTCTGAAATAATGAGCTCTTGCTCTGTTATCTGCCAATCGATAGCTAAATCTGGATCGTTGAAAAACACACCGCCTTCACTAGCTTTATTGTAGTAATTATCGCATTTATAGAAGAAAACTGCCGTTTCAGATAATACCACAAATCCGTGTGCAAAACCGCGTGGAACGAAAAACTGTTTCTGGTTTTCTGCGGAAAGCAAAACGGTTTCCACTTTACCGTACGTTGGCGAATTGGGTCGTAAATCAACGGCCACATCTAAAACTTCGCCCTGTAAAACGCGTACCAGTTTTGCCTGAGCATGCTCGCCGCGTTGGTAATGCAAGCCGCGAATAACGCCGCGAGTGGAAAACGATTGATTGTCTTGCACAAAATCGACCTCATGACCTACCGCTTCGGCGAATTTCCTTTTGTTGAAGCTCTCCATAAAATAGCCTCTTCCGTCGGGTATAACCGTGGGTTCTAGAACGAAACAGCCTTTTAAAGTCGTTTCTATAGCTTTCATCCGTTGATAATTTCAATTAAATGTTTTCCATACCCACTTTTCAATAAGGGTTGTGCCAGTGCTTCGAGCTGCTGCGCGTCGATGTATCCCATTTTGAAAGCAGCTTCTTCAATAGAACCAATTTTCAAACCTTGCCGCTCTTCAATTACTTGAACAAACTGCGACGCTTGCATAAGCGAATTAAACGTTCCGGTGTCAAACCAAGCGGTTCCGCGATCAAGAATGCTCACTTGTAATTTTCCTTGTTGCAAGTAGGCTTTATTAACATCTGTAATCTCGATTTCACCACGCGCACTTGGCTTGATATTCGAGGCTATTTCCACAACTTGATTATCGTAGAAATAAATTCCAGGAACAGCGAAATTTGATTTGGGAACTAGCGGTTTTTCCTCGATAGAAAGCACTTTTCCTTGCTTGTCGAATTCTACTACACCATAGCGTTCTGGATCTTGTACGTGATAAGCATAGATGATTCCACCGTTTGGATTATTGTTTGCTTGTAATAAATCGGCAAGTCCTGTTCCATAAAAGATATTATCTCCTAAAACCAATGCCACTTTATCGCTTCCAATAAAATCTTTACCAATTATGAAAGCCTCGGCCAAACCATTAGGATGTTCTTGAACGGCGTACTCAAACCGACAACCCAAGCGCTTTCCGTCACCTAAAAGTTGGCGAAACAGAGGCAAGTCGTGTGGTGTAGAAATGATTAAGATTTCCCGAATTCCCGACCACATTAAAGTGGATAGTGGGTAATAAATCATCGGTTTATCGTAAATCGGCATTAGCTGTTTACTTACTGCCAACGTAAGCGGATGTAGGCGCGTACCGGAGCCGCCTGCGAGAATGATTCCTTTCATAACTATTTTCTTTCCGCTAGAAAACGGGCTTTATTTTTAGCAAGAAACGCAGAGAGCAACCCAAAAAGTAAAAATCCAATTATACCTACCAAAGGCAAGACTAAAAAGTAGGATCCGTTCAAGGAAGATTTGGATTTGATATTCGGCGTTATACTCACAACTTTAGCGATCTTATCATTAGTCAGTCGCTCTATTTGTCTATTTCCTTGTTCGGTAATCAAAGCGCTTTTCGATAACAAAATTTCGTTGATCTGGCTGTTTTCGTTGATATATACCGCTGAAGCCGAAGTACTTCCTTTCCCAAATGCGTTTAAAATATTGTTCACTTGGTTTAGCGTTTGTGTGTTCTCAACAATTTTAGTTTCGTTATTTTGTATCGCTAACTTTTGTATCGCTTTAAAATACGCGCTGTTTTCATACTCGAGCATTAAAGGTTCGATAACCTGATTTTTAGAGATTTTTCCAGCGGTTGTAATTGTTATAAGATGGTAAGGATAGTTCTTTGCAGTAACTTCGTCTTTCAAAACCTTTTCAATGTCGTTGTTTTCCGAAATAAGCTTAAGCATCTCGAAATTATCGCTGTTGTATTTTACGAACTGATAAACGTCGGTAATCGGTTCCATTGAAATGTTTTTTAACTTCTTGCGAGCCACGCCCAACTTTGCAAAGAAAGCGGTATCGTTTTCTTTGATTTTAGAGTTAAACAACTCCGTTTTCTGATACAGATAATCCGTGCTCATGAAATTTGGCATTACAATCACTAAATGATTGTACTTTCCCGGAAGTGAGTCTAAAAACAAACCGCCACTTAGACACAAAACAAAAACAACCGAAAGTGCAATCCACTTTCTTTTCAAATACATAATTCCTTTATAAATGGAATACGAAAAATTGGAAGCACCTTGATTTAGCTTTTCCTTAATTTGATTCAATTCGATTTCTTGATTTGTGTCGGCCGATTGCTGTTGCATAAACGCTATAAGTTAAATATCTGTTCTAAAATTTTTATCGTAATTAAATAGGTAGGCTTAACACCCGTTGTTCCTAAACCACCCGAGGCTAAAGTACTTCCCGTTTCTAGCGGATTATCCGAAGCATAGTACGCATAACGAACTTTCACCTGAGCTGGTATACTTTTTCTAATTTTGGAAGCCGATTGAATGGCTTTCTGATAGTACGCCCCTTCCATTTCCAAACCAATAACACCCCAAGTTGACTTGTGGAAAAACGTCAACAAATCTTTGTTCTGTAATGAGGTTCCTAAAACCGTTACCATCGGACCCGCACAAACAGGAATGTCGTAACCGGTTAACATCTCAGCAGTTAACTCGTTTTCAAACGGATAATTGTCGCCTGTACCTTCATTGATGTGCGCCGAAGGAATCATAATATCGCCTTTTCCTCCTTCTAAAATACCGGCTTTACCCATAATGGAAACCGAAGCCACATTCAAATGTTGTTTCACCCCGTCGGGTTGCACAAAAGGCTTCAATAATTCATCGATTGTTTCATAAGCCTGTTCGCCAAACGCATAATCCATCACAATTAAAATCGGACCGTTTTCTTGCGATTTTACTTTCGGAAACGACGTTTTCTTCCAATCGATTTTAGCAGTATCGAAAATCTGAACATCAATATTAGTTCCCGAAGTATCTGGCATCGAAATCATTCCGTTTGCCAATGCCAATTTCTCTACTTTTAAACGCAATTCTTTGGCACCACTGCTGCTTAACTCTTCAAACAACTTGAAATCGATACCAGATTCGGTCTTGTTTTTTTGAATTCCGGCTGCGAAAATCGAATTCATTACCGAGTGCATATTGGCACTGATGATGTGAATTTCACGATCGAGTAATCCGTTGGAGAATAAGGTCGATTTGATATTGTGTGCCCAAATTTCTCCGTGAATGTGATGTCCTAAACGTTCTCGTAAAATCGGGCTGAAAGAAATGGTGCGTTTTTTATTTTCCAAAACTTCTTCCAAAGCCAATTTTCCCAACCAATACACCACGCTTAAAAAGCGGTCGGGCTTTTCGGCGCTGCCAAACGAATCGTAAATAGCATTCACTTCCGAAAAACTGCGTCCTAGAATATTTGCCGTATGCGAAACTGCTTTTTCACGTTCAATTAAGCTGAGTTTCTTAGAAGTTTTAACGGCTTGTTCAAGCTTTAACCAATCGCGCGACAACTCGCCTCCATCGTCCAATAAAACGCGATCTTTAATTTTATGCGATTCGATAAAAATGAACGTTAGGTGCGTTAAAATGTCGTAAATATCCGAACGTCCGCGGGTAATTACCACATTCATTTGCTCTTCGTCTATGCGGTAACAATTGCGTTTACGCTTCGGCGGAACGATCGCGGTAAAATGACTATTGGTATAACCTTCGTCGGAAATTAAGTTGATAAAACGACACTCTTCGATACCCGTTGGAAGACGCTCGATGACGTAAAGCAAGCCATTTAGCTCCACTTTTTCTTCCGCTATACTTCCGTAGATTTCGGGTCGGAGCGATAAAAGTGCTTCTCGTAACGTTTCCCCGGATACACCCATTGGTTTGTAAAAACCGCGGTTAAAAAGGTGTCGGATGGTAATATATAATCGTTCAATAGCAGCCGACGACTCTTGGGCTCTACTGCGGTGTACATTTCTAATTTCGCTCATGTGCAAAGTTTACTAACCTGCAAATGTAGGTTTTTTCGTTTGTATTCTAGTTGCCTCTGCTTTTGTTAAATGGTTAAGCGTGTAGTTACGTTGCAGCTAGATTTTTTAAACGTATAGATTGCTGTGTTTCGGTGTACTCTATTCTAGTTTGCTTTACCTGATAGAAAATGAGGTAGATTTTTTGGCAAAAAAACATTTGGATAATTTTTTGAACGTTATTTTTAAAAACAGACTATTATCGAATACATTTATTTGATAAATAATATTTTAACTTGGGTAATATTGCAATATTACGTATGTTAAATATGACTGCTTTTTTTGACAATTTCATTTTCAAAAAATCAACCAATTTATACTCCAGTAAATAAAAGATTTACAACAATTTCGTCAGAAAATCTGCAATTTTTCGGTCGTTACTCAATCGCGGTAACTTATTCTGACCACCTAATTTCCCTTGACTCTTCATGTACTCCTGAAATCCGTTTTTGGGAACTACCGAAATCTTCAGTACCTGTAATACACTACCCGAAATCAAGTCGTCGTAATAGCTGTTTTGCTTACGTAATGCTGTATCTATAGCTAATGCAAACGATGCCAAATCTTCCGGTTCTTGTTCAAATTCAATAAACCACTCGTGATAGGGCAAACCCGAATCTGGAGCAACTTGCGGAGCTACGGTGAACTCACTCACCACAGCTTCCGAATCCGTTAAAGCGGTGCGCAAAGCCTCCTCCACTTCTTTGCCAATGACATGCTCCCCAAATGCCGAGATAAAATGCTTGATGCGACCCGTAACCACCAAGCGATAAGGCGAAAGTGATGTAAACCGAATCGTATCGCCAATGTTGTACGCCCACAATCCGGCATTAGTCGATAAAATCAAAACGTAATTCACGCCCAGTTCTACCTCACCAACCGTTAGTCGCGGCGGATCTTCTTCAAAAAAGCGATCGGCAGGAATAAATTCGTAAAAAATTCCAGAATTCAACAACAACAGCATGCCTTCCTCTTGCTGCGAATCGGTATAAGCAAAAAAGCCTTCCGATGCTGGGAAGAGCTCTATACTGTTGACTTTCCTCCCAATCAATTGCTCGAATTTCTTACGATACGGCTCGTAATTCACTCCACCGTAAATAAACAAATTGAAGTTTGGAAACAACTCGCCAACTGCTTTACCCGACTTTTCTTGCAGACGCTCAAAGTACATTTGCACCCAACTCGGAATTCCGCTTATGATCGACAAATCTTCTTTGATCGTTTCGTCAACAATCGCATCGACCTTGGTTTCCCAATCGTCTATACAATTGGTTTCCCAAGAAGGAAGTCGGTTTTTCTGTAAGTATTTTGGAACATAATGGGCAACAATACCGGAAAGTCGGCCCAATTGTATGCCATTTTTCTCTTCTAAAATCGGACTTCCCTGCAGGAAAATCATTTTTCCATCTACAACTTTTGTGTCGCCTGTTTCGTGAATGTAATGCAAAATAGCATCGCGCGCAGCTTGAATGTGAAACGGCATCGATTCGTTGGTTATCGGAATGTACTTTGCGCCTGATGTTGTTCCCGAAGTTTTGGCAAAGTACCGCGGTTTTCCGGGCCAAAGTACGTTGGGTGTTCCAGCAACAACTCGATCAACGTACGGCTTTAAGGCTTCGTAATCTCGAACGGGAACGCGGGAAACAAAATCGGCATGTGAACGGATTTCAGAAAAACCATGATCTTTCCCAAACTGGGTATCCGCTGCGCACCGAATCAGTTTTTCAAAAGTGCGTTGTTGTGTAACGATAGGCTGCGAAGCCCATTTTTTAGTTTTTGCAACCGCTAGTGCTGCAACGTATTTTGATAAAAAAGCTTTAACCGACATAAGGCGCAAGTTACTCGAAGTCATTTAAACTTTTTTGAATGTACCGAAAAATAGCGTCTTTTACTTCAAATCTGTGACTTTCACGGACTGCTTAGCAACGCTTGTAAGTAAAAAGCAATTGAAGATATTTCACAATTTTGGCATAGAAGTCCATTCAAAAATCGATTTTTTTAGTATCGCTGTACAATTGTAAAAGCTTTAAGAATACAAACAGCAAATTTATCTTACTTTTGTAGCGATAAACAATTTGAATTATGATTGCTTCAATGATATTTTTAGGCAGCTTTGGACCAACCGAATGGGTTTTAATTTTAGTGGTTGTTTTGCTGCTTTTCGGAGGAAGAAAAATTCCGGAATTAATGAAAGGTTTAGGTAGCGGAATTAAAGAATTTAAAAACGCTGCTAAAGACGATGCACCATCAAAGCCCGTTTCGAGCGACCCAATTCAGCCTTCTTCGCCTTTAAACGACGAACCTAAGGTTCACAAAGAATAAACAAAAACCGCCTTCGAGGCGGTTTTTTTGTAGCTATTATTTAACGTGAGTTCGATATAAAAATCGAAGTTAGAAATCATTTAAATAGTTGATTACAAGGCGTATTTTCTTAGGGATACCGAGGTATCTCAAAAAAATACAACGAAAGAAGCGACTGTTTAAATGGTTAGCTTTTAAAATTGTGAGTGAAAATTTTTCTTCTTCCGGATACAACTCTTACTTCAAGCGATCTAACAAGGATTTTTATGTCGAACTCACGTTATTTAAGTAGTGCCAGCTGTATTCGTCCGGTTTGCAACTCAACCGACAATACCCGAACTCGAACGTGCTGGTGCAATTTCACAACCGATGAAACATCGCTAACAAATCCTTGTCCGAGGTTTGAAATATGAATCAAACCGCTTTGCTTGATACCGATATTCACAAAACAACCAAAGGCGGTAATGTTGTTAATAATGCCCGGTAATTCCATACCTTCCCGTAAATCATCAATTGTTTTAATAGTCGAATCGAATTCTAAAACCTGAGCTGTCTTCCGCGGATCGCGAGCGGGCTTTTCCAATTCCTTCAAAATATCTTTCAAAACTAAAACACCCACTTTTTCAGTAACGAAATCCGAAGGTGAAATTTTGGCGATTTCCGCTTTGTTTCCTATTAATTCACCCACTGTAATTCCAAGAACTTTCGCCATTTTTTCAACCACAGCATACGCTTCCGGATGTACCGCCGAATTATCGAGCAAATTGCTTCCGTTGGTAATGCGCAAAAATGCCGCAGCTTGTTCAAAAGTTTTCTGACCCAAACCCGGAACCTCTAGCAGCTGTTTTCTGTTGGTAAATCCGCCGTTGGCTTCCCGAAATTTCACTATTTCTTCGGCAAGCTTCTCCCCTATTCCACTTACGTATTTTAAGATCGATTTTCCAGCCGTATTCAAATCAACGCCAACCGCATTAACAGCCAACATCACGGTTTTATCAAGTTCTTCTTTCAGTAAATTTTGGTCAACATCGTGTTGGTACTGCCCCACTCCTATCGCCTTAGGTTCTATCTTAACCAATTCGGCAAGCGGGTCGGCCAATCGTCGACCAATAGAAACCGCACCACGAACGGTAACGTCGTAATTCGGAAACTCTTCTCGTGCAATTTTCGATGCCGAGTATACGGATGCTCCTGCTTCCGAAACCACAAAAACTTGAACATCGGAATGAAAAGGTACTTTTTTAATGAAGCGTTCAGTTTCGCGCGAAGCTGTTCCGTCGCCAATCGCAATGGCTTCAATTTTGTGCGATTGTACCAAACTGCCGATTTTTTTTATTGCCATCGTTTCAGCCGATCCTCCGTCGTGCGGATAAATCGTCTCGTTGTGCATTAAAGTGCCGTATTCATTCAAAAACACTATTTTACATCCGCTTTTAAATCCCGGATCAATACCCATTATGCGCTTGGCTCCCAAAGGTGGTGCTAACAACAACTGCTTTAAATTGGCGGCAAAAACAACGATCGACGCCCGATCCGACTTTTCTTTAACCTCTTGTAAAACATCGTTTAAAATGCTTGGCTTTATGAGTCTCTTTAAACTGTCGGAAACCGCTGTTTGTAAATACGAATCGGGTTGTTTCCTAAAACCGGCGTTGCGAATGATTAGTTGTTCCAAATAATCATCGTCGACCTCATACCGGAGTTTCAACACGTTTTCGTTTTCAGCTCGTTGGATGGCTAAAAACCGATGCGGCGGTACGCGCGATAAAGATTCTTGCTTATCGATGTACTGCGCGTACTTTGCTTTCTGCTCTTCGGTACAACTCGGATGCACTTTTGTTTGCATCAGCGTTTGTTTGCGCATGGTATTTCGCACCGACGTTCGCACTGCAGGTATTTCGCTCAACTGCTCAGCAACGATATCGAGCGCTCCTTGCAAAGCCAAATCTTCGTTTACAATAGTTGCGTTTAAAAACTGTGACGCGTACACTTCTAAATCAACCGACTTCTGTTGAAAAATCGCATCGGCCAGTCCTTGCAATCCCGCCGCACGGGCTTTGGCTGCGCGCGTTTGCTGCTTTTGTTTGTAAGGCAAATACAAATCTTCCAAAACCACCAAACTATCGGCGTTTTGTATCGCTTCACGCAATTTCGTATCGATTATTCCCTGCTTGTCTAATGCTTGAAAAACAGTTTTCTTGCGTTTATCAAGTTCGCGAAATTGTTTGGCAAAATTCGAAATGGCATCAATTGCAACCTCATCGGCGTTCTGAGTAGCATCCTTTCGGTACCGCGCTATAAAAGGCAAGGTTGCGCCTTGGTTCAATAAATCTAAAACAGCTGTAACAACGGGCGAAGGAATTCCCGCTTTCTCAACAACAAAAGCAATTTCTGTCATATTTATGAGCAAGCAATTTTAGCAACTCGGTTTGCATGACGCCCGCCTTCAAATTCGGTGTTCAAGAACACATCAACCATTTCCACAGCTTGCTGCACGCTGGTAAATCGTGCGGGTATGCTAATAACATTTGCATCGTTATGTAAACGAGCTAGTTGCGCAATTTCTTTGGTCCAACAAAGTGCAGCGCGAATTTGCGCATGCTTATTTACGGTCATTGCAATGCCATTTCCAGAACCGCAAATTACAATTCCGAACTGTGCTGCCCCGCGTTCGATATCTTCTGCCACAGGATGCCCGAAATCCGGATAATCTACGCTGGCGGTGGTGTCGGTACCGTGGTTTAAAACCTGGTGTCCGAGTTGTTCTAAATGGGCAACTATCGCCTTTTTATAGTCGGGTCCGGCGTGGTCGTTTCCTATCGAAATAATCATAATACTGTAATTGTATTGCACAAAGGTACGTTTCGCAGCTCGAAAATGAGTCGATTTCTTCAAAAACCTAAGTCGTTGAAAATCTGACTACTTAAATTCATTTATTGCGACATCTAGCCTGATATTCAGCGAATTGTTGATAAAATATGTTAAAGTCTTAAAAATAAGACAAGAAGCATTGTGTTTTTTTTGTTGATAAATCAACATAACTTCTAACAGATTTTTTTGTGTGGAAACAGATTTTTTTAGAAGACAAAATTCTCGCGAGATTATCAAATAAAGTTTGCCTTATTTATTGAAAAGTTATCGACTGGTTTTTACGATTTCTTAACAAAAGTTCGGCTGTGAAAAAGCTGACGAAAACTAGTTTCGGTGGTTTTTCTACAATTGTCAATAAAGTTTGTAAAAAGCTCAAAATGAAACTAGTGCAAAGTTAAGATAGTGTTAATAAATCGTTACAACTAAGTAAAAACTAAGAATCAACTAAACGGTAAAATACTTTTTGTACAAATCAACACACTATACAACAACACATATATATTTCTATAATTAAAATTAATTTGTTGTTATTTATTGTTTGTTCATAGCTTTAAATTTCGGTTCAATTTCAAAGCTTCGATATTGCTTTTGTAAACCTGTACACATTTCGCTGTACCTTCGTAACAACGATTACACTATGACAAAGATTCCAAAAAAGCACGGAAAGAAGGTGAAAACCTATTCGGAGAAAATTTTAAAAATTCTCTCTAAATATCCGAACAGAGCTTTTAACTATAAACAAATTGCCGCTGTTCTTGAACTCGACGACACCAAGAGCCGAAATGAAATCATCAAAGATTTAAAAATTCTGGCCGCTCAAAAAGTGATCATCGAATCGGAACCTGGAAAATACCTCGTAAAAGCCGTTTCGCCGGATTACTATGAAGGAACCATCGATATGACCACGCGGAAAACCGCCTACTTCATCTGCGAAGATTTTGAAGACGATGTTTTTATTCCAACAAACAACCTCAACCATGCACTCGATAAAGACAAAGTGCGCGTTTATGTGTACAACCGCCGCCGCGGAAAGAAACCGGAAGGCGAAGTCATCGAGATTATCGAACGCAATAAAACCGAATTTGTTGGCGTAATTGATATCCAAAAAAACTTTGCGTTTGTAAGTACCGCAAATCCGAAAATGTACACCGATATTTTTATCCCAAAAGATAAAACTGGCGGTGCCAAACAAGGCGATGTTGTACTGGTAAAGATTGAAGATTGGCCAGCCAAAGCCGATTCGCCTTTTGGAGCCGTGATCAAAGTTCTTGGAGCACCTGGAGAACACCAAACAGAAATTCATGCAATACTTGCCGAGTACGGTTTACCTGCCGATTTCCCTGCGGAAGTACAAGCTTTTGCCGACGGTATCGACACCCAGATTACAGCTGTCGATATTGCTGCTCGGCGCGATATGCGAAAAGTACTCACGTTTACGATAGATCCGAAAGATGCGAAAGACTTTGACGATGCACTTTCATTTCAATTTCTTGAAAATGGAAATTATGAAATTGGTGTGCACATTGCCGATGTTTCGCATTATTTAGAAGAAGGAACCATACTCGATCAAGAGGCGTTTAATCGAGCAACTTCGGTTTATCTCGTTGATCGAGTGGTACCTATGCTTCCCGAAGTACTTTCGAATTACGCGTGTTCGTTGCGTCCGAATGAAGAAAAACTAACGTTTTCTGCTATCTTTGAAATCAATGCTAAGGCGCAAATTGTAAACCAATGGTTTGGTCGAACGGTCATTTATTCTGATTTCCGATTTGCGTATGAAGAAGCTCAGCACATCATCGAAACTGCCGAGCATACAATTCCCGCAGCAACATCGCTAACGGGAAGCGATCGTGAAGTTCCGGAACCCATCGTAAAATCAGTACTAAAACTCGACGAACTCTCAAAAATTCTGCGAAAGCAACGCATGCAAAACGGCGCCATTTCGTTTGATAAAGTAGAAGTAAAATTTCACCTCAACGAAACCAACGATCCGGAAGGCGTGTACTTTAAAATCGCTAAAGATGCCAACCATTTGATTGAAGAATTTATGCTATTGGCCAATCGTAAAGTAGCCGAATTTATCGGTAAACAGAAGAAAACTTTTGTGTATCGTATCCACGACGAACCCAATGAAGATAAGTTGATTAACTTCCAAACCGTTATTGCAAAATTTGGTTATAAAATCAACTTCCGCTCTAAACAAGATATTGCCAAATCTTTGAATTCGATTTTAGAAGATGCTCAAGGAAAAAAAGAACAAAATTTAGTGGATACCTTGGCCATTCGAAGCATGAGTAAAGCCAAATATTCAACCCAAAATATTGGTCATTATGGCTTGGCATTCGATTTTTACTCGCATTTTACTTCGCCAATTCGCCGTTATCCAGATGTAATGGTACACCGTTTGTTGCAATTTTACTTGTTAGGCGGCGCCTCAGCGAATGCCGAGTTTTACGAAGAACAATGCAAACACGCTTCTGATATGGAAGTTTTGGCCACTAATGCCGAACGCGACAGCATTAAATACATGCAAGTTCGCTACATGCAAGATCACAAAGACGAAGAATTTCTCGGCGTGGTTTCCGGCGTAACCGAATGGGGTATTTACGTAGAAATTGTTTCCAACAAATGCGAAGGTTTATGTCGAATTCGTGAAATTAAAGACGACTATTATACTTTCGACGAAAAGCAGTACGCTTTGGTTGGTGCAGTCTCTAAAAATATCATACAATTAGGCGACGAAGTTTTCGTTAAAGTAAAAAATGCCGATTTAGTTAAAAAACAACTCGATTTTCATTATTTAAGAAAAAATGAATAAGATTTTTAAAATTGTAATTACGTTACTTTTTTCAACAGTAGCACTGGCTCAAGGTACCAAAACTATTAATCTGGGCGATGTTTCCGAAGTAGAAGTTTTTGATAGGATCAACGTGGTTTTAATTCCCTCTAACGAATATAAAGCTGAAGTATCCGGCAGTAATGTTAATGATGTAGAATTCGAGCTGATTGATAAGAAATTAAAAATACACTTTCCTTTACATAAGTTCTTGGAAGGTGAATCAACTAAAGTACTTTTTTATTACAAAGAATTACATCGCGTTGAAGGAAATGAAGGTTCAAATATCAGTAATACAGATGTTTTAAAAGGTCGTGAACTTTTATTAGAGGCTAAGGAAGGTGCAGAAGTTCGTTTAAATATTGAAGCAGAAACTGTAAAAACAAATGTGTTTTCAGCCGGAGTTGTAGCTGTTGCAGGTGTTGCAGCGGTACAAGTAATATCCGTTTTAAGTGGTGGAAAATTTGAAGGTAAAGATCTAATTACAAAGGAAACTAGTGTATCTGTAACTGCGATAGGAAAAGCAAAGATTTTTGCTACCGAAACCGTTAATGCTAAAGTTCGACTTTCCGGTACTATTGAAGTCTATGGAAATCCAAAACAACTCACAGAGTCGCGTTCAATGGGTGGCACTATTGTTCGTAAATAAAGCAGAAACCGTGGAAAGTTAGTTTACTTTCTTTACCTTAGCCTTTCGCAAACGCAAAACAAACAAATGCTGCACGACATTTTACTGGCAATCCCACTCGGATTTTTGCTGTGCTTCATGATTGGTCCAGTTTTTTTTGTACTACTGGAAACCGCCGCAACTAAAGGATTACGAGCCGCTTTGGTTTTCGATTTAGGTGTGGTTACGGCCGATTTTGTATTCATTGCCGTAGCGTATTTCAGTTCGTATCGCTTAATAAACAATCTGCAAGATGAACCCGCACTTTTTATTTTCGGTGGCTTAATAATGGTAACTTACGGCTTAATTTCGTTTATAAAATTGCGGCGAAATGCAAAAGTTGCCATCGAAACAGAAACAGTCGAAATTCTAAAAAAAGACTATCTAGCACTTTACGGAAAGGGATTTTTATTGAACTTCATTAACGTCGGAGTACTCGGTTTTTGGTTGCTTATTTTTATCACCTTCGGACCCGCTTTAGAATTAAAAACGAGTCGTTTAATCGTGTTTTTTAGTTCGGTAATTGGGTCGTATTTGCTAATCGACCTAGTTAAAATGTTGGCAGCAAAACGTTTAAAATCAAAAATGACTCCGAAAAATATTTCGCTTATTAAACAGATTACCAGTATTTTACTAATAATTTTCGGAATATCTATTATGCTGCAAGGTTGGTTTCCAAGCGATCAAAAATTGGTGAAAAAAGCCGTCGAAATCATCGAACCCAACGAATAATTGTCAAATTTTTTGATTTTTTCTATTTTTTATATCCTTTTACTTTTTTCAATCTCGAAATCTTTCAATCTCGAAATCTTTCAATCTTTCAATCTTTCAATCTCAAAATCTTTAAATCTTTCAATCTCGAAATCTCAAAATCTTTAAATCTTCATAGCGGCCCCCGCGCTTTCGCTACTAGTCCTCGTTTAAAAAAAGCTAAAATTAAACGGCAAAAACGCGCTTCTGCCGTCGCGGTTTTTTTGTCATTTTAGTTTTTTTTTAAACTGCGGGCTAATCGCTCTATCGCTGCCGCGGCAATCGTTACCAAACAAATCGTTGCTAAGAAAATCGATATATCTAGAAAGATTTTTTCTCGAGTTTTGTGCAAATGCTTTGATTTTTGAGATAATTACTTACATTTGCCGACCGCAATGGCGTCGTGGCCGAGTGGCTAGGCTGGGCTCTGCAAAAGCTCCTACAGCGGTTCGAATCCGCTCGATGCCTCTAAAAACCTTCAGAGAAATCTGGAGGTTTTTTTTTAGATATCGATTTAGGAAAATCTAACCTCTGTAAATGTCTTTGCGGTGTCCTAATTCGATCACATCGATAACAAGAATGTCATCTAAAATTTCATAAATTATTCTGTAATCACTGACTCGGATTCGGTATCCGTCACGCCCTTTTAATTTCTTATATCCTGCTGGACGCGGATTCTCAGCAAGTTGATAAAGAGCTTCTTTGAGGTTTGAATACTAAGGTTCATTGATTTTCTCTAGGACCTTTATCACATTTTTTCGTAATGTAATTTTATACCTCATTTTTTTTGAGCCCGCTTCTTTTCAATCAACGTAAACGCTTCATCTATCGGAAATGAAGGTTCGTTGGCCTGTTTAGATTTATCGTATAATTTGATGTCCTCCAACTCCTCCAACTCTTCCATAATGGCTTCGAAATCTTTCATCGGAAGAACTACAGAAATTTTATTTCCGTGTGCATCGGTAATGTATTGCGGATGTACAGTTAACATATTTTTTATTTTTAATGCTTATTGTCTAATCAAAAAAAATCTTGAATTTTTCAATTGTAATATAACTAATTAAACTCGGATCTATTATTCCAAAATCTTTTAATCTTTCAATCTTTCAATCTTTCAATCTTTCAATCTTTCAATCTTTCAATCTTTCAATCTTTCAATCTTTCAATCTTTCAA
>NZ_JAIXYH010000003.1 GCF_027490375.1 Flavobacterium sp.
ATTTGCGATACTACAGTATCCCAAATAAAGTGCGCCTTGTAATCAACCATTTAAATATTTTCTGACTTTAATTTTTAAACCGAGTTCAGGTTTACAAAAACCCAAGCGAAAAAGCGACCCTAGAAGCTTTTTGGCGGGATGTTTTTGTGTTTTTTAGAGCGTTTTGTTGCAGTGAAAGGCGTGACGGTGCGGCAACATGAATTTCCACCAAACGTTTGCCGCAGCGGATTGCCCAAATAAGTAGAAACTTTCTGAAAATAAAAAAGGTGAAACTTGCGCTTCACCCTTTTTGCCCCAAATCTACCATAAATTTAACCTACTAACTTTATGGAGATGTAAAAGTATTAGCACGACTTTCCCTAACCAAGATTTTTAGATAAAATGCTGAGATAGTCGTTAAAATGCTGTTTTTAACAAATTGTTTAATAGGCGCGTGCGTCTTTGCCTTCGTAATAATTCATAAACGCACGATTCACTACCCGATTTCCGCCCGGAGTTGGATAATCGCCAGTGAAATACCAATCGCCTAGATTCTTTGGACACGCTTGGTGCAGGTTTGCTACACTTTGAAAAATGATATGCACCTTGGCCTGAATATCGGCTGGCGTTAACATTTGTGCGATTTTTGCCGAAATTTCCTCGTCGGTAAACGGTTCGTAAATGGCATTCACTGCATTGATAATCTGATCGTCTTTTCGGTTTTCTTGTTCCTTGCAACGGGCATAAACAGCATCGATAATGTGCGCCAAACCGCGTTCTTTCAATAAGGTGATCGCCGCATTAAACGCCACCAAACCTTCTAGCTTTGCCATATCAATTCCGTAACAATCGGGGAAACGAATTTGCGGAGCCGATGAAACCACAACAATTGTCTTCGGATTTAAACGATCCAACATTTTTAAAATGGATTGTTTTAAAGTAGTTCCGCGAACAATGCTATCGTCGATAATTACCAAATGATCTGTCGACTTTACCACACCATACGTAACGTCGTATACGTGCGCTACCAGATCATCGCGACTACTGTCTTCAGTGATAAAAGTTCGGAGTTTTGCGTCTTTTATAGCAATTTTTTCCGTACGAATTTTTCGCGACAGAATTTCGTGCAATTGCTCTTTCGTTAATGTTTTACGACGCTGTAAAATCTCGTCGTTTTTATGTTGGTTTAGATATTCGTGTGCGGCTTCGACCATGCCAAAAAAGGACACTTCGGCGGTGTTTGGAATGTATGAAAACACTGCGTTTTCGGTATCGTTGTCAATGGCTTCTAGCACTTTTGGAAATAACAATTTACCGAGTTCTTTGCGTTCGCTGTAAATTTCGGCGTCGCTGCCGCGCGAAAAATAAATGCGTTCAAACGAACAGGCTTTTTTGACAACAGGCGTAATGATTTCGGAAACCGATGTTTGTCCGGATTTTTTGATAATCAGTGCATGTCCCGGCGCTAATTCCTGAACCGAATCGAACGAAACGTTGAAAACCGTTTGAATAACCGGACGTTCTGAGGCAACGACTACAATTTCATCGTCTTCGTAGAAGTAGGCTGGGCGAATTCCGGCTGGATCACGAAATACAAATGCATCGCCGTGACCAAACAAACCTGCCATGGCGTAGCCGCCGTCCCAACCTTTGGATGCGCGTTTTAAAATTCGGGTAATGTCGAGTTTTTCGGCAATTACGGGTGAAGCTTCGCGTTTAGACAAGCCGTTTTGCTTACATTCTTGATATAAATCGGTAACGGCATCGTCGAGAAAGTGACCGATTTTTTCCATGACCGTAACGGTATCGGCTAGTTCTTTCGGATGTTGTCCCAATTCGACTAACGATTCAAATAGTTCGGTTACGTTAGTCATGTTAAAGTTTCCGGCAACGATGAGATTTCGGTGCATCCAGTTGTTCTGACGAAGGAACGGGTGTACGCTTTCGATGCTGTTTTTACCGAAAGTTCCGTAACGCACGTGACCCAGAAAAAGCTCGCCGATGTAGGGCAAGTTGTTCTTCTGCCAGCGAACGTCGTCGGTGCGTTCTGGATGCAAACTCATTTCGGCATTGATGCGCGTATTGATTTGCGAGAAAACGTCTTGAATAGGTTGCGAAGCGTTGGAACGAACGCGAGAAATGTAGCGTTCACCAGGTTTCATGTCGAATTTTATGGAAGCAAAACCGGCGCCGTCTTGACCGCGGTTGTGTTGCTTTTCCATTAGCAGATACATTTTTTGGATGCCGTAAAAAGCACTGCCGTATTTTTCTTTGTAAAACGAAAGCGGCTTCTTGAGTCGGAGAAGTGCAATACCGCATTCATGTTTTAAAGTGTCGCTCATTGTAGTTGTTGTGTTGCTAAAGCGGAACTTCTTTAAGAATTACCCGCCAAATTACTGTTTGATTATTTTATGAGAACTAATTCCTGATTCGGTTTCAATAGTTAAAAAATAAATTCCCGTATTTAGATTAGTTAGGTTTACTGTTTTTTCAAATTGTGTGTCGAGAATTCGTCCATTTACATCAGAAATGATTACCTTTTTTAATAGGTTAGCGCTTTCGATATGAACTTCATTTTGTGTTGGGTTTGGATACAGCGTCACTGTTTCTCTATTCAAATCTGTATTTGATAAAATAGCTGAATTTAATTTCGCTAGAAAAGCATCGACATAATAATCTTGGGAAGAATTGCTTATCGTCAAATTATCGAAAGCGCAAGAAGTCGAATTGAAGTAGCCGGCCGCAAATATGTTGCCGTCGGTATCGATTGCAAAACCTAAGGGATCGTCGGAGCCCGTTCCGCCTGCCGATTTTGCCCAAAGAAACTGACCCGAAGTATCCATATTTGCTATAAAAATATCGCCGGTCGGTACCGTTGTGCTGCTGTTTGTATTGGTTAAGGTGAAGTCTCCGAATGTTCTTGTGGGTTCAGAAAAATTACCGGCTAAGTAAAGTGTAGCTCCGTCGGTAAAAACTGTACCTGGAAAATTAATATTCGGAACTAATCCGAGAAATTGTAAGTTTAAGTCCAGTTTAAATAAACCGCCCGTCGAAGTCGTTGTGGAATAATCTACTCCATCAAACGAATAAGTAGCAGAATTGGAAATTTGATATAATCTAATGCCAAAAGGGACAAATAAATCGTTTTGGACTTTAACTACACCACCGAATGAATCGTCGACAGTTCCTTGCAATACCTTTTGTTGCAGAATATTCCCCGATGGATCAAATTTTGCAATGAAAGCGTCATATCCTCCTTGAGCTGTGTTCGTGTAGGTCGTTGATCCTAAGGTAAAAGTATCCGAAGAAAAACCTCCTGTTAAATAAAAGTTTCCTAAATCATCAAAAACGAGGCCGCTCAAACGACAACCATCGTAGATATTGTCGTTTCCAAATCGCTTGATCCACAATACATTACCGGCAGAATTGAATTTCGCTAAAAAAGCACCAACGTAACTATTGGAACCAACAACAATAGATGAGCTGCCGACCGTTATATTATTTGATTCTGAAAACGCTGATACATAAACATTTCCAGAGCTATCAATAGAAATGGCTGAGGAACTTTCCCGCTCTGCGCCTCCTATTTTCTTTACCCACAAGACCGTTCCATTCGTGTCGTACTTTACCAAAGCAACATCCGATGGAAGTGGCGGATTTGATCCCAAAGCTGAACCTAACGTACAATTTAATGTGAAATTCCCGAAAGTTACAGTTGCCGATTCGTATCTTATCAAAGCATACACGTTGTTTTCAGCGTCAGTTGTTAAAGAAAAGACGACTTCATTGCCTACTCCTCCGCCGTTTCTCATCCATAAAGGTGTTCCAGCTGTATCGTATTTGATGATTGAATAATCTGCAGAACCATTTGTTGTTACTGGGCCTAAACCGAAATCGGCGGTTTCTGAAATAATGCTGCCGCCGGCAAAAACATTTCCGTTGGCATCGGTTGTTACGCATGCAAAAGCTTCATTAATAGCACCCGTAGATTGTTTCACCCAGTTCCAAGTTGGTGCTTGAGCGAAAAGTAACGATGAACTAATGATTGCTAGTAATGAGCTGATTTTTTTCATATATGTGTTTTTAGAAAACAAAAAACCCCGAAAATTCGGGGCGTAGTTTTATTTAGATGTTTGCCATTTCAAACTGAGTTAATGCTTTAAAACGTTGCAATCTTTCTTTTACTTCTTGCGTTTGTAAGTTTTCCATTCGCTCGGTTCCAAATTTCTCTACGCAAAAAGAAGCGAGATTTGAACCGTGTATAATGGCTTGTTTGAGGTTTTCGAAAGTGATATCGCCGGATTGCGCTATGAAACCCGAAAAACCACCTGCGAATGTATCGCCTGCGCCAGTTGGATCGAAAACTTCTTCGAGCGGTAACGCAGGTGCGAAGAAAATTTCACTTCCGTGGAAGAGTAAGGCACCGTGCTCTCCTTTTTTGATTACCACATATTTTGGTCCCATTTCGTGGATTTTGGCAGCCGCTTTAACTAGCGAATATTCGCCAGAAAGCTGACGTGCTTCTTCGTCGTTTATTGTAATTACATCCACGCGTTTGATGACGTCGAGCAGTTCCGGAAGCGCGCAATCCATCCAGAAATTCATGGTGTCGAGAACTACTAATTTGGGTTTAGCTGTTAGTTGGTTAAGCACCGATGTTTGCACTAAAGGATGCAAGTTTCCGAGCATAACCACAGCTGAATCCTTATAGTTTTCAGGAACTATCGGATTAAAATCGGCTAAAACGTTTAGTTCGGTTACGAGTGTATCGCGCGAGTTTAAATCGTTGTGGTATTTACCTGCCCAAAAGAACGTTTTTCCGTTTGGAACAATTTCGATACCGTCGATATTTACGTTTCTATCGCGAAGCAATTGCAGATACTCGTCTGGAAAATCGTTTCCAACTACGGAAACCACCGCTGAATCGACTTTAAAATTTGCGGCAGAAAGCGCGATGTAGGTTGCTGCTCCGCCGAGTATTTTGTCGGTTTTTCCGAAAGGCGTTTCTATAGCGTCGAACGCTACGGTTCCAACAATAAGTAGTTTATTCATCTGATGTAAAAAAGAAGTGCAAAGATAGCCTAAGTTTTACAAGCTGGCAAGCACTTAGGTAGGAAGCTACTTGTAAACCATTAAGCGTGTAAAGCTCGTTTAAAAGTTGCTTTTTTTTAACGCTAAATGTGAATATAGTTAACCTTTTACAAAAGAGTTTTTTAACCTCAAAGAGCGCGGAGATCTATAGAGAAAAAGCTGCGCTTTTGCAGAAAGTCCTTTTCTACCGCAAAGGACGCAGATTTTTAAGTAAAGTAACGTGAGTTCGATATAACTACAATGGTAAATACAGTTGTTTTGTGTCAACGAAGTTCATCTTTAGGGAAGGTTTTTTGTCGTTGAAATTATAGGCAATCAATGCAGCGAATA
>NZ_JAIXYH010000074.1 GCF_027490375.1 Flavobacterium sp.
CAAAATCGGTGGTGCAGTTGAAGGTAACGATTTCCGCAGCCCGGATAGAGGCGGCATCCTTTTAATGGAGCAACGCGGAATAAAAAGATACAGCCGAAAGCCGGAAATGCTGCCCAAATAAAAAGTACCAGAAAGCGCACTTGAACACGATTAGGTATTAGAAAGTAAAGCGATACGTTAAGTGACTTATTCATCGATTTCGATAGCTCAAGAAATAACCACCATAAAATCGATTTCTTATTAGTACTCCAGCGCAGTCTTGACTGAGTAGTTGTTTAATTTTCTTTTCACCGAAATACTGGTTCACGGCAATAGTACTGCTAGTGCATGTAACCGGACTTGGTGTTAGTTTTTTGTAAAGCACACAACATTAGTTTTACATTTTCAAAACTTTAAACAGCGTATTATTTAAAGTAAAAATCATTTCGAAATGTATTTCTCTTAACACGATAGCGGCAAGTTTGCAACTTAAAATTGCAACTATGAGAAATTTTCTACAATTCCTTTTTTCTATGGTTTGTTTTGCGCTATTTATCCCAAGCACAAACGCACAAACCTTAATCAGTTATTGGGATTTTAACAGTAATAGCTCTGCGGAGGCAGTACTGACGCCTTCGTTAGCGATGTTGCCGAACACCAATATTTCTGTAAATCCGGGAACACAAAGTGTTTTAGATTTTACAGGTGGAACAGGACAGAATTTCGACATCGAAAATTTAAACGCACGAAATGGCAGTTCTGCCGGAGCGCACCTGCGATTTAACAACCCGATCGGTGGAAGCTTGATTTTTAGCTTGCCTACAAACGGATTTCAAAATCTAATTGTAAAATTCGCCACGCGTCGTTCGGGTCAAGGAGCAGGTACACAAACCTGGTCGTATTCAACTGATGGAAATTCCTACACATTTCTTCAGACAGTGCAACCCAATAATGGCGATCCGACATTAATTTCTCTCGATTTAGCAGCTATTTCACAAGCGAACAACAACCCAAATTTCAAACTCCGTGTCGAATTTGAATCAGGAACGGGCGGAACAACGGGAAACAACCGATTTGATAATTTCACCTTAGAAGGTATCGCTATACCGGCTGCACAGCTCGTTCATTATTGGAATTTCAATAATAGTGCAACAGTAGAAACCGTAACCATAGTTAGTGCATCGCTAGTAGCTGGTGCTAATCTTGCCGCAATTCCAGGCAGTATTAGTGCGATAAATTTAGGTGGAACAGGCCAAGATTTCGATCTAGAAAATTTAAATGCACGCAACGGCGACGCTGCAGGAACGCATTTGCGATTTAACGACCCTATTGGCGGTGTGTTGGAATTTAGTGTGCCAACAACTGGTTTTAACGATCTCATTGTGAAATTCGCAACTCGTCGATCAACGCAAGGTGCTGGAAACCAAGTCTGGTCGTACACTACCAATGGAACTGATTTCATAACCTTGACAACCATTCAGCCTGTTGCTGCGGCACCAACGCTTCAAACGCTCGATTTTACAGAGATTTCGGAGGCAGACAATAATCCAAATTTTAAACTTAGAGTGGCTTTTGAGCAAGGAGCCGGCGGAACTTCTGGAAACAATCGTTTCGATAATTTTACTGTAGAAGGAACGCCGATTTCTGGAACCGATCAAGTTGCACCTGTTGTTACGTTTACTCCTTCCAACAACGCAGTTAACGTTGCAGCCGAATCTCAAATTGTCCTGCAATTCAATGAAAACATTCGATTGGTAAACGATAATCCTATTACGGCCGAAAATGTTGCACAAATCGTTACTCTCAAATTAAATAACGCTAACGGCAATTTAGTTTCATTTACAGCTGCGGTAACAGAAAATACTATTACAATTACACCTTCCGCTCCATTAAATTTCGGACAAACCTACTTTGTCGAATTACAGCCAAATGCTGTAGAAGATTTTGCCAACAATGCAATAACCGCTTCACAATCGGTTACATTCACGACGATTTCTCAACAAACACAATTCAATGCGGGCGATTTAGCTTTCGTAGGCTATCGTATGAACGCAACCGCAACCGAAGATGAAGTGGCACTTGTTACGTTTGTAGATATTCTTCCTGGTACACTTATCCAACTAACCGATTCAAAGTTTACAACCAATCCACAACCACTGTGTTCAGGCGCAATTACATGGACAGCTTCGTCAACGGCATGTATTCCGGCGGGATCGGTGATAACAATCCAAACTTCGGCACTTACGTCGAATTTAGGCACCGTTACCGGAAACGGATTTGGATTGAGTTCAAACGGGGATCAGGTTATTGTTTACACGGGAACCGCAGAAAATCCAAATTTTATTACCGCTTTGAGTTCTAATACTTGGGTTGCCGGAAATACCTCATGTTCTGGTAGCTTTTCATTACTTCCAACCGGATTAGTGCTTGGGCAAACCGCTATTTCAGGAGTGTCATTTGCAGGTGCAACACTCGATAACAGTGTAAACGCCTTTTACAACGGACCTCAAACAGGTTCTTATGCCGAGATTAAAGCAGCCATTTATACAACCTCTAATTGGGTAGCTACAGCCGCGGGAACCGCTGCACAAGTTTGGCCAACATTTGTATTTCCAGGTGCATTGCAAGTGCAATCGGCAGTTGTTTTAAATGCAACAACAATTCAGGTCACGTTCAACGGCGATATCAATACATTATCGGCACAAAATGTGCAAAACTACACGGGAATTGCAGGACTTCAACAAGCAAGCGCAGCAGCGAACGTAGTAACATTGCAATTCAATCAAGCGTTTGTGTCGGGAACTTCTTACAGTTTGATTATTTCAAATATTGCCGATCAACAAAACAACCTGTTAGCTTGTCCATACACGTTCAACTTTACTTTCAATACAACCATTGCTTTCGACAAAGCGTTTGTAAAAGTTAACGAGGACGCAGGAACGCTAACAATCGATTTCGATTTAACCGGACCAGCATCTGCGAGTATTGAACTTGCCGTAAAACCAGCTGCGTTTAATACCACTGATGCGGGTGATTTTTCATTCACTTCGCAAATTATAAACATTTCGCCAACTTCTACTTTAACGCAATCGGTTACCATTCCGATTACTAACGATTCGCTCGAAGAACAACACGCCGAGTATTTTGTGCTTGAACTTTTAAATCCGCAAAATGTATCGATTGTTGGGAATCAGACTATTACCGTTTACATCATCGATAACGATTCGCAAGCACCACAAGCAACCAATCAAATAGAATTAAACTATGTGGGTAGCTTCGATCCGTCGGGTTCCAACTCAAGTACTTGTGAGATTGTTGTGCACGATGAAGCTAGTCAGCGTTTGTTTACCACCAGCGCCGTTGCGGGGAAATTAGATATAATCGACTTTAGTAATCCGGCAAATCTAACACTAGTTTCAAGCATCGATATGAATGTTTACGGCGGACTCACATCGGTAGCTGTTAAAAACGGAATCGTAGCCGCCGCTTCTCCAGCACCTGTCGAGCAAGACAATGGTTCAGTTGTATTTTTCGACACCAACGGAACTTTCATCAGTCAAGTTAGCGTTGGCGCTCTTCCAGACATGATAACATTTACACCAGACGGCACAAAAGTTCTTACAGCAAATGAAGGACAACCCAACGATGCATATACGATTGATCCTGAAGGTTCGGTAAGCATTATCGATATCAGCAATGGCGTGCAAAACCTACAACAGGCAAACGTTCAAACTTTGCTTTTCACGTCGTTTAACGCGCAAGAAAGTGAGCTGGTTTCCGCAGGCGTTCGCAAACTAAAATCGAGCAGTACGCTTTCACAAGATTTCGAACCGGAATACATCGCCATAAGCGCCGATTCTCAGAAAGCTTGGGTAACCTTACAAGAAAACAATGCAATTGCCGAAATTAACTTGGCAACGGCAACAATTAATAGTGTCTGGCCTTTGGGAGTAAAAGATATGAGTATCCCAGGAAATGGTTTCGATGCGAGCGATAACAACAATGAAGTTTTGATTGCTAACTGGCCAGTGGAATCGTATTACATTCCAGACGCCATTGCCAACTATACCGTAAACGGAATTTCGTATTTGGTAACTGCAAACGAAGGCGATGAAAAAGAGTATGCCGGTTTAAACGAACGAACAACGGTGGGTGCGAATTCGTTCGTTTTAGATGCAACAAACTTTCCGAATAGCGCTGTTCTGAAACAATCATTTAACTTAGGTCGTTTTCGTGTTACGAATTTGAATGGTAATGAGGACGCGGATGCTGAATTTGAGAAGATTCGCTCAGTGGGAACACGCTCATTTTCGATTTTCGATGCAAATGCAAAACAGCTGGTGTATGATAGTGGAGACGATTTCGAGCGTTACACTTTAGCAACCATTCCGCAGATTTTTAACGCCGATCACGAATCCAATACACCTAAAGTGCGCAGCCGTTCAAAAGGTCCGGAAGCCGAAGGAGTTGCTTTAGCGCAAATTGCCGATCAAACTTTTGCTTTCATCAGTTTAGAGCGCGTTGGTGGGGTTATGGTTTACAATGTTACCGATCCACTAAATCCAATTTTTGTAGATTACAAGAATAGCCGCAGTACAAGTGCTTATGCTGGCGATCACGGTGCAGAAGGAATAACGTATATCACCAAAGAGCAGTCGCCAGACGAATTCGGATACATCTTGGTGGCTAACGAAATTAGCGGAACTATTACTATTTATGCGATCGACGAAAACGAACTGTCGATTTCAAATCCAGTACAAAATCGCGATGTTTTTGCAGTGTTTCCCAATCCAACTTCGGGCGGCATTGTTTATTTGAACAAAGTTTCAGATATCCGTGTTTTTGACCTACAAGGCAAGCTGTTAAAAGAGCAAGCGCAAACGTTAACACTTGATGTATCAGGCCTTTCTGCGGGAATTTACATCGTTCAAAACGAAACTGGAATTACGCGAAAGTTAGTTGTAAAGTAATCATACAGTCGAAAAATGAAGATAATGGTTGCCCGAATAAGGCAGCCATTTTTTATTTGGGCGCGCCGGCAAACGAGTCGTCGCTGCGCAAAAGAAGTTCACGCCGTCACGTGTTCCGCTTTATCTTTTTTGCCAAATCAATAATGGAAGTACCGAACCGCAAAAAAGGATACC
>NZ_JAIXYH010000014.1 GCF_027490375.1 Flavobacterium sp.
ACCTCGTTTGCTTCTTGTGCGCTAGCGTTTTGGCGTAGCTTCCGTTGGTCGCTCGCCAAAATCACAGCCCGCAACGCGCAAACTTTGGTTTATAACCGCTGCTGTCGCTAACTCGAAAATTTACCACTTTCTTCAGAAAATTATTTTTATTTTTTAACAGTTATTAATTGCTAGTTTGAACGTTAGTATTTAAATTTGACTAACCTAAATTTAATTTTTATGAAAAAATCTATTTTACTACTCTTTATGGGGGGGTTATTTCTAACAAGTTGTTCGGATAATTTTTCTGAGCAACAGCAAACTGCAAAGCAAAATAAAGGTAAATTCAACGTCATCACTTACAACACTGCTAATGGTGCTGATGGTCAGCAAAGAATTCAAAATCCGACAGGTACAATCCTGAGTTTTGATTCGGAGGCGGAATATTGGGCTACGGTTGATTCGCTGGAAATTGTTCAGGAAAATTTTATAGACGGAATCACTCGACAATACAGTGGTTCTCTTGCAACTTTAAACAACCTTGTGGAGTCTAATAGAATCGATTTGTACGAACCTCTTACAAATTTTGAAAATGTATACAATTTTAGGAGTTTAAGAATTTCGATTATTGAAAGAGAATTGCTTTGGATGCAGACTGCTCTCCCGCCTTATAACGACAATCCAGACATTCATCCTATCGCATCACCCTCTGAACGGTGTTTATGGAATGAAAGAGGTGAAATAATGATTGAAGGTAAAATTTATAAATATGATGATGAAGTCACTAAATTTATCAAAATTGACGATGGTAGTTTAAGCAAACTTGCCTTGATTAACAGTGGCGATACTGGTATATGGCAAGATGAATCTGTTGACTTTATAGATCTTATCGCGGAAATGAGTAGCGCTAATCAATCTGGTTCACTTTGCAAAGTTGCTACATCTAATTACAATTATGAGGTTAACGGTAATTTTGTATTTACAAGTTATGTGGCATTGACCAGGAAAACATGGGCTTTTGGTCGCCATAAACTTGAGGCTAATACTAGATTATATAGAAGAAATTTCTCTGCAACCGGTTTGGTTAACCAAGTAGCCTTGTTAACAACTCACCCGCAAGGTAATAGGTACGTGAACTGTGGCACTACGCCAAGCGCATATTCTCAATCAAAAACAATAGCAGCTTATAGTAATACAGTCGTGTTTAGAAGAGACAATCCATTTGGAAGTCGGATTGTCAACGGAAATAGCTCCTTGTTTTGTAACCACAGCGCAGCTAGTTCCTCAACAAATCCTGCCTTTCAGGTGATATTACCTTTTTATGAGCAATAAATTTAAATATCTCTCAATTATTTGTTTTTTGGTTTTTCAGCAATGTTTTTCACAAACCGCTTACGACAGCATAAGTCGGTTTTCGATAGGTTTGTTTGCGCCAAAATTCGATGAGATAAAATACTATAGAGATCAAAATATTAATTTCGCTACATTCGAAATGGATCCTTCCACTGGCTTTTTTCTTGGAGCACGAATACTGCAATACAAAAATCATGGTATAAATTTTGAATTTAGAACATATAAAATGCGTTCGCGCCTAAAGAGCAATTTCACTGTCGTTGATGTTGTTTCTGGTCTTCCGAGAGAAAGTATGTTTTTTATGCCTTCTAGACAGGCAGTTACAAATTATGAAGTCGGTTTGTCTTACAACTATCGACAGAAGATAACCAATTATATGTCAGTAAATTTTTATGCTGGAGTTAGTTATGAGCGAAACGGTAACAGTGAATCAGTAATTTCGCAGAGTTTTTTCTCTGACGAAAATTGGGTGGAATATCAAAGACCTTTTTTTTCTTACACAGAATATCGTACATCGGTTTCAAGATATAACTTTAAAATATCTGTAAATTATTTATTAAATTGTGGTGAAGTTGGTTTATATCTTGAACAAAATAGAAATTGGAAAAGCCGGTATATTAATGGTCAATTCGAGGTATTTGATGACATTGAGCCATCAAACAGAAATTTTGGTATATTCGATAACGACGGTGATTATTATTCTTTCGGTTTAACTTTCACTCCTCGAAAAGGATTTCTAAAGAAGAAAAAGCAATAATTAAATAAATGGCACCGTGAAAAAGCGGTGCTTTTTTCGTTTTATGTAATTTTCCATTCTAACATAGTTAAAGTTCTCTTATTTGGCAATTTACTGAACGTTTGTGCAAGAAAATTTTTTAACTTCGTTTGATACTTGTAACGCTGCGATTAGTTTTATTAAAAAAGAAAAATAAAAATATGCGTACTAAAAATTTAGCACTACAACTTTTCATGTCTGTTTGCTTTTTTACCGCAACAGCGCAAACCGCTTATGATAGTATTAGTCGGTTAACGATAGGCACATTCCGACCTATTTACAGCAGCAGTGCACGGATCGAAAACAACTACAGTCCGACCGATTTTTCTCGAGTTCAACCAATCGACGGGCTCTCGCTTGCTTATCGCTTTTTTCAGTTTAAATCGCACGCGCTATCAGCCGATTTTAAATATCACCGTGTGAGGTATAAAAATAGCTCTTTTGCAAATAATTTAGGCGGACGGAGTTTCTTTTTAGCAGATAAAGAAAGTAGCACTCGTTTTGAATTTGGGCTGTCGTATAATTACCGCTACTCTATTTCACCTCGATTTTCCCTTAATTTTGGCGGCGGGCTGGGGTTTGAATTCGATACAAATCAGCAGGCGTATTCACTATTTTCAACGGATGAGTCGGGAGCCATAATTTCAGGATTAGCGCGATATGAGTCCGATATTATGCGTTTTAAATACAACCTTCGTTTGTCAGGAAACTATTTAACCTCAGGCGGGGAGTTTGCAGCATTTATCGAAAAAAACAACAGGTACAGTAACACCGTTCGAAACAGTAATATTGTTTCGGCAAATCCAACAGTTAATGTACCCAACGAAATAAATCTTAGCGGAAATGCTACCTACTTTGGCGTTATGTTTACGCCTAAGAAATCCAAACCCAAACGGTAAACGCTAGGGAAAACTTGCCTATTTCTTTTCTTTGGAAGTTGCGCGCACACGTTCGGTGGAAATGCATCGCGCGCCGCGCCATTCGCTCCAATAAACCTCGTTTGCTTCTTGTGCGCTAGCGTTTTGGCGTAGCTTCCGTTGGTCGCTCGCCAAAATCACAGCCCGCAACGCGCAAACTTTGGTTTATAACCGCTGCTGTCGCTAACTC